>NZ_JBQXYF010000021.1:0-63132 GCF_052645355.1 Halomonas sp. V046
ACGAGTCGCTTGCCTTGATATTTCAGTGACTTCGTCACTGACTCATCGGCAAGCGCCCACATGAATTACCTGATCAATTGTTAAAGAGCGGCGCACCACAATCGATGATGCGCGTCTCGCTTGCTGCGAGAGCCGTTCCGGCTGACCCAGCGCCCTGCGAGGAAGGCGTATTCTACAGAAGCGGAGCGTTTCGTCAACCCCGTGCTGCATGGGGAAGAAGCTGGTTCGTCATGCGATGCTTGGCAGCGTATGGCGACCCTCCGTTTCAGTGGTGCGCATTCTACCGAAGCAGCCTGCGAAGTCAAGCGGTGATTTTTCGAAGCGACTTAAAAAGTCATTTGAAATCAACCACCTGAACCACCAATCACCGCAGGCAACGTTTGCTCGTTGCCGGCAGCGGATGCGTACTTTACGGCTTCAGCGGCGCCCTCGCAAGCATTTTTGCAAAAAAAGTTCGACTATTGGCTAAGACCTCGCTGCCCTCGCAACGCTCTGTCCACAGCCCAGACCTCTGCCTGCCCTCAGCCCTGCCCACCACACAGCCCACAGCACCGCCCCTTCGCGCCTGGACCGCAGCGCCCATGCCATGCGGGCCAAGGCAACGCTCCGACACTCTTTCGTCAGATGACGAAGCGTTCCACAAAGCGATGGACGGGTAGTGCTTCGAGGCCTTCCTGGTCTTGGCACAGCGCCATGATCTCGTCACAGCGACCACGAGGAAAACGGGTGCCAAGGTGGCGCTTGAATTTCTCGACCAGCACCGGGATACCCTGCTCTCGACGCCGGCGATGGCCTATGGGGTATTCGACCGCGACCTTGTCGCTGGCGCTGCCATCGCTGAAGAACACCTGAATAGCATTGGCAATGGAGCGCTTGTCGGGGTCCAGGTAGTCGCGGCTGTAGTCCGCATCCTCGATGACTACCATCTTCTGGCGTAGCTCATCGATCATCGGGTGCGCCTCGTGAAAGGCATCTTCGTAGTGCTCGGCATCGAGATGACCAAGCATCAACGGCACCGCGGTCATGTACTGCAGGCAGTGATCACGATCGGCTGGATTGGCAAGCGCTCCTTGCTTGGAAATGATGCGGATGGCCGACTCGTGGGTGGTCAGCTCGATGCGCTCCACCTCGGCCAGCCGATCCTTGACCTCGGGATGAAGAGTGACGGCTGCCTCGCAAGCCGTCTGGGCATGGAACTCGGCCGGGAACGACAGCTTGAACAGGATGTTCTCCATCACGTAACTGCCGTATTCGCGCTGGAAGCGGAATCGGCGCTGGTCGTCGGGCTTAGTCGCCAGGTCCTTGTTGGTATGACTGAAGGCAACATCATAAAACCCCCACTGCGGCGCCGACAGCGCGCCGGGGACCCCCATTTCGCCACGCATGGCGATATCCACCAGGCGCACTCCCCGGGAGGTGGCATCACCCGCCGCCCAACTCTTGCGTGACCCCGCATTCGGCGCGTGGCGATACGTGCGCAGACTCTGCCCGTCGACCCAGGCATGGGAAAGCGCCGAGAGCATCTGCTCGCGGCTCGCCCCCATAAGCTTCGCCACCGCGGCGGTGGTCGCCACCTTGACCAGTACCACGTGATCCAGGCCGACGCGGTTAAAGGAGTTATCCAATGCCAGCACGCCCTGGATCTCGTGGGCGCGGATCATGGCATCCAGCACATCGCCCATGGTCAGGGGCGTGTCGTTTTCGGCGACGCGCTGCTGGGAAAGATGATCGGCCACGGCCAGAATGCCGCCCAGGTTATCCGACGGGTGGCCCCACTCGGCGGCGAGCCAGGTGTCGTTGTAATCGAGCCAGCGCACGATGGTGCCGATATCGAATGCCGCCTTGACCGGGTCCAGACAAAAGGCCGTCCCCGGCACCCTGGCCCCATGCGGCACCATCGTGCCGGGAACCATCGGCCCCAGATGCTTGGTGCACTCGGGAAATCGTAGCGCCAGCAGTCCGCAGCCGAGCGTGTCCATCAGACAATAGCGCGCGGTGTCCCGCGCCTCGGCACTGTCAATCGGCGTCGTGAGCATGTAGTCGGCGATCTGCTGCAGTTCGCTGTCGTAATCCGGTCGCACATTGGCTTCGACGGTGCTCATGCTGCCCTCCTTCGCACATGGAATTGCGACGACGCCGCCTTGCGGCGGCGTCCTGTCATGGCTTCAACTTCAGTATCGTGCTCGGCTTGCTCTGGCGCCAACTCTTGACACCTATCTCGGTCGCCATTCAGATCGGCGCCTCGACCAGGGATCGCAGCGCCGCTGACTCGGTCATGATGGCCGTGTTCGCGGCGACCTCACGCCGGGGTCGGCGCCGGCACCCTGACTCGCCCCTCCATCAGGATTCTGGCGCTGCGGCTCATGGTGGCCTCGGTCGCCACCCATTCACCGTCCACTTGCGTCGCCGCAGCACCCACCCGCAGGGAGCCGGACGGATGACCGAACACCACCGAGGTGCGCGGCGTGGTCTCACCTTCGGCCGCCCCCCCGCCCGCGGCCAGGTTGACCAGGGTGCCCGGCACTGCCGCGGCGACGCCGATAGCCACCGCCGCGGTCCCCATCATGGCGTGATGCAACTTGCCCATGGACATGGCGCGGACCAGCAGGTCGATATCGCTCGCCGAGATCGCCTTGCCACTGGACGCCTGGTAGTCCCTGGGCGGCGCAACGAACGCGATCTTGGGCGTGTGCTGGCGAGCTTCGGCGTCCTCCAGACGCGATATCAACCCCATGCGCAGCGCACCATGCGCGCGCAATAGCTCGAGCCGAGCGAGCGCCTCAGGATCGGCGTTGATGTCATCCTGCAGCTCGGCGCCGCTGTAGCCCAGGTCACCGGCATCGACGAAGATCGTCGGAATGCCGGCGTTGATCAGGGTGGCTCGGATACGTCCCTCGGGGACCACACCGGGAGGCACCTCAAGTTCATCGACCACGGACCCTGTCGGGAACATGCTGCCCTCACCATCGGCCGGATCGACAAAGGCAAGCTGCACTTCGGCGGCCGGAAAGGTCACGCCATCGAGCTCGAAATCGCCCGTTTCCTGAACCCGACCGTCATTGATCGGCACTCGGGAAACGATGGTCTTGGCGATGTTGGCCTGCCAGATGCGCACTTCGACCTCACTGCCCTGCCCCAGTCGCTCGGGATCGATCAGGCCGCTCTCGATGGCGAAGGGGCCCACCGCCGAGGACAGGTTGCCGCAGTTGCCGCTCCAATCGACGAAGGCCTTGTCGATGGCGACCTGGCCAAACAGATAGTCGACGTCGTGGCCGGGCCTGTCGCTCTTGCACACGATGACCACCTTGCTGGTGCTGGAGGTGGCGCCGCCCATGCCATCGGTGTGCTTGGCATAGGGATCGGGGCTGCCGACGATGCGCATGAGCAGCGCGTCACGCTCGGGGCCTGGGGCCTGCGCCGCTTCGGGAAGGTCCTCCAGGCGAAAGAACACGCCCTTGCTGGTGCCGCCACGCATATAAGTGGCGGGGATCCGGAGTTGGGGTGGATACACCGTCGTCGCCATCACGCCACCTCCGATTCGAGAAAGTCCTGGGCGAAGCGCTGCAGCACACCGCCCGCCGAATAGATCGAGAGCTCCTCGAAGGTGTCAAGACGACACAGCACCGGCACACTGACGCGCTCGCCGTCGCGACGCACTATCGTCAGCGTCAACATCTTGCCGGGTTGAATATCGCCTTCGACATCGAAGGTCTCGCTGCCGTCGATGGCCAGGGTCTGGCGCGTGGTGCCCTCTTCAAACTGCAGCGGCAGCACGCCCATGCCGATCAGGTTGGTGCGGTGAATGCGCTCGAAGCCTTCCGCCACGATGGCCTCGACACCGGCGAGCCTGACGCCCTTGGCCGCCCAGTCCCGGGACGACCCCTGGCCATAGTCGGCGCCGGCAATCACGATCAGCGGCTGCTTGCGCTCCATGTACGCCTCGATGGCCTCCCACATGCGCATGACCGTGCCCTCGGGCTCGAGTCGCGCCAGCGATCCTTGGGTCACGGTGCCATCGACGACGGCCATTTCATTGATCAACTTGGGGTTGGCAAAGGTCGCACGCTGCGCGGTCAGGTGGTCGCCGCGATGGGTGGCGTAGGAATTGAAGTCCTCTTCTGGCAGGCCCATCTTGGCCAGGTATTCGCCGGCCGCGCTGCTGGCAAGGATAGCGTTGGACGGCGACAGGTGATCGGTGGTGATGTTGTCACCCAGCACGGCGAGGGCGCGCATGCCGGAAAGGCTGCGCTCGGCGGCGAGTGCTCCCTCCCAGTAGGGCGGACGTCGAATATAGGTACTCATCGGGCGCCAGTCGTAGAGCGGCTCGGTGTGGCTCGCCTGCTCATCCTTGACCTCGAACATCGGGATGTAGACCTGGCGGAAATGATCCGGCTTCACGCTAGCCTCGATGATCGCGTCGATCTCGTCGTCCGCCGGCCACAGGTCCTTGAGTGTGATCGGCTGGCCCTCGGCGTCGTGACCGAGGGCATCCTTTTCGATATCGAAACGAATGCTGCCGGCGATGGCGTAAGCCACCACCAGCGGCGGCGAGGCGAGGAAGGCCTGCTTGGCGTAAGGGTGGATACGACCGTCGAAATTGCGGTTGCCCGACAGCACCGCCGTCGAGTAAAGATCGCGCTCCACGACTTCCTGCTGGATCTTCGGATCCAGCGCACCGCTCATGCCGTTGCAGGTGGTGCAGGCGAAGCCGACGATACCGAAGCCAAGCTGCTCGAGCTCCGGCAGCAGATTGGCCTCTTCCAGGTACAGCTGCACCGCCTTGGAGCCCGGTGCCAGCGATGTCTTGACCCAGGGTTTGCGAGTCAGACCGAGCTCGTTGGCACGCTTGGCCAAAAGCCCCGCGGCGATGACGTTGCGTGGATTCGAGGTGTTGGTGCAGCTGGTAATGGCGGCGATGATCACCGCACCGTCCGGCATCAAGCCCTCTTCCTGCTCGTAGGCGCCGGCAATACCGCGGCTGGCGAGTTCCCGGGTGGCGACGCGGTTATGGGGGCTCGACGGTCCGGCCAGGGTACGCTCGACGCTGGACAGATCGAAGCGCAGGACCCGTTCGTATTCGGCGTCCACCAGGCTGTCGGCCCACAGCCCGGCCTCTTTGGCGTAGGTTTCGACCAGTGCGATCTGCTCCGGCTCACGCCCGGTGAGACGCAGATACGCAAGCGTCTGCTCGTCGATGTAGAACATCGCCGCGGTGGCGCCGTATTCCGGCGTCATGTTCGAGATCGTTGCACGGTCCCCCAGGGTCAGGTGCGAAGCCCCCTCGCCGAAGAACTCCAGATAGGTCGATACCACACGCTCACCGCGTAGAAACTCGGTCAGCGCCAGCACGATATCGGTGGCGGTGATCCCCGGTTGCGGCTTGCCACCAAGCTCGACGCCGACGATGTCCGGCAGGCGCATATAGGAAGCGCGTCCGAGCATCACGCTCTCGGCCTCCAGGCCACCGACCCCTACCGCAATAACGCCAAGGGCATCGACGTGAGGCGTGTGGCTATCGGTGCCCACGAGAGTGTCGGGAAACGCGACACGCCTGCCGTTTTCATCGGCGCGCGCCTGGATCACCGGCGACATCCGCTCGAGATTGATCTGGTGCATGATGCCGTTACCCGGCGGAATCACGTCTACGTTCTCGAAGGCGGTCTTGGTCCAGTTGATGAAGTGAAACCGGTCCTCGTTGCGACGGTCCTCGATGGCGCGGTTCTTGTCGAAGGCACCTTCCTCGAAACCTGGATGTTCGACGGCCAGGGAATGGTCGACGATCAACTGGGTCGGTACCACCGGGTTGACCTTGGCGGGGTCGCCCCCCTTCTCGGCGATGGCGTCACGCAGGCCGGCCAGGTCGACCAGCGCCGTCTGGCCGAGGATGTCGTGACACACCACTCGGGCAGGAAACCAGGGGAAATCGAGATCACGCTTGCGCTCGATGATCTGCGTAAGCGCCGCGGTGAGGTCCTCCGGCGGGCAGCGACGCACCAGGTTCTCGGCCAGCACCCGAGACGTGTAGGGCAGTCTGGCATAGGCACCCGGGGCGAGGGCGTCCACCGCCTCCCGGGTATCGAAGTAGTCAAGATCAGCGCCGGGCAGGGGCTTGCGATAGTCGATGTTCATGGCAGGCGATCACGGGTCCTGCCGCCAGCGCCCCGATGAGGCCCGGCGGCCATGATAGGAAAGAAGGCGGCGGCCTCTCGCGGGCCGCCGCGGTCAGGGGCGATACACGCGCTTCAAGCGCGCTCTTCGATCGGCACCCAGGTGCTATGGTCAGGGCCGGTGTAGTCGGCGCTCGGACGAATGATGCGATTATTCTCGCGCTGCTCGAAGACGTGGGCGCACCAACCGGTCACCCGCGAGCAGACGAAGATCGGCGTAAACAGCTTGGTCGGGATATCCATGAAATGGTAGGCACTGGCGTGGAAGAAGTCGGCGTTGCAGAACAGTTTCTTCTCGCGCCACATGACCTCCTCAACGCGCTCGGACACGGCATACAGGCGCGTATCCCCCACGTCATCGGACAGCTTCTTGGACCATTGCTTGATGATCGCATTGCGCGGATCCGACTCACGGTAGATGGCGTGGCCAAACCCCATGATCTTGTCCTTGCGCTCGAGCATCGCGAGGATCTCGCGCTCGGCTTCGTCGGCCGAGTGCCAGTCCTGAATCATCGCCATCGCCGCCTCGTTGGCGCCGCCGTGTAGCGGACCGCGCAGTGAGCCGATGGCGCCGGTCACACAGGAGTGCATGTCGGATAGCGTCGAGGCACACACCCGGGCGGTGAAGGTCGAGGCATTGAACTCGTGCTCGGCGTAGAGAATCAGCGAGACGTTCATCACCCTGGCGTGCAGCTCGGAAGCCGGCTCATCGCGCAACAGGTGCAGGAAGTGGCCCCCCACCGAGTCGTCATCGGTCTCGGTATCGATGCGCACGCCGTCGTGGCTGTAGCGATACCAGTAGCAGATGATCGACGGCAGCGCCGCCAGCAGGCGGTCCGATACGTCCTGCTCCTCGCCGAAGTCTTCCTCGGTCTCGAGATTGCCAAGCATCGAGGCGCCGGTACGCATCACGTCCATGGGATGTGCGTCGAGGGGAATCTGCTCGAGCACCGTCTTGAGCGCCTTGGGCAGCCCGCGCAGCCCCTTGAGCTTAGTGACGTAAGCATCGAGCTCGGCCTGGTTTGGCAGCTTGCCCTTGAGCAGCAGGTAAGCGACCTCCTCGAAGCGCGCCTTCTCGGCGAGCTCTTCGATGTCGTAGCCGCGGTAGGTCAAGCCGGAGCCGGTGACCCCCACGGTACAAAGAGCGGTGGAACCGGCGCTCTGGCCGCGCAGGCCAGCCCCTGAAATCGGTTTGTCAGCCATGGCGTGTCTCCTTTGAGATAGGACTGGTTAGTGTCACTAACGTAGCGAGGACGTCGGATGCTCTCAGGCGCCCTGACTGTCGTCGAACAAGGCGTCGAGCTTGCGCTCGAAATCGTGATAGTTGAGGAAGTCATAGAGTTCCTCGCGGGTCTGCATGGTATCCACCACATCCCGCTGGTGACCGTTGTCGTGAATGCTCTGGTAGACCTTGAGCGCCGCGGCATTCATGGCACGGAACGCCGACAGCGGATAGAGCACCATGGCGCAGCCGGCGCCCTTGAGTTCATCCTGGGAGAACAGCGGCGTCGCGCCAAACTCGGTGATGTTGGCCAGGATGGGCGCATTGACCCGCTGGCTGAAGGCTCGGTAGTCGTCGAGGGTGTGCACCGCCTCGGCGAAGATGGCGTCGGCGCCGGCCTCGATGCAGGCATTGGCACGCTCGATGGCCGCGTCCAGCCCCTCTTTCTGAAAGGCATCGGTACGCGCGATCAGGTAGAAGTCCGGATCGATGCGGGCATCGGCGGCGGCCTTGACCCGATCGACCATCTCTTCTTTCGACACGATGGCCTTGTTGGGTCGATGACCACAGCGCTTCTGCGCCACCTGATCTTCCAGATGCACCGCCGCCACGCCGGCGCGCTGCATCTCCTTCACCGTGCGCGCGATGTTGAACGCCCCACCCCAGCCGGTATCGATGTCCACCAGCAGCGGCAGGTCCGTGGCGGCGCAGATGCGATGAGCATCCTCGACCACATCGTTCATCGTCGTCATGCCCAGATCAGGCAGGCCAAAGGACGCATTGGCGACACCGCCACCGGACAGATAGATGGCCTGATGACCGACCCGCTCGGCCAACATGGCGGTGTAGGCATTGATCGTGCCGACAATGGGCAGCGGCTGTTGGGCCTTGAGGGCGGCGCGAAAACGCGCACCTGGGGTCTGAGTGGTCATGGGGCCTCCGTGGTCATGTTCCGGGATAGTAAGCAATTAGAGTTGGCGCTGGGGTCAATCGGGGTCAGGTGATGTCGCTGGCATCCTGAGTAACGACGCTGGGGGCGTCGCGTCCTTCGAGGGAGGCGGCGTAGCGCGCCACGACGTTCTCGCGCGATGCGCTGACGTGGCGGCGCATCAGAAGCTCGGCAAGCTCGGCATCGCCGGCCTCGATCGCATCTACGATGCGATGGTGTTCGACGAAGGCCTTCTGCGGCCGCGCGCCGCTGGCACTGAACTGAGTACGGTACATGCGCACCAGGTAATAAAGGTCATCACACAGCAAGGCGGTGAGCATGCGATTGTGGCTGCCCTGGACGATGCGATAGTGGAAGTCGAGATCGCCTTCGCGCTGGTAGTACGCCTCGCCCCTGGCAAGGTCTGACTGACGCTCGTGCACCGCCAGCACCTCACGCAGGCCCGCAATCTCCGTCGCGGTCATGTTCTCGGCGGCAATCCGCGCCGCCATGCTCTCGAGTGCCTCGCGAACGTCGAACAGCTCCATCAGCTCCTTCATCGACAGCTTCACCACACGGGCCCCGACATGGGGGACGCGTTCGATGAGTCGATGAGCCTCGAGTCGCCGCATCGCCTCGCGCAATGGTCCTCGCGAGATGCCATAGGCCTTCGATAGCCCCGGCTCGGTGATCTTGCTGCCGGCAGGCAGCTCACCGCGCACGATCGCGTCTTGCAACTGGTGGAACACCCGCTCGGCCAGGGTTCGGACCTCGGGAGCGACGTAGATGTCTTGTTGGCTGGTGGTCATGTTAATTGTCGACAATGATGGCATGAAAGGACTGTAAGACAGCCGAAAGGCTCGGTCAATACCGCGCATTCTCGCAGCCGTTAGCCATTGGTTGTAGACAATGCTGCCGTCCGCCTTCTCCATCCGCCGGGGCGTTGACGATCGTCCCCCGCCGAGCAAGGACAAAACGCACCCGCAGGCCTAGAATGGGCCGCCAGTTTCTGCCAGGGCGCCCCATGACTCTCGCCATCCATCCCTTTCCCTACCGACGGGATCCGCTCGACCACTTCGCGTCGCTGCGTGCTCGCCCGGGTGCCGTACTCCTCGACAGCGGTGGCCCGGTGGCGCCCGGCGGGCGCTACGACATCCTGACCAGCGACCCTCTCGATACGCTGGAAGTCGATGCCGATGGCCAGGCGCGCCTGGCGAGCCACCATGGCGCGATGTCGGGCAACCTGTTCGATGTTCAACAGCGCTTGCTGGAGCGCCTGCCGCTGCCACAGATGGACTCTTCGCTGCCCTTCCTCGGTGGCTTGATCGGCTTCTGGAGTTACGACCTGGGGCGTCGCCTGGAGCCCATCAACGGCACCGCCCAGGCCGTGAACGATCTGCCGTTGGCACGCCTGGGCCTCTACGACTGGGCACTGATTCAGGATCACGAGCAACGCGAGAGCTGGCTGGTGGCAACGCCCGAGCGCCGCCAGCAGGCCGAAGCCTGGCTCGAGCTTGCCCCTGCGCCGACCGCCGACTTCCGCCTCACCGACGACTTCAAGGCCAAGCTGTCGGCCGAGGCGTACCGTGACCGTTTCGATGCCGTCCAGCGCTACATTCGCGCCGGTGACTGCTACCAGATCAACCTGGCCCAGCGCTTCAGCGCCACCTTCGAGGGCGATCTGTGGCACGCCTACCAGCACCTGAGGCGGGCGACACCCACGCCGTTCTCGGCGTTTATGGCGTGGGACGACAAGGCCATCCTGTCGCTGTCTCCCGAGCGTTTCCTCCAATGTTTCGACGGCATCGTCGAGACGCGCCCGATCAAGGGCACCCGGCCCCGCGGCGCCACGGCGGAGGAGGACAAGCGCCTGGCCCGGGAGTTGTCCGAGAGCATCAAGGATCGTGCCGAGAACGTCATGATCGTGGATCTGCTGCGTAACGACCTTGGCCGCGTGTGCCTGCCGGGCACGGTCAGGGTGCCGCAGCTATGCGGCCTGGAAAGCTACGCCAACGTCCATCACCTGGTCAGCATCGTCCATGGCCATCTGGCTCCGTCACTGGCGCCGCTGAAGCTGCTCGAGGCCGCCTTTCCCGGAGGCTCGATCACCGGCGCTCCCAAGGTGCGTGCGATGCAGATCATCGATGAGCTGGAACCCGACCGACGCAGCGCCTACTGCGGTAGTCTCGGCTATGTCGACAGGCGTGGCCGCATGGATACCTCCATCGCCATTCGCACCCTGGTGGCCGATGCCGGGCGCTTGCATATCTGGGGCGGCGGCGGGCTGGTCGCCGACAGCGACGGCGATGCGGAATACGCCGAGACCCTGGACAAGATTCGCCACCTGATGGCGGCCCTGGACACCCCGCCCCGCTAGCCGTGCTAGCGCTCGACGCGGGTCACGCCCACCCCGCGCCAAACAAAAGAGAATAAGAAGCCTTTTCAACAAGAGCCGCTGGTTATATCGGATCATAAGATAGGAACCAAACGATATTGGGGGCGACATTTGCGTATTTGGTAGGGTAACGGCCAAACCCTTAGCGAGGCGGCCATGACGTCCTTCGATGCCAATGCTTTCGTCCTGGAGCACGACCAGGCAAGCCCCAAGAACATACTCAAGGCCGCCTACCAGGCCTTCGGCGAACTGACGATTTCCTTCTCCGGCGCCGAGGACGTGGTCTTGATCGACCTGGCCTTGAAAGTCGCGCCCAAGCAAGATGTTCACGTCTTCAGCCTGGATACCGGACGCCTCCATGCCGAGACCTACACCTTTATGGAACGGGTGCGGGAGCACTACGCCATCGACCTGGACATCCGCTTTCCGGATCAACAGGCGGTTCAGGCGCTGGTCAACGACAAGGGGCTGTTCAGTTTTTACCGCGACGGTCACCATGAATGCTGCGGCATTCGCAAGGTCGCGCCCCTACGCGAGCGCCTCAAGGGCCTGCCCGTGTGGGTCACCGGTCAGCGACGAGATCAGAGTCCCGGCACCCGTTCCAAGCTGCAAATCGCCGAGCGTGACACCGCCTTCGGTAGCGACGACCAGCCGCTCTACAAGATCAACCCCTTGACCCACTGGTCCAGTGAAGACGTCTGGAACTACATTCGCTCCTTCGACGTGCCCTACAACAGCCTGCATGAAAAAGGCTTCGTCAGTATCGGTTGTGCCCCCTGCACGCGCCCCATTCTGCCGGGCCAGCACGAGCGTGAAGGCCGCTGGTGGTGGGAGGATCAAGGCGGCAAGGAATGTGGCCTGCATGCCGTGAACCTGCCCGGCACCGCCAGCACCGGCTGAGCGTGTGCTCAAGCGGCGCCTGACGGCCCACCGACGGGCAGTACATGACCCGCCAGTCAAACGCAGACGGCGCCCCGAAGGACGCCGTCTGCGTTTGATCGACTGTAGAACGGCGACACGGACCGCGCCTGTCGCCTTCTGGCTCGCCACACCGACGCTACGCATCGACCGGCGACGCGATTACGCCAGGCGCGGTGCCCTAGCGCACCGGTAGCTCGATCCCCTCGAACAACTGGTGCTCGTGTCGAGGACCGGCGGCCAAGGCCTCGTCGACCAGGTCCCGCTCGAGGTGGCCGGCAAAGCCTTTGAGGAAGTCGTACATGTACCCGCGCATGAAAGTCCCGCGCCGAATGCCGATCTTGGTCGTGGAGCTTTCGAACAGATGGCTCGCGTCGAGGGCAACGAGATCGTCATCGAGGGTGTCGTCCACCGCCATGTGGGCGACGATGCCGACGCCCATGCCGAGGCGAACGTAGGTCTTGATCACGTCGGCATCCGCGGCGGTCAGCACGACATTCGGCGACAGCCCTCGAGCGCGGAACGCGTCATCCAACTGGGAACGGCCAGTGAAACCGAACACATAGGTCACCAGCGGGTGCTCGGCGAGGGCGTCCAGCGTCAATGGCCCGTCTGCCAGGGGGTGGCCCTTGGGTACCAGCACGCAGCGATTCCAGCGATAGCACGGCAGCAACACCAGGTCATTGAACAGGTCCAGCGACTCGGTGGCGATGGCGAAGTCGGCCTGACCATCACTGACCATCTGTGCAATCTGCTTGGGCGTGCCTTGCTGCATGTGCAGCGCGACATCGGGATAGCGCTGGGTAAAGGAGTGGATCACCGGAGGCAGGCAG
This sequence comes from Halomonas sp. V046, assembly GCF_052645355.1. Lineage (NCBI taxonomy): Bacteria > Pseudomonadati > Pseudomonadota > Gammaproteobacteria > Oceanospirillales > Halomonadaceae > Halomonas > Halomonas sp. V046. Next base: position 12,464 of record NZ_JBQXYF010000021.1, read on the forward strand.
TAACGCGCCTGGGTGTGAGTAGTGGCAATCGACAGCGCACCGCGGCGCTCGTCGCTGTGCTCCTGCGCCACATCCTTGATGTTGGCCGTGAGCCGCAATACCTGACCGGCAAGCTCGATGATCGACTGCCCCGCCGGCGTCACACGGGTCAGGTGCTTGCCGCTGCGCGCAAAGATCTCGACGCCGAGTTCGTCTTCCAATAAGCGAATCTGCTTGGAGATACCCGGTTGCGACGTGAACAGACTCTGAGCGGTCGCCGAAACGTTCAAGTTGTGCCGGGACACTTCCCAGATGTAGCGCAGCTGCTGTAATTTCATGTCACTTCTCTCACGCTCACGATAGGCGCCCTTGGACCGATCGCTGGCCGGGTCTCGCCGAAGCTTGCCCCACCCTGGCCGCCACGCTCCGCCTGGGCGGTGCGAGGCGCCAGTGCGTCGGCAGCTTGCGGCGAGCGTCTGGTCGGCACAACATGCCAAAGCGCCATAAAAATAACTTTGGTGATTACTTTATAGCATAAACGATTCAGGTGCAGCCTATCGTAAGGATGCTAAGAACCTATCGACCCAATATTTGCCAGCCACCCGGCCGACCGCTAACATCGTGCCACCGGGCATGGTTGCCGTGCCCCCAATTCCGCTCGATAAAGCGCAACGCAAATGGAGATTCACATGGCCAATAACGTCGATGTCACCAACGCCAACTTCGAGCAGGAAGTTCTCAAGGCAGACGCTCCCGTCCTGCTCAAGTTCTGGGCCCCGTGGTGCGGCCCGTGCAAGGTGATGGCCCCGGTGGTCGACGAAGTCGCCGAGGAGCGCGATGGTGCCTTGAAAGTGGTCAGCATCAACGTCGATGATGCTCCCGAAATCGCGGCCGAACAGGGCGTTCGCGGTGTTCCGACCGTGATGCTGTTCAAATCCGGTGCCAAGGTGGCGTCGCTGGTGGGCGCGCAGTCCAAATCACAGCTGACCCAGTTCATCGATCAGAACGCCTGATCGCCTCGGGTAAGCCTGTATACGACGGCGCCCCGGCCTTTGGCCGGGGCGCCGTCGTTTTCGGGCGGTCCATCCTACCTGCCGAGCCCCCGGCAGAGCGATGCCTGGTGCCCGCGAAGCGCTCAAGGCTCGCCGGGGCGCTGAGGCTTTTTCGCCGTCTTATGTCGCCTGACCCGCTCGGCCAGCGGCTGATTGGCCTCTTCCACGGGCCCGCCCTTGGCCGGCCCCAGCAGATGCGCCATCCAGCGCGTCTGGGGGTGACTATCGAGGGCAATCTTCAGCGTCATGGTCAAGACCACCGACAGCAGCATGCCCGTCACGCCGAGAATCCAGCCCCACACCACCAGTGACAAGAAGGCCACAAAGGTCGAAAGGCCTAACGCTCTGCCCATCACCCGCGGTTCGATCAGGTTCCCCATGATAAAGTTGATCATCAGATACACCAGACTAAGCAACAGTGCCTGGGCTGGCCCTCCTCCATCCGGAGACACCAGTATCAACAGCACCGGTGGCAGCGCCGCGATCGCCGAACCGATATTGGGAATGTAGTTCAAGGCGAAGGCCAACACGCCCCACAGCAGCGGGAAGTCGACGCCAACGATCAAGCAGGCAAGCCACACCAGCGCGCCGGTAATCAGGCTGATCACGGTCTTCACCGCCAGATAACGCTTGAGCGTGTGACTGAACTCGGTAAAACGGTTGAGACTCGGCGCGGGATTGGCCAGGGCCCGCGAGACCTTGTCGCGAAAGTTCAACGTCTCGAACAGCAGGAACATCACCAGCAGCCCCACGACGATGCTTTGCATCATCAGGTTGCCGAGCTGTCCGAGCAGCGTCGGCAGCCACTCCCCCAACTGCTGCGTATCGATCAGCTCCGCGAGGCGTCGAGTGTCGATAGCGAGACCCATGCTCGCCAGCCCGTCCAGCACGGTCAGGTAATACTGATATAGCTTGTCCTCGATTCCCGGCAACTCATCGGCGAAGGTGCCAACGCTGTTGACCAGCAATAGCCCCAGCAGCGACAGCACGCCCCCGATCACCACCAGCGTCAGCCACACCGACAGGCGCAGCCCCACCCCTCGCTCGTGCAACCACTGAACCGGTGCGGTGCACACCACGGCAATGAACACCGAAAGCAGCAACGGAACCAGCAGATCCCCACCGGCGCGCATGCCGGCGATGATTACCACCAGTGCTGCCAGGGTCAACGTCAAATTCAACGGGAGCCGGCGCTCTTCCTTATCCTCGACATTCTCGTCCACGAGCCATGGTTCCTTGAGAGTTGGGACATCTATCATGCCTCATAGCAGTTACGGTACAAAACTGCCGCCGTAATTCGCCTGAATCGAGGCCGGTTCCGCCGACGGACGGGGGCCCCGACGCGCCGCCCCGGTTGCCGTCCTCCGATGCGAAAACCAGTCGCCCTCATGGTGCAAACAACAAGGAAGGCCAATCCCCCAGGAACTCCTTCATGACATCGTTCGTCCTATGCTAGAACTCTTCACTTCATGTCCCGTGATGTCCGCCCGGGCATCCTGCAAGGAGGCTTTCATGCCGCACCATCTTCCGCCCCTCCCCCATCCGTCGCGTCCCGGCCGACCTCGCCACGCTCGCGGCCTGCCCGCCCTTGGCCTCGCCGCGCTGCTCGGTTCGATGCTGCTCAGCGCACCGGCGCTGGCACAAGACCCCGCCAACGGCCCCGAACGCAAGGCCCAGCGCTACCTCGACGTGCAAGCCCAGTCCGAGCTCGATATTGTCCCGGATGAAGCGACACTCAGCGCACGCCTGTGGGAAAAGACGCCCGCCGTCGCCCAGGAAGAGGACAGCGGTGATCACGGCCAGGCCCTTGGCGAGGCACGCACACGGCTAGAGCAGCGAGCCGCCGAACTGGTACGTACCCTGGAAGAAGCCGGCCTCGAGCGCGACGCCATCAGCGCCGGCTCCCTCAGCGTCCAACAGGAGATGCTCCACCGCCCCGGCACCGACAACGAAGCCCCGACAGTGATGGTCCGCACCCGCCTGGAGCGCCCGGTCACCCTGTCGATCAGCGATCTGGATAGCCTGCCGACCATTCTCGATGCCCTCACCGATGCCGGGGTCAATTCCCTCGACGGTGTCAGCTACGACCTGGCCGACCGAGACGCCGCCAGCGACCAGGCGCTGACCCAGGCGCTTCAGCGTGCCCGCCAGAAAGCCGAGTTGATGGCCGAGACCCTCGGCGTGGAACTGGGGGAAGTGGTCAGCATCAGCGAAACCAATGCGCCGGTGTTCCAGCCACGCATGATGGCCATGCGCGCCGATGCAGCCATGGAAAGCGGCGGCGGCGCCGAGTACCGCCCGGGTGCCATCACCATCGACGCCGGCGTCAACGTGCGCTGGAGCCTGGCGCCCTGACGATGGCCGCGTTAGCGTGACGCTGGCCGCCGCAAGACGAACACCCCCACGAGGCGACTCGTGGGGGTGTTCCGTGGTGAGGGAGATAAAGGCGTGGCGCAGTCAGCTGCAACGACTGTCTCACGTCACGCTTGGCGCTTTTCCCTCGACAGCGTTCCGCCCAGTGGCGTCACACTTGGCGCCAGCGCGCCGACTCAATTGATCCGTTCGACACCGCCCATATAGGGCCTCAGCACCTCGGGCACGGTGATCGAGCCATCGTCGTTCTGATGGTTCTCCATCACCGCGATGAGGCAGCGCCCTACCGCCAGACCGGAGCCATTCAGGGTGTGCAGCAACTGCGGCTTCTTCTGCTCCGGCGAACGAAAGCGCGCCTGCAGACGCCGCGCCTGGAAGTCCTCGCAGTTGGAGATCGACGAGATCTCGCGATAGGTGCCCTGGCTCGGCAGCCACACCTCAAGATCGTAGGTCTTGGCCGCCGAGAAGCCCATGTCACCGGTGCACAGGGTCACCACGCGATACGGCAGCGCGAGCGCCTGCAGGATCGCCTCGGCGTGGCCGCGCATCTCCTCGAGTGCCGCATAGCTCGTGGCCGGATCGACCAGCTGGACCATCTCGACCTTGTCGAACTGGTGCTGGCGAATCATGCCGCGAGTGTCGCGCCCGTGAGAGCCGGCTTCGCTGCGAAAACACGGGGTGTGGGCGGTGAGCTTGAGCGGCAGCGCCTTGGCCTCGACGATCTCGTCACGCAGCAGGTTGGTCAGCGGCACCTCGGCGGTGGGGATCAGGTGGAACCCACGTTCGTCGTCGAGCTTGAACAGGTCCTCGCCGAATTTCGGCAGTTGGCCGGTACCGTAGAGTGACTCCCGGTTGACCATGTACGGCACGTAGCACTCTTCGTAGCCATGCTCCTGAGTCTGCTTGTCGAGCATGAACTGGGTCAGAGCACGGTGCAGGCGAGCCACCGGCCCACGCATGACCGCAAACCGGGCGCCGGTCAGTTTGGTCGCAAGCTCGAAGTCGAGATCACCGTTCTTGGCCCCCAGATCGACGTGATCCTTGACCGCGAAGGCATATTCACGCGGCTCGCCCCAACGCGCCACCTCGACGTTATCGTCTTCGCTGTTGCCCTGGGGCACGTCGTCGTGGGGCAGGTTCGGAATCCCGGCAACGATATCGTCCCATTCGCCCTGAACGTCACCGAGTCGAGTCTTGGCCGCATCGAGGCGATCGCCCAGGTCGCTGACTTCGTCGAGCAACGGCTGAATGTCCTCGCCGCTCGCCTTGGCCTTGCCGATGGCCTTGGACCGCGTATTCCGCTCGTTTTGCAGCCGTTCGGTCTCGGCCTGCAGCTCGCGGCGGCGGGATTCGAGCGACCCGAGTCGCTCGGTATCGAGGGTAAACCCGCGGGCGGCCAGTCGTTGGGCGACCTGGTCGAGGTCGCTGCGCAGCAGTTTCGGATCGAGCATGGAGTCTGGGTCCGTCGCCTATCGTGAAATCGGAAGACAAATGATGAAAAGTCTGGGCGCCCATTGTAGGCAAAACCGCCTTCCTGCGCCATGTATGGACGGCCTGGCCACGCCGCCGAGATGCGCGATACGCCTGGAACAAGGTAAAGTGGTGGCCTTCTTTTGACGCCCCGCCGCCTGGAACAGAGATTCCCGGATCAAGGGCCAGCATCGACCGAGACCATGATCGCACGACTTTCCGCCGACGCGACCCACCTGGACAGCCGCTACGTTCGCTTTCTCGAGGCGCTCAAGCGCTCGGGCTTCGAGGGCGAGATTGCCCCGGACTACGCCAGCCGCACGGTACTGGCGACCGACAATTCACTGTATCAACGGCTGCCCCAGGCGGCCGTCTTTCCGCGCCACCGGGACGACGTCGAGCGCCTGGCACGACTCGCCGGCCGCGAGGAATACCGCACCCTCGTGCTGACCCCGCGCGGCGGGGGCACCGGCACCAACGGCCAGTCGCTGACCGACGGCATCGTGGTCGATGTCTCGCGGCATATGAACCGCATCCTCGACATCGACGTGGAACGGCGCCGGGTGCGCGTCCAGGCCGGCGTGGTCAAGGATCAGCTCAACGCCGCCCTGCGTCCTCACGGCCTGTTCTTCGCCCCGGAACTGTCCACCTCGAACCGGGCGACGCTCGGCGGCATGATCGCTACCGATGCCAGCGGCCAGGGCAGCTGCGAGTACGGCAAGACGCGCAACCATGTGCTCGAACTCGACAGCGTCCTGATCGGCGGTGAGCGTCTGGTCACCGGTCCCGTCAGCGAGGCCGAGCTGGAGGCTCGCTGCGCAGAAGATGGCGCGGCCGGCCGCGCCTACCGGGTGGCCCGCGAGATCATCGATACCCAGGCCGAGGCCATCGCCGCGACCTTTCCACCGCTCAACCGCTGCCTGACCGGCTATGACCTGGCTCACCTGCGCGAAGACGACGGCCGCTTCAACCTCAATAGCGTGTTGTGCGGTGCCGAAGGGTCCTTGGCCCTGACCTGCGAGGCGGTGCTCAACGTGCTGCCGATTCCGCGCCACTCGACCCTGGTCAACGTCCGCTATGCGAGTTTCATGGACGCCCTGGCCGATGCCAAGGCGCTGATGACGGGCGGCGCCAGCCCGACATCCATCGAGACGGTGGACGACACGGTGCTTGGCCTTGCCATGGAGGATTTCGTCTGGGAAGGCGTCGCCGATTTCTTCCCCGCCAGCGCCCCAGGCGAGCCCCCCATCGCCGGCATCAACCTGGTGGAGTTCAACGACGATGACCGTGAGCGCCTCAGGCATCGGGTCGAGCGTTTCTGCGACCACCTGAACCACGACGCCAGCGTAGCGCGCCTTGGCTTCACCCTGGCCGAAGGCCGCGACGCAATCGGCCGGGTCTATGCCATGCGCAAGCGCTCCGTGGGCCTGCTCGGCAATGTCCAGGGAGAGAAGCGCCCGCTGCCCTTCGTCGAAGACACCGCCGTACCGCCAGAACACCTGGCCGACTACATCGCCGAATTCCGCGCCTTGCTCGATGCACGGGGCTTGAGCTACGGCATGTTTGGCCACGTCGATGCGGGGGTTCTTCACGTGCGCCCGGCACTCGACATGAAGGATCCGGCCCAACAGGCCATGATCCGCGAGATTTCCGATGCGGTAGCAAAGCTCACCCACAAGTACCATGGCCTGCTGTGGGGCGAGCACGGCAAGGGCGTGCGTTCGGAGTACTCGCCAACCTTCTTCGGAGACCTGTATCCGAGCCTGCAGCGCTTGAAGGGCGCCTTTGACCCTTACAACCAGCTCAATCCAGGCAAGATCGCATCGCCGCTTTCGATGGCACCCGACGCCGTGCCGTCCAAGGCACCCGACGGCTCGCACAACGCGGCCACGCAGGCGGCGACACGCCACGACCCCAATCTGCTCGCCATCGATGGGGTGCCGATGCGCGGTGATTTCGATCGTCAGATCGACGAGCGCGTGTGGCAGTCCCACGCCGATGCGGTGTACTGCAACGGCAACGGCGCCTGCTACAACTATGATCTCGATGACGCCATGTGCCCGTCGTGGAAGGCTACCCGCGACCGCATTCACTCGCCGAAGGGGCGCGCCAGCCTGATGCGCGAATGGCTGCGCCTGCAGGGCGAGGCCGGCATCGATGTTGTCGAGGAATCTCGGCGCAAGAAGCAGGAAGGCACCTTCGGGTTTCTGCGTCACCTACCCGGGCGCGCGTGCAACAGCGCCAAGGGCAAGGACGACTTCTCCCACCAGGTCTACGACGCCATGGCCGGTTGCCTGGCGTGCAAGTCCTGCGCCGGCCAGTGTCCGGTCAAGGTCAACGTCCCGGCCTTCCGCTCTCAATTCCTCGAGGTCTATCACGGTCGCTATCTGCGCCCGCTACGCGACTATCTCGTCGGTGGACTCGAATTCCTGCTGCCCTGGCTGGCGCCCCTGGCACCGCTCTATAACGCCGCCCTGGGTAACCGACTCGTCGATCGCCTGATGACTCGCGGCGTCGGCATGGCGGATAGCCCTCGCCTGTCACGCGCACGGCTGAAGCCGCTTCTCACAGCCTGGGGCATTGCCGAGGCAACGCCGGTCTCGCTGGGGCGACTCACCGAGCGCCAGAAGGCACGCAGCGTGATCCTGGTCCAGGATGCCTTCACCAGCCACTTCGAAGCACGGCTCGTCGCCGATGTGGTGGAGTTGTTGTCACGCCTGGACATCCGAGTCTTCGTCGCGCCCTTCGCCCCCAACGGCAAGCCGCTGCACGTTCAGGGCTTCCTCGGTGCCTTCGAGCGCACCGCCAAGCGTCAGGCAAACCGTCTCAAGGCGCTGGCCGATAGCGGTGTAGCGCTGGTCGGTATCGATCCGGCCATGACCCTGACCTACCGTCAGGAATACGTCACGGCCCTCGGATCAAACGCCGTGCCCGAGGTATTGATGCTGCAGGAGTGGCTATTGTCACTGGGCGACACCCTGGTGCCGCCGGGCCTGGACCTGAGTCACGAGAAGGCCTTCTCGCTGATGAGCCATTGCACCGAGAAGACCCAGGCCCCGGGAAGCCCCAAGGCCTGGCAACAGGTGTTCGCGCATTTTGGCCTGACCCTGAAGGCACTGCCCAGCGGCTGCTGCGGCATGTCCGGGACCTACGGGCACGAAGCCCGCAATCTGGCGACGTCGAAGGCCATCTATGCGCAGTCCTGGCAGCCGGTCGTCGAGGAACAGGGCGCCAGTGGACGCCTCGTTGCCACCGGATATTCCTGTCGTAGCCAGGCCCAGCGGCTGTCGGATACCCACCTTCCCCATCCCCTACAGGGCCTGCTGGGCGCGCTGCGTCGCGCCGGCTGAGCGTGCGATGACGCCCTCCCGGTGAGGGCGTCATCGCGCGGCGCCAAGATGCAGGCTGTTTTTGCCACGGCCGCTGGTCTACCGCTGTCGCGCTCCGCCTCCCCTCCGCCCCTCCGCCCGTCACCTTCTTCACCGTCGACTCGTGCGCGACGCGACGCGCCGCTTGGCGAAACGTCATCGCGTCAATGGATTGCACGATCGCCGCCACGACGATAGGCTGCGCGGCTTTCGAATTTTCCGGAGCCGTTCGCCCATGGAGCACGCAGGACTTACACTGGCCGTCATCGGACTCTTGGCCCTCGGCTCGCAGTGGCTGGCCTGGAGGCTCAAGGTGCCCGCCATCCTGATCTTGCTGGTGGCGGGCATCGCCGCCGGCCCGATCACCGGGCTACTCGACCCCGACGCCTTGTTCGGCGATCTCCTATTCCCCTTGGTGTCGCTTGCCGTCGCAGTGATTCTGTTCGAGGGCAGCCTGACGCTGAACTTTCATGAATTAGGCGGACACGGACGCACGGTCAGGCGACTCGTCACCACCGGAGCGTTCCTTACCGCGGTGCTCGCCGCCGCCGCCGCCCACCAGTTGCTGGGCCTCTCGTGGCAGATGGCATGCCTGCTCGGCGCCCTCCTCGTGGTGACCGGGCCTACCGTCATTCTGCCCATGCTGCAGACCCTGCGCGCCCGCGAGCACCTGACCCAGATCCTGCGCTGGGAAGGCATCCTGATCGACCCGGTGGGTGCCATCGGCGCCGTACTCGTGTACGAGTTCGTCGCCCTCGGATCCGGCGCGGCGGGCGCAGATTCGGGCTCTGCTGCCCTGGCGCATACCCTCGTCCAGTTCGCCCAGACGCTCCTGGTCGGCTTCGGCTTCGGCGCCATCGGCGGCTATGCCTGGGGCCAGGTGCTGCGCCGGCACCTGCTGCCCCAGCGCCTGCACAGCTTCGGCACCCTGATGATCATGCTGGGGCTGTTCACCGCTTCCAATGCCCTGTTCCACGAATCCGGCCTGCTTACCGTCACCGTCATGGGCACCTGGCTGGCCAACATGCGCGGCGTCCCGACTCGTCCCATCATCGAGTTCAAGGAAACCCTGTCGGTGCTGTTGATCTCGGGCCTGTTCATTCTGCTCGCGGCACGCCTGACCGTTGATCAGCTGGCCATGCTGGGCTGGCCGGCCTGGGCCTTTCTGGGGTTCTTGCTGATCATCGTACGTCCGCTGGCGGTGTGGTTGTGCACCCTGGGAAGTCGCCTGGAATGGCGCGAAAAAGCCCTGCTGGCCTTCATCTCCCCCCGCGGCATCGTCGCCGCTGCCGTGGCGTCGCTGTTCGCTCTGCGTCTTGAAGAGATCGGCGTCGAGGGCGCCGATATGCTGGTCCCGATCACCTTTCTGGTCATCATCACCACCGTGGTGGCGCAAAGCCTGCTCGCCCGGCCAGTCGGCCAGTGGCTCGGGGTTCGTCGCCCCTCGGCCAACGGCGTGCTGATCATCGGTGCCAATCCGGTCGCTCGCCAGATGGGCCAGTGTCTGCGCGATGCCGGACTCGGCGTGCTGCTGGTCGACAGCAGCTGGGACGCGGTGCAGGAAGCACGACGCCAGGGCCTGACCGCCTACTATGGTGACCCGCTCTCCGAACATGCCGCTCAGCACATGGAACTCACCGGCATCGGCTATCTGATGCCGCTATCGCCCTACCGCGAGTTGAACGACCTCTCGGCGCTGCACTTCGAGCACCTGCTCGGCCAGGGCCAGGTCTTTCGCCTGGCCGTGGACGAGGGCCGTCAGGCGCGTCGCCAGCATGCTCGCGCCATCGATCATGTGCCATATCTGTTTGGCCGCGGGATGACGTTTGCCAAGCTGTCGAGCCTCATCGAGCGTGGGGCCAGTTTTCAACGCCATACGCTCGCCGAGCCTCCCCGGTCCAGGGGTACCGAACGCAAAGGCAGTGTCCCGGCCGCCGAGCCGCTGGTCTGCATTGGTGCCTCCGGCCGCCCACGTATCACCACCGCCGATGCACCACTGACGCCACGCCGCGGCGATAGCGTGATCCGGCTGGTGATGAGCTGAAGCCCCCGCACCGAAGAACGGCCAACGGCTAGCGCAGTGCCGCCTGGAGCACTGCGCCGAGCAAGACGCCGGCGATACCGAAGAGCGATGGCCATAGCCATCGTCGCTCCTGAGCCTGGGCGATCGCCCGGGTATGCAGTTCTACCGCCGTCTTGAGCAGCGTCTCGATCTGGTCGGCGCTCAACGGCCGCCGAGTCAGCGCCTGCCGGGCCTGCTCGCTGAGCGCCTCGCGCGCATCACGGGCCAGCTCGATACCGCGTTCGGCATCGAAGCTCCGGTCATAGCCATGGCGCCAGCGTAATGACGCCCATTCACCATTCAAGCGAAAGAACTCCGGGTGCTCGCGAAAGACCTCGTGCCAGCCGTCAGCACTCACCGACTCACCGAGCTTGATTGCCCAGCTCGACACCTCGCGACTGGCCCAGGGATAAGCGCCCATGACCTGAATGGCCGCGATCACATCCGCCAGGCGTGCGCCGTTTTCCAGATACGGGGACTTGATTGACGCCATGACGTCCTCCTCGACCTCTTCGGTACGAAATCTCGGCTGTCGTCCTGAGTATGGGACGTCATGACACAGGCCTGCCCCTGGTTTCGTTCCCAGCACACCACTTTTACCGATCCCGAAAACGCCTCACGCCGGTCAAAGACCGGCGTGAGGGAGATGGCTGAGGCAGGCCGTCCTAGAAGAACAGTCGCCGCAGCCCCGCGCCGGGGTCCTCCTGACGCATGAACGCTTCACCGACCAGAAAGCCGTGCACATCGTGCTCACGCATGCGCAACACGTCATCACGGGTGTGGATACCCGACTCGGTGATCACCGTGACCTCCGGGGGGATACGCGGAAGTAGCTCGAGGGTCGTTTCCAGCCGCGTATCGAAGGTGTGCAGGTCGCGGTTATTGATACCGACCAGCGACAGGTTCAGCGCCAGGGCCCGCTCAAGCTCACGCGCATCGTGCACTTCCACCAGCACGTCCATGCCGAGAGCCTCGGCCTGCTGGTGAAGGTCCTTCATGCGGGCATCGTCGAGGGCCGCAACGATCAGCAGGATGCAGTCGGCGCCGATAGCCCGAGCCTCCGCCACCTGATAGCCGTGGGTGATGAAGTCCTTGCGGATCACCGGCAGGCTGCATGCCTCGCGGGCGGCGATCAGATAGTCTTCATGACCCTGGAAGAAGTCGGCATCGGTCAGCACCGAGAGACAAGCCGCGCCTCCGGACTGGTACTGAGCGGCGATCTCGGCCGGACGAAAGTCCTCACGAATCAGTCCCTTCGAGGGCGAGGCCTTCTTGACCTCGGCGATCACCGCGGGGTCTCCATCGCGCATGCAATTGGCCAGTGCATTAACGAAGCCACGCGGCGCCGCCTGCTCGGCCGCGCGCGCCAGAAGGTCCTGCTCGCTGACCCTGGTCCGCCGTGCGGCAACCTCCTCGTCCTTGCGCGCAAGAATTCGGGTCAGAATGGTGGGCGTGGCATCGGCCATGGAAACGCTCCTGTCGCTGTCGCGGGTCGCACTCACTGGGCGAACACTCGGGTGAAATGGGCCAGTTCCTTCATCTTTTCCAGCGGCAGCTTGGAGGCCTGGGCATCCTGGGCCATCAACACGCCCTCCTTGAGCGAGTCGGCAACATCGGCGGCATACAGCGCCGCCCCGGCATTCAGCGCCACGATATCGGCACCCGGGCCTTCGCCGATCAACGCCTTCTCGACCAGACGCAGGCTGTCCTCGGCGCTCGTGACCTTAAGCGGCGCCAACGACTGCGTCTCGATACCCAGGTCTTCCGGCGTGATGGTATAGGTCGTGACCTCCCCGTCCTTGAGCTCGGCGATGCGGGTCGGCGATGCCGGCGAGATCTCGTCGAGGCCATCTTCTGCATGAACCACCAGCACGTGGCGGCTACCCAGACGACGTAGTACTTCGGCCATCAACGGCAGCAACTCCGGCGAATAGACGCCGAGTAGCTGGTTCGGCGCACCCGCCGGGTTGGTCAGCGGCCCGAGAATATTGAACAGCGTGCGCACGCCCATCTCACGTCGCGGCCCGATCGCGTGGCGCATGGCCGGATGGTGGTTAGGGGCAAACATGAAGCCGACGCCGACCTCGTCGATGCAGCGCCCGACCTGCTCGGCATTCAGATCGAGACCGATGCCAGCCACCTGAAACAGGTCGGCGCTGCCAGACGACGACGAAACGCCACGGTTGCCGTGCTTGGCCACGTGGGCACCACCGGCGGCAGCGACGAAGCTCGAGGCCGTGGAGACGTTGAACAGGTTGGCGCCATCGCCGCCGGTACCGACGATATCCACCACGTTCTCGGCGTGCAGCTGAACCGGTGTCATCAGGTCGCGCATGACCTGGGCGCAGCCGCTGATTTCCGCCGCGCTTTCGCCCTTCATCGCCATGCCCATCAGGAAGGCGGCGATCTGGGCGTCGCTGGCCTCGCCGGTCATGATGGTACGCATGACCGCGTGGGCCTGGTCAAAGGTCAGGTCTTCTCGGCGCATCACCGCACCGATCGCTGCTGGCATCTGCATGGGGGTCTCCTGGTCGGTGTGATGGAGGTTCAGCGACGCTGGACGAAGGTCGCGAGCATTTCATGGCCCTGGCGGGAGAGGATCGATTCGGGGTGAAACTGCACGCCCTCGATGTCGAGTTCACGGTGACGCATGCCCATGATCAGGCCAGGGGTAACGTCATCTTCGTCGGTCCAGGCGGTCACCTCGAGGCAGTCCGGCAGGCTCGCGCGGTCCACCACCAGCGAGTGATAGCGCGTCACCGGCAACGGATCGTCGAGGCCCTTGAACACGCCGAGGCCACTGTGGCGAATATCGGAGGTCTTGCCATGCATGACCTGAGGCGCGCGCACCACCTGACCACCGTAGACCTGGCCGATCGCCTGGTGCCCGAGACACACGCCAAGAATCGGCAGCTGACCGGCGAAGTGGCGAATGACCTCGAGTGAAATGCCCGCCTCGTTCGGGGTGCAGGGGCCCGGCGACACCACCAGATGGGTGGGCGCCAGCGCCTCGATCTCATCGATGGTGATGGCATCGTTGCGGTGGGTGACGACCTCGGCACCCAACTCGCCCAGGTACTGGACGATGTTGTAGGTAAAGCTGTCGTAGTTATCCAGCATCAAGATCATTTCGGATCTAAGCTCCTGAAATTATTGGTCGAGTCATACCCGCTGACACCTAGTTACTCACCTTGGTACTCGCCGAGCCCGCATCACGCTGCCACTACCCTCGAGACGACCCACACAAAAATGCCGCCTCGTGGGCGGCACTGTGATGGCTGTACGTCTCGTTCGACGTCTCACACGAAGCTCCGCCTCTCAGGTGAAGAGGCGCCACTGGCGGGGTGAGGTCGAGATGGCTAGTGAGATCATGAGCCTATAGTGTGGTGAGTCGTCGGGGCTGTCAAGCCGGCCGGCGAGGTGCACCGCGCCCTCGCAAGCCGAGCCTCACTCGGGGTTATCGAGGCCGCGTTCGGCCATGGCCACGGCGCGGAACAGCGCACGCCCCTTGTTCAGGGTTTCCTGCCATTCAAGCTCGGGCACCGAGTCGGCCACCACACCGGCACCACACTGAACGTGCAGCTCGCCGTCCTTGATCACCGCCGTGCGAATGGCGATGGCGGTATCCATGTTCCCGTGCCAGGACAGATAGCCCACGGCACCGGAATAGACGCCCCGCTTGACCGGTTCGACCTCATCGATGATCTCCATGGCACGAATCTTCGGTGCCCCGGACAGCGTCCCCGCGGGGAAGGTGGCGCGCAGCGCATCCATGGCGCTGAAGCCCGGCTTCACCCGTCCGGTGACGTTGGACACGATGTGCATCACGTGGGAATACCGCTCGATGCCCATCTGATCGGTGACTTCCACCGTGCCCGTCTCGCTGATGCGGCCGACATCGTTGCGCCCCAGGTCGATCAGCATCAGGTGCTCGGCGACTTCCTTGGGGTCGTTCAGCAGGTCTTCCTCGAGCGCCTTGTCCTCGGCCGCGGTCTTGCCCCGAACCCGCGTCCCGGCGATTGGCCGCACGGTCACCATACCGTCTTCCAGACGGGTCAAGATTTCTGGTGATGATCCCACCACATGGTGGTCATCGAGGTGGAAGAAGAACATGTAGGGCGATGGGTTGAGGCTCCGAAGTGCGCGATACAGGTCCAGCGGTTCCGCCTGGAACGGAATCGACATGCGCTGGGACGGCACGCACTGCATGACGTCACCGGCCAGCACGTAGTCCTTGATCTTGTCCACGGCCGCCTTGAAGCCTTGCTCGGTAAACCCCGAGGTGAAGTGGCCTTCTTCCACCGGCGGACGCGATGCGCTGGGAACCCGACGCGATATCTCGAGGGGGCTACGCAGGCGCTCTTCCAGCTCCGCCAGGCGGCGCTCGGCGCACTGGTACGCAGCGTCATCGGCGGGATCCGCGTGAGTCCACAGCGTCAGGCGCCCATAGAGGTTGTCGAACACCACCAGCTCGTCACAGACCATCAGCAGAATATCGGGCACGCCGATGGGATCCGGCTTCTCGACGCCGGCCAGCCGTGGCTCGATGTAGCGGATGGTGTCGTAGCCAAAGTAGCCGACCAGGCCACCATCGAAACGCGGCTGATCGTCCAATTGAGGCACCTTGAAGCGCGCCTGGAAGTCTTCGATCCAGGCCAATGGATCGGCCACTTCGGTGACCCCAAGGGCCTCACCATCGACGATATGGCGGACCGTATAACCACGCACTTCGATGCGCTCACGACACGGCAGGCCGATGATCGAATAGCGCCCCCACTTTTCTCCCCCGGTGACGGACTCCAGCAGGAAGGTCCAGGGGGCATCGGCGAGTTTCAGGTAGGTCGACAGCGGCGTGTCGAGATCCGCCAGCACGTCGCGGGTCACGGGAATACGGTTGTAGCCGGCGTCGGCAAGCTCACGAAAGCGATCGGGGGTCATCATGCCCGGGTCCTCGAAGGTAACGGTTGCAATGGTGGTTCTCGGCGGCACGTTCAGCGAAGTGCCGGGTCAAGGTGTTGACGTCACCATCGCC
This sequence comes from Halomonas sp. V046, assembly GCF_052645355.1. Lineage (NCBI taxonomy): Bacteria > Pseudomonadati > Pseudomonadota > Gammaproteobacteria > Oceanospirillales > Halomonadaceae > Halomonas > Halomonas sp. V046. The sequence goes on from NZ_JBQXYF010000021.1 coordinate 27,800, forward strand.
AGGCGCGGGGCCCAGACCAGCGCAAGACGCTGAGCAAAGACGAACGCAGGAAGCGTTCACCGGAAGTGGCAGGAAGGCAGTGCAGCGGCATGCGGCTGTCCATCGCGGCGTGTCCAACAGGAGAAGTGGGTCGAGGCAGCGCTATAGCTAGAACTTATAGCCAAAATTTAGAGCCAAAATTCATAGCCAAAACTTATCGAAAGTATCCAGCTTATAGCGTTGTTTAGGAACACTAAACGAGTTGATCCAGCGATTCAACCACGCCATCGGGGTCGCTGTCGGCCACCGGCTCGCCGTGGTTGTAGCCGTAAGGAACCGCCAGCGTGCGAAAACCTGCGGCCTTGCCCGCCGCCACGTCGTGACGCGAGTCGCCGATCATCAGGCAGTGCCTGGGAGCGATGTCAAAGCGGTCGCACAGATGCAACAGCGGCAACGGGTCCGGCTTGCGCCTGGCCAGGGTGTCCCCTCCCAGACAGGCGGCGAAGTAGCCGTCGATGCCCAGCGCTCGCAGAATCGGCGCGATGAACGCCTGCGGTTTGTTGGTCACCAGACACAGGGTGAGCCCACGTTCATGTAGTCCTGCCAGGGCTTGCTTGGCGCCAGGATAGAGCCGGGTGCGAGCGCTCGGCGCGCGTCGGTAATGCGCGATGAAGGCGTCATGGGTACGTCGCGTCAACACCTCGCTGGGCGCCTCGCCGAGCGCATCGGTCAGCGCACGCTCCACCAGCACCCAGGCGCCGTTGCCGACCCAGTGACGAACCTTGTCCTCGCCGGCCGGCTCAAGCGCCACCTCGACCAGGGCGGCATCCACCGCCACGGCGAGGTCGGGCACCGAATCGACCAGGGTTCCATCCAGATCGAACGCCACCAGACGGACGCCATCCAACATTTGCCGCATAAAAGCTCCCCACCGTTATGCACAAAACGGAATAAGTATGCCAGACGAACATTGTCGCGTACGGACCGTGGTCAGCCAAGCACCTATGTGCCTATGATGTCGCCTCAACCATTTACGAGGGCTCTTTATGAGCAAACCAAGAATCGTGGTCATCGGCGGCGGCGCCGGCGGCCTGGAACTCGTCACGCGACTAGGCAGACGCCTGGGCAAGAAGGGCAAGGCCGACGTGGTGCTGGTGGACCGCAACTCGACCCATATCTGGAAGCCGCTGCTCCACGAAGTGGCCACCGGCGTGCTCGACTCTGGCCTCGACGAAATATCCTACCAGGGTCACTCGGGGAGCAATGGCTATCGCTTCCAACGTGGCACCCTGTGCAACCTGAACAGAGAGACCCGCTGCGTGACCCTGGCCGCCATCGAGGATGAAGACGGCAACGAAGTCCTGCCGGCACGGAGCCTGGAGTACGACCATCTGGTCCTGTCGGTGGGCAGCGTGAGCAATGATTTCGGGACCGAGGGCGTCAGCGACCACTGCCACTTTCTCGACAGCCCCGCCCAGGCCGAAGGCTTCCGCAAGGCACTGCTCAATACCTTCCTGCGCTACAGTGGCGAAGCGAGCCATGACAATCCCTGCATCACCGTCGGCATCATCGGCGCCGGCGCAACCGGGGTCGAGCTATCGGCTGAGCTGCACGATGCGTCGCGCATGCTCAAGAGCTACGGCTTCACGTCACTCGGTCGCGAGCACCTCAAGGTCCACGTGATCGAGGCGGCACCGAAAATCCTGCCGGTACTGCCCGACCGGATCAGCGATGCTGTGCACAAGGAACTCGAGAAGCTCGGGGTCAATGTCCATGTCGACACTCGGGTCACCAAGGTCGAAGCCAATCGCATCCATACCTCCGACGGCGATCCGATCAAGATCGATCTGGGCGTCTGGGCGGCGGGCATCAAGGCCCCGGCCTTCCTGGCCGAACTCGGCCTTGAGGTCGAGCGCAACAACCGCGTCAAGGTCCACCCGACCATGCAGAGCCTCGACGATCCGCGCATCTTCGCCTTCGGCGACTGCGCCAGCTGCCCCCAGGAAGATGGCTCGGTGGTGCCACCGCGGGCACAGGCCGCCCACCAGCAGGCCTCGGTGCTGTACAAGAACCTGTGCGCCGTCATCGACGGCAAGGCGCTCAAGGCGTTCAAGTTCCAGGACCGCGGCTCGCTGATCTCGCTGGCCCATTTCGATGCCGTCGGTAGCCTGATGCGGGCCGCCTCGGCGCGCAGCCTGTTCATCGAAGGCAACCTGGCCCGGCTGTTCTACGCGTCGCTCTATCGCATGCACCAGCGTGCCATCCACGGCACCCTCAAGACCGGCATGATGGTCGTGGTGGACGGGCTCAACCGCTTCCTGAAGCCGCGCCTCAAGCTGCATTAAGACAGCACCTCTCCCCGACAAAACGACACGCCAAGAACCAACAAGGCTGCCAGTGGGCAGCCTTGTTGGTGATTACGCGCCACACCGCCTCACAGCGCGGGCTTGGCCTCGTCGCCGTGATGGTAGACGTGCACGTCGCGCTGCGGGAAGGGAATACTGATACCTTCCTTGTCGCAGCGACGCTTGATCTCCTCGGTCATCTCCCAGTACACATCCCAGTAGTCGGCAGCCTTCACCCAAGGACGCACGATCCAGTTGATGCAGGAGTCACCCATGGCATTCATACGGATGTTCGGGGCCGGCGTTTCCAGCACGCGCGGATCATCGGCCACCACGCTCTCGAGGACCCGACGCACGACGTCGATGTCGTCGTCGTAACCGACGCCGACCACCAGATCGACCCGACGCGTCGCGTGGGCCGAGGCATTGGTGATGGCACCGCTCATCATCTGGCCATTGGGCACGATGATCTTGCGGTTGTCGGGCGTGGTGAGCTCGGTGGAAATGATCTGCACGTCGGCGACGGTGCCACTGACGCCGCCGGCATCGACATAGTCACCGATCCGGTACGGGCGGAAGATGATCACCATCACGCCGGCAGCAAAGTTGGCCAGCGACCCCTGCAGCGCCAGCCCCACGGCGAGACCCGCCGCACCGACCACGGCGATCAATGACGCGGTCTGGATCCCGATACGACTGATCGCCGCCAGCACCACGAACACCAGCAGTAACGCATAGACAATGTTGCCCAGGAACTTCACCAGCAACGGTTCGACCTTGGCCCGCTCCATGCCCTTGATCATCACCTTGTGCAACGCCTTGGCGATCCAGCGTCCGACGATGAAGATCGCCGCCGCGGCGACCAGGTTGATCAGGAACTGCAGTCCCGTTGTAGAGGCGAACTCGATCAATGCCTCGGTGTCGAGATTTTGCAAAAACTCCATGTGCTACTCCCCTGTGATGATTCCCTTGCTCGGAGTATCGCGCTGCGATATCCGCTGATCGACCCTTGAATGACGCACCGTCGCGTGACCGGCCCTACCCGATCGGTCGGGCCGGCCCTTGCCCCACGTCTTGCCCCACTTCATTGCCCCACGTCTTGCCGCACTTCATCGCCCCACGTCTTGCCGCACTTCATTGCTCCAGGGTCCAACCGGCATCAGTCGAGCCGCGCGGCCAGCCAGCGCCGCTTGCCAGCGACCGTCATGCGTTTGATCGCCGCCTCGAGCTTCTGCGCTTCGCTGCGCGTGCCGACTCGCTGCTGGTAAATCAGCGTCAAGGGGCCTTTACCGCGCAGCGCCTTGGCACCGCGACCGCTCGCGTGCTCACCGAGCCGCCGCGTGACATCGGTGCTGATGCCGGTGTAAAGCGCACCGGCGGCGGTTTCCAGCAGATACAGCGACCACACCGCTGCGGTACCGGCAGAACGGTCTTGCACTCCTGCTTGAGCATAGTCCGAATCGGTGTTCACGAAAGCGCAGCAAGCTCGGCACGAAACTTGTCCATCACGCTGTCGTAGTGGTGAGGGTCGCCTGCGCGGCGGGCACCAAACACCGCCGATCCAGCCACAAAGGTGTCGGCGCCAGCCCGGGCGATCTCGGCAATATTGTCGACTTTCACACCACCGTCGACTTCCAGGCGGATGTCGAACCCACTGGCGTCGATGCGCGCCCGCGCCTGACGCAACTTGTCGAGGGTCGCCGGAATGAAGGACTGGCCACCGAAGCCGGGGTTGACGCTCATCAACAGGATCATGTCGACCTTGTCCATGACGTAGTCGAGATACGACAGCGGCGTCGCCGGGTTGAACACCAGGCCCGCCTTGCAGCCACCATCGCGGATCAACTGCAAGGAACGGTCCACATGCTCCGAAGCCTCCGGATGAAAGGTGACGTAGGTCGCTCCCGCATCGATAAAGTCGCCGATCAGGCGATCCACCGGTTTGACCATTAGGTGGGCATCGATGGGCGCCGTCACCCCGTGCTTGCGCAACGCCTCGCAGACCATCGGACCGATGGTCAGGTTGGGCACATAGTGATTGTCCATCACGTCAAAATGAACAACGTCCGCGCCGGCAGCCAAGACGTTATCGACTTCCTCGCCAAGGCGCGCGAAGTCGGCCGAAAGGATAGACGGAGCGATAAGAAAGTCACGAGGTGCGGTCATGAGAATATCCGACGGACGGGAAAAGTCGGCATTCTAGCAGTTATGCACAGCACATTGCCGCCCGCGCCCTTTCGACGGTTCGACGGTTCGACGGTTCGACGGTTCGACGGTTCGACGGTTCGACGGTTCGACGGTTCGACGCAGGCAGGGGAGCGCGGGGAAATGCGGTACGAGGATACATATTCCAAAAAATACTAAAAAATATTATTGTCATTCCAATAAAACAGAATTAGCCTGCAAACCAGCACACAATTGACGTTTTCGCTTTCTCGTTGCCCTCGGAGCCCACCATGTCGCTGTCCGCGTTCCTGCGTCCCACCTCCCTGTCTCTGACCCTGGCCCTTGGCCTCGGCGCCGGCCTGGCGACGCCCGCCATGGCGGAGGACCGCGAACTGTTGAATTCCTCGTACGACATCGCCCGAGAACTGTTCGGTGCGGTCAACCCGGTGTTCAAGGAGCAGTGGGAGGCCGAGCACGGCGACAGCCTGACCATTCAGCAGTCCCATGCCGGCTCCTCGGCCCAGGCACGGGCCATCCTCCAGGGCCTCAAGGCCGACGTGGTGACCTACAACCAGGTTACCGACGTTCAGGTTCTGGCCGACGCCGGCCTGGTGGCGGAAGACTGGCAGAGCCAGCTGCCGAACAACGCCTCACCCTATTACTCCACTACCGCTTTCCTGGTCCGCAAGGGCAATCCCAAGGGTATCGACTCCTGGGACGACCTCGCCGCCGAGGGCGTCGAGCTGGTGTTCCCGAACCCGAAGACGTCCGGCAACGGCCGCTATACCTACCTGGCCGCCTGGGGCGCTGCTGCGCGCGAATTCGACGGCGATCAGGACAAGGTGCGCGAGTTCATGCGTGACTTCCTCGCCAACGTCAAGGTCTTCGACACCGGCGGTCGTGGTGCCACCACCAGCTTCATCGAGCGCGGCATCGGCGATGTGCTGATCAGCTTCGAGTCCGAGGTCAACAACATCCGCCAGGAATACGGCAGCGACGAATACGACGTGGTGGTGCCGCCGGTCAGCATCCTGGCCGAATTTCCGGTCGCCGTGGTCGAGGAAAATGCCGAGCGCAACGGCAACCTGGAACTCGCCCAGGACTACCTGAACTTCCTCTACACCGAGGACGCTCAGCGCCTGCTGGCGGGTTTCAACTACCGCGTCCATGACGAAGTCGTCGCCGGCGAATTCGCCGACAGCTTCCCGGATACGGAGCTGTTCAAGGTCGAAGACGTCTTCGGCGGCTGGGATTCGGCCATGCAGACCCACTTCGCCAGTGGCGGCGAGCTGGACCAGCTACAGCGCCGTTGATCGCCGAGGAGTAAACCTGCCCCCATGAAGGCTTCGACCCTTTCCCTGCCTTTCCGAGCCCGGCGCCGAGTGCTGCCGGGCTTCGGCCTGTCACTGGGCATCAGCCTGACGTTTGTCTCGCTGGTACTGCTGCTGCCGCTGACCGGCCTGGTCGGCCAACTCAAGGGCCTCTCGGCACTCGAATACTGGCACATCATCAGCGAACCCCGCCTGGTGGCAAGCTATGTGACCACGCTGGGCGCCGCCGCGGCAGCCGCCGTGGTCAACGCCGTCTTCGGCCTGCTGCTGGCCTGGGTCCTGGTGCGCTACGAGTTTCCGGGCAAGCGCCTGCTCGACGCCTTGATGGACCTGCCCTTCGCCCTGCCCACTGCCGTCGCCGGCATTACCCTGGCGACGCTCTATTCGTCCAACGGCTGGATGGGAAAACTGCTCGAGCCGCTGGGCCTTGACGTCGCCTACACCTGGGTCGGCATCGCGCTGGCCATGGCCTTCACCAGCATTCCCTTCGTCGTACGCACCGTGCAGCCGGTACTCGAAGACTTGCCGAGTGAAATCGACGAGGCGGCGATGACCCTCGGCGCCAACGACGGTGTGGCGTTCCGGCGGGTCATTCTGCCCCACCTGTGGCCGGCCCTGGTGACCGGCACGGGCCTCGCCTTCGTGCGCTCGCTCGGCGAGTTCGGGGCGGTGATCTTCATCGCCGGCAACATGCCCTACGAGACCGAGATCACCTCGCTGATGATCTTCGTCAAACTGCAGGAATACGACTATGTTGGCGCCTCCGCCATCGCCTCCGTGGTGTTGGCCACCTCGCTCGCCCTGCTGCTGGCGATCAACCTGTGGCAGGGCCGCTTCATTCGCCGTCTGCACGGAGGACAGGGCTGATGCAAAGAATCGGTGACGCGCCGGCGCTACGCCGGCTGTTGATCGGTGCCGCGGTGGTGCTGTCGGCGCTGTTTCTGCTGCTGCCGCTGATCGCCATCTTCGCCCAGGCCTTCGCCGAAGGCATCACGACCTTCGTGACCAATATCAGCGACAGCTACACCCTGGCGGCGATCGGCCTGACGCTCTTCATTACCGTGCTGACGATCCCGATCAACCTGGTATTCGGCGTGATGCTGGCGTGGCTGGTGACGCGTTTCGCCTTCCCCGGCAGACGCCTGCTGCAGACCCTGATCGATATTCCCTTCGCCATCTCGCCGGTGGTGGCCGGTCTCGTCTACCTGTTGCTGTATGGGCGCAATGGTTGGGTCGGCGGCTGGCTCGATGGTCACGATATTCAGCTGATGTTCGCCTGGCCCGGCATCCTGATGGTGACAATCTTCGTGACCTGCCCATTCGTTGCCAGGGAGCTGATCCCGCTGATGCAGGCCCAGGGCTCCCGCGAAGAAGAAGCCGCGGTGACCCTCGGCGCCCGGGGCTTCACGCTGTTTCGCCGCATCACCCTGCCCAACATCCGCTGGGCGCTGCTGTACGGCGTGATCCTCACCAACGCCCGTGCCGTCGGCGAGTTCGGCGCGGTGTCGGTAGTCTCCGGTGCCATTCGCGGCCAGACCAATACCCTGCCGCTGCACGTCGAACAGCTCTACCAGGACTACAACACCGTCGGCGCCTTCGCCAGCGCCGCCCTGCTCGCCCTGATCGCCCTATTCACGCTGGCCGCCAAGGCCCTGCTCGAGTGGCGCGCCACGCGCCTGGAGTCGTCGTCATGAGCATTCGCCTTCACCACATCCAGAAGCACTTCGGACGCTCCCAGGCCCTGTCACCCATCGATCTTGACGTCGAAAGCGGTGAACTGATCGGGCTCCTCGGTCCCTCGGGCTCGGGCAAGACAACGCTGCTGCGCATCATCGCCGGGCTCGAGACCCCGGACGACAATCCCGCGACGCAACTGTTGTTCGGCGAGCGCGACGTGACCCGCGTCCACGTCCGCGACCGGCGCATTGGCTTCGTCTTTCAGCACTACGCGCTGTTTCGCCATATGAGCGTGTTCGACAACGTGGCCTTCGGCCTCACGGTGTTGCCGCGCCGCGAGCGCCCTTCCTCCGGCGAGATCCGCACCCGGGTGCTGCGCCTGCTCGAGATGGTGCAATTGAGTCACCTGGCCCAGCGCTTTCCGGCCCAGTTGTCCGGCGGCCAGCAGCAACGGGTATCGCTGGCCAGGGCCCTGGCCCTGCGCCCGGAGGTGCTGCTGCTCGACGAGCCCTTCGGCGCATTGGATGCCAAGGTCCGCCAGGAACTGCGCCGCTGGTTGCGCCACCTGCACGATGAACTTGGCTTCACCAGCGTGTTCGTCACCCACGATCAGGAAGAGGCGCTGGAGCTTTCCGACCGCGTGGTGGTAATGAGCAACGGCCGCATCGAGCAGATCGACACCCCAGAGGCCCTCTACCGCGCTCCGGCCAACCGTTTCGTGTTCGAGTTTCTGGGTGACGTCAACCACCTGGAAGGCCAGGTCCACAATGGCCTACTGACCTGTGGCGATGCCCGCCTGCGCGTCACCCTTCCCGACGGCCGCCACGAACTGCTGCTGCGGCCCCATGAAGCAACCCTCGCCGACACCCCCGACGAGCGCGCCAACCTGCCCGCGGTGGTGACCGCCGTGGTCCCGGTGGGGGCCGAGGTTCGCGTCGAGCTGTCCGCCGACTGGATGAGCGAGCCGTGGCTGGTCGCGGTCCGCCACCAGGACGCCGAACGCCTCAACCTGGCCCGCGGCGCTCGCGTCTATGCCCGCCCCCTGACCTGGCATCACTATCCCGAGACCGCTGGCCAGGCGAGGCACAGCGAGCGTCGCGCCCAGACGGTCAGCACCTGACGCCGGCCAGCCACGCACCGGAGAACCAGGCAGCGGAGAACCACGCTGCCTGCCCGCCAACCCCGCAGCCGCGCACCGCCTCCGGCAGCATCGCGTTCATGGCGCTTTGAGCGCCGCCCGCCCCACGACAAACCCGCTTCAGCACAGCTTCAGAGGCCATCCCCCTCTCCCCACCGGCGCCCATTTCATGGTAGACATGCAGCCACGACACCGGGCACAACGCCCGTTGCCAACACCGACATCGGCACGCCTTGAACGGTATTGCCAATCGCCGACCCACAAGGACTCCCCCTCATGCCTGCTCGCGTCATCTCGATCCTCGCCGCCCTCGCCGCGACCGTCCTGCTCAGTGCCTGCTCCGGTCCTCAGTATCTGCAGCCGGACCCTCAACGCAGCGTGTCAGTACCGGCTTCCGGCCAAGGCCAGGCGGTCACGGTCATCGCCGTCGACGGTCGCGACTCCGACGTACTCGGCACCCGCAGCGGCAGCGCCAGCTCCACCGCGGTGATCAGCGTAAGCGCCCACGAGATCATCCCCCAACTGCAGGCCGAGGCCGAACGCGCCGTGCGTGAGATGGGCTTCTCGCCCACCGCCGCACCCGCCGATGGTCGCCCGGCCCTGACGCTGACGCTGACGCGCTTGAACTATGCCCGCGGCGAAAGCCGCCCGCTGATCGATGAGGCACAGCTCGAGAGCGTGCTGGTGGCCGAAGCACGCAATCGTGGTGACATCTACACCGGCACCTATACCTCGCGGCGCACTCAGAGCTACGCGGTGACGCCGGACAAGGCCACCAACAACCGCATGGTCACCGATCTGCTGTCTGATGGCCTCAACCGTGCCTTCGCGGACCCCGCCTTGGGGCAACTGCTGGCCCGCTGAGTCCCGCCACGCCCTGGCGTGGTCGAACCCGCCTGTCTCGACCATGCCCTCGACCACGCCCTCGACCACGTTCTCAACGCCTTCTCGACACGCATCAGCGCCCGCCGGCGACGCGTCCTTAGCCTAGCCACAACCGACGTTACCCCGACACCGCAAGGTGTCGGGGTAACGGGGTAACGCGCTAACCCGCCGGGCCACAACGGTCCCGGCCGGCTGAATCCACTTAGTCCACTTGCGGCCCGCGCCTGACCAATGCCCAGGCGCTTTCGCGAAAGCCATTGGCTTCCGGCGCGGCATCCTCCAGATGGGTCACGAGGAAGTTGGGCTCAAACAAACGCCGAACCTCCTCGGCCTCCACGCCGAACGGCGGTCCGCCGTCATCGGGCCGTGTCAGGCTGATCAGCAATCCCGGCGCGCCTGGCGGAATCAACTGGGCCAAGTGGAAGGCATAGCGCTGACGCGTCGCCACGGGCAGAGCAATCAGCGCGGCGCGATCATAGAAGGCGCCGATCTCCTGGGCCTGGTCGATATGGAAGTGGAAGAAATCTCCGCCCCATAGCTCGATGCTGCCCTGCCTCAGAATGCCAAACCCCGCCTGCTGATAGCGCGTCACCTCACCCCGCCCCTCGGCCACGAACTGCTCGAGTGCCAGCGGCGCCAACTCGATTCCGAGCACCGGGTGCTGATGCTCGGCCAACCAGCGCATGTCCAGGCTCTTGCCGCACATCGGCACCAGCACCTTGGTACCGGGCAAGGCACCGAGTGCCGGCCAGTGACGCATCAGGGTCGGGTGCACGCTATCGCGATGAAAGCCGATGCGGCCCTCGTCCCAGCGCTTTAACCAGTCGTCTTGCATGGCGATCAGAACCAGCGATCGCGCTTGCGTCGACGACGCGGCAAGTGGGGCACGATCAGCCCCACCAACAGCCCGACACCGGCCACGCCGCCGCCGTACATGAAGTAGCGCATCAACAGGTCTTCTTTCTGGGTCTCCAGGCGCGCCTCGAGATCACCGTTCTTCTGGCTGATGGTGTCGTGGGCGATCTCGAGCTCCTGGTTGCGCGTCTCGAGTTGCGCGATGCGCTGCTCCCGGGCCTCGAGCGTCTCACTCATCGAGGCGGTGCGGTTCTCCCAGGTCTCGTTGATGCCGTCGAGCTCCGTGGTCAGCGCTTCGACCTTGGTGCGCAGTGCCGGCAGCTGCTGACTGGCGCTAGGGGTATCGCGCAGTTCGCTACTCGGCACCCAGACCTGATCGCCGCTTTCACTGCGAACCTGAGAGTAGTCACCGCTGGTGTCCAACAGCGTCACCGGCTGGCCCGCGGTCAGGGTCCCGACGATGCGATAGCCATCGGTCGGTCCGCTGCGCACGAAGGTGGTGAGTTCGTCGGATACCCAGCGTGAGGCGTCATTCTGCTGAGCGCTGACCGGCAGGGCCAGGGTGCCAAGGGCAAGGCCCAGCGTCAGTGTCTTGAAAATATGCGTGTTCATGCCGTATTCCTGGCTGTCCTGGGCTCTCGAGGCGACAGACTCCGTCGCAAAGGCTTCCGCGGGCAGGCATCCTGCCGTCACCGCGGGCGATGAGACCACTGGCGGCGGCAAATCGTTCCACAACTTCTGTGGATAAGATTCGGGAAAACCGCTGGAAAGCGCCGCCGGATGGGCGTGGCCGCTGGCTTCGGCACGAATCGATCAATTCGTGACCGTAGGCCATGGGGCCGCCACATCATCGTTCGCGGGCAAGCCTATCATATTTGCGCAGGCGCACGCCCCGGACAAACTGGCCCAGATCGGTCGAGGCGCGTATAATTACGCGCCAAGCGTACTGGCCCGTTCGGCCACACTCCTCGCGCGCCATTCACCCTGTTCGACACACCTCAGGTGCTTCTCGGGCCGATCCCGACTTATTGCTATGACGAAGAAACTCTTCATCAAGACCCACGGCTGCCAGATGAACGAGTACGACTCTGCCCGGATGGCGGATCTACTCGGCGACTCTCATCAGATGGAGCTGACCCACGACGAGCGCGATGCCGATGTCATCCTGCTCAATACCTGCTCGATCCGTGAGAAGGCTCAGGAAAAGGTCTTCCACCAGCTCGGCCGCTGGAAGAAGCTCAAGGATGCCAACCCGGATCTGGTGATTGGCGTCGGCGGGTGCGTGGCGAGCCAGGAAGGCGAAGCGATCCGCAAGCGTGCGCCGCATGTCGACATGGTATTCGGTCCCCAGACCCTGCACCGGGTGCCGTCAATGCTGGACGCTCGACGCGACAATCAGATCTCGGTGGTGGATGTCACCTTCCCGGAAATCGAGAAGTTCGACCACCTGCCCAAGCCGACGTCAGAGGGCGCCACCGCGTTCGTCTCGGTCATGGAGGGCTGCTCCAAGTACTGTACCTTCTGCGTCGTCCCCTACACCCGGGGCGAGGAAGTCTCGCGGCCCTTCGAGCCGGTCATGGAAGAGGTCTTCCATCTGGCCGATCAAGGTGTGCGCGAGATCAACCTGCTGGGGCAGAACGTCAACGCCTATTGCGGCATCAACGACGACGGCGACGAGATCGACCTGGCCGAACTGATCGCCTGCATCGCGGCGGTCGACGGCATCGACCGCATTCGCTTCACCACCTCTCACCCGGTGGAGTTCAGCGATAGCCTGATCGAGGCCTATGGCGAGATTCCGGAGCTGGTCAGCCATCTGCACCTGCCGGTGCAGGCGGGGTCGGACCGCATCCTCTCCGCCATGAAGCGCGGTCACACGGTCGAGGAATACGTCGACAAGATGGAGCGCATCCGCGCCCTGCGCCCGGACATCAGCTTCTCATCGGACTTCATCATCGGCTTTCCCGGCGAGACCGCAGATGACTTCGAGGCGACGATGGACTTGATCCAGCGCATCGGTTTCGATCATTCCTTCAGCTTCGTCTACTCCGCCCGCCCCGGTACCCCGGCGGCGAGCCTCGAGGACGATACGCCGGAAACGGTCAAGAAGCAGCGCCTGGCCATCCTGCAGGAGCGCATTATCCAGCAGACCCAGCAGATCAGCCGGCGCATGGTCGGCAGTACCCAACGCATTCTGGTCACGGGCTTTTCGCCCCGCGATCCGGGGCAGCTGTCCGGGCGCACCGAGAACAACCGCGTGGTCAACTTCCGTGCCGCCAATCCCACCGAGCTGATCGGCTACTTTGTCGACGTGGAAATCACCGAAGCGCTGCCCAATTCACTGCGTGGCGAGCTCGCCTCACCCGAACGCTATTGAGACGTCGTTACCGACGTCACCGCGAGAGACGATTGCCCTGGCCTGCGCCGGGGCAGTAAGCTGACAGCGACCACTCATCAACGCACGGACCCCTCTGTCTTGAGCCAGCCATCCTCCCAGGCCAATCGCATCATCACGCTCAACCTCGAACCCAACGAGCCTCGTCGTCTGGCCAACCTGTGCGGCCAGCGCGATGAACACCTCAAGCTGATCGAGTCCCGACTGGGCGTGACCCTTCGCAACCGTGGCAACATGTTTCAGCTGGCCGGCCCAGGCCCCAGAGTCAAGGCCGCGGCCAACGTGGTCGAGCATCTGTATCGCGAGGCGGAAGCCTCGGAGCTGACGCCGGACACGGTGCACCTGTTCCTGCAGGAAGCCGGGCTAGAGTCGCTTGAGGAAGAGCCCGTCGAAGAGTCCGATGGCGAGGTGCTGATCCGCACCCCACGCACCCTAATCAAGCCCCGCGGCTTGAACCAGCAAAGCTATGTCACCAGCGTTCGCAACCACGACATCAACTTCGGCATCGGTCCCGCGGGTACCGGCAAGACCTACCTGGCGGTCGCCGCCGCGGTCGAGGCGCTCAACCAACAGGAAGTCCGGCGTATCCTGCTGGTACGCCCAGCGGTAGAGGCCGGCGAAAAGCTCGGTTTCCTGCCCGGCGACCTGGCGCAGAAGATCGACCCCTACCTGCGTCCGTTGTACGACGCCCTCTACGAGATGATCGGCTTCGAGCAGGTGGCCAAGCTGATCGAGCGTCAGGTGATCGAGATCGCGCCCCTGGCCTACATGCGCGGGCGCACGCTGAACAATGCCTTCATCATTCTCGACGAAAGTCAGAACACCACGCGAGAGCAGATGAAGATGTTCCTGACCCGCATCGGCTTCGGCTCCACCGCGGTCATCACCGGTGACGTGACCCAGGTCGACCTGCCCAAGGGCCAGAGCTCGGGGCTGATCCAGGTCCTCGACGTCCTCAAGGACACCGCCGGCATCGGCGTGACCCACTTCGCCGCCAAGGACGTCGTGCGCCATCCGTTGGTCCAGCGCATCATCGAAGCCTACGACCTGTTCGAAGCCGAGCAGGAGGCCGAGGACCGCGCCCGACGCGAGGCGCGTGCCGAAGAACGCCGTGCCTCGAGGCGCCACGATAGCGGGCGCTACTCCCATGAGGACGGCACTCGATGAGCGCCTGCGTCGATCGCCAGGTCGCGAGCGAAGCCGATGACCTCCCGGCCCAGGCGTCGTTACAGCGCTGGGTCGATGCCACCTTGGCCAACTTCCCCGACCATCACTCATCGGAGTTGACGATTCGCTTCGTCGATGCCGAAGAGAGCCAGGCGCTGAACCGCGACTATCGCAGCAAGGATGCGCCCACCAACGTCCTGTCGTTTCCCTTCGAGGGCCCCGAGGGCCTGAGCCTGCCGCTGCTCGGTGACCTGGTAATCTGTCACCCGGTCGTGGCACGAGAGGCCCGCGAGCAGGACAAGACGTTGCAAGATCACTACGCTCATATGGTTGTGCACGGCACCTTGCACCTGCTGGGCCACGATCATATCGACGATGACGAGGCCGAACACATGGAAGGCCTCGAACGCGACATCCTTGCCGGCCTGGGGCTCAGCGACCCTTATGCCTCGCCGGCACCCGAGCAGGATCATGATAGCGAGGACGAGAGAGCCGACGCATGAGCGAAGACCGATCGACCGGCCAGGGCAACAAGTCCTGGTTCGACAAACTCTTCAGCGCCCTGTCCAACGACAGCGACGAACCCAGCTCACGCGAGGAACTGCGCGACTTTCTGCGCCAGGCCGCCAGCCGGCTAAAGCTTGAGCAAGACGCCATGACGATCATCGAGGGTGCCCTCAACATCAGCGACCAGCAGGTCCGTGAGGTGCTGATTCCACGCTCTCAGGTCACCGCACTGGAGATCGATCAGCCCCTCGAGGACTATCTGCCGATCATTCTCGAGACCGGCCACTCCCGCTACCCGGTGATCGGCGAAAACCTCGATGAGGTCAAGGGCATCCTGCTGGTCAAGGATCTGCTGCCGTTGCTGCAGAACAAGGACAACACCCTGCCCTTCCAACTCGAAGAGGTGTTGCGTCCGGCCATGTTCGTGCCGGAGTCCAAGCGCTTGAACAGCCTGCTCAAGGAGTTCCGCGACGCCCACAGCCACATGGCCATCGTGGTCGACGAGTACGGCGGTACCGCCGGCATCGTCACCATCGAGGACATCCTCGAGGAGATCGTCGGCGACATCGAAGACGAGCATGATACCGACGAAGAAGAGGATATTCGCGATCTCGGCGACAAGCGCTACGCGGTACGCGCCCTGACCCCCATCGAAGACTTCAACGAGCGCTTCGAGACCCGCTTCTCCGATGATGAGTTCGACACCCTGGGCGGCCTGGTGATGCAGCGCTTCGGCCACCTGCCGTCCCGCGGCGAACACACCGTCATCGGTGATTGGCGCTTTACCGTGCTGAACGCCGACAATCGCCGTATTCGTCTGCTGGAGGTCGAGCCCGAAGGCGAACCCGACGACGAGTGAGCGTCGCGCCGGGCCTGAGGTAGCGTGTCACGACACCACGCCTCAGGCACGGTGGGTCCCCCGCGGTCTCCTACCATCCATTCTCTACCCCCAATCACCACCCGCGCTGGCATCGCCCGGCACCCCGACCAAGGAAGGAAGACATGCTTGAGCGACTGCTCGGCACCAGGGCAGGCTATGTCGCCGCCCTGATCGCCGGAGCCTTGACCACCCTGAGTGCCGCCCCCTTCTCCCTGTGGTGGCTAGCGCCCATCGCGGCCGGCCTGTTCTACGCCGGCCTGTCACGCCAGACCGGCAAGCAAGCGGCACTTCGTGGCTGGTGCTATGGCCTTGGCATGTTCGGCACCGGCACCTCCTGGGTCTATGTCTCGATCCACGACTACGGCTACACCAGCATGCCGCTGGCGGTCTTCCTGACCGCCTTGTTCGTTGCCAGCATGGCCCTGTTCATGGCCGTTCCCTTTGGCCTGTATCGCCGCTTCGTCGGCCCACGCTATCGCGTTCTGACCTTTGCC
Organism: Halomonas sp. V046; assembly: GCF_052645355.1. NCBI lineage: Bacteria > Pseudomonadati > Pseudomonadota > Gammaproteobacteria > Oceanospirillales > Halomonadaceae > Halomonas > Halomonas sp. V046. Next base: position 43,619 of record NZ_JBQXYF010000021.1, read on the forward strand.
GGCGCCTGGGTACTGATGGAGTGGATCCGCACTTGGCTGTTCACGGGGTTTCCCTGGCTGTTGCTCGGCAGTACCCAGATCGACTCACCGCTCGCCCCCTGGGCGCCGGTGATCGGTGTCTATGGCCTATCGCTGGTTACCGCCCTGAGCGGTGCCTTGGCCGTCGAAGCCCTGCATCGCCGCTGGCTGGCGCTCGCGCCTTTGGCGGCGCTGTGGCTGATTCCGCTGCTGCTGCCGAGCCAGTGGACCCGCCCCACCGGTGAGCCACTCACGGTCAGCCTGCTACAAGGCAATCTGCCCCAGTTGATCAAGTGGACCCCGGAAGGCCAGCGCCAGGCGGTCAATACCTATCTCGGCATGACCGCCGAGCTTGGCGCCAGGCCCGCCAGCGGCGACGACACGGGCCAGGGCGGCGCCGCCAGCGAGCCCCAGACACCGGACCTGGTGATCTGGCCCGAGGCCGCACTGCCGATGTTCGAAGACCAGGCCGAACCCATCCTGGCCCGTGCTCAGGCCGCCCTGTCACCAGACACGGCACTGATCACCGGCATTCTGCAGCGCGACGACAGCGGGCAGTTTTTCAATGCCGTGGTCGGGCTTGGCAATGCCTCCGGCCACTATCGCAAGGCCCACCTGGTGCCCTTCGGCGAATACCTGCCGCTGGAGAGCCTGCTGCGCGGCGCCATCGCCTTCTTCGACCTGCCGATGCCGGCCATGACACCCGGTGACGAGGACCAGCCACCCCTCGAGGCCGCAGGCTATCGCTTCGGTAACGCCATCTGCTACGAGATCATCTACGCCGATCTGGTGGCCGAGCGGGCGCGAGACTCCGACATCCTGCTGACCCTGTCCAACGATAGCTGGTTCGGTAATTCCATCGGTCCGCATCAGCATCTCGCCATGGCAAGACTGCGCGCCCTGGAGAACGGCCGCTACGTCATCCGGGCGACAAGCAATGGCGTCACCGCCATCATCGATGCCCAAGGCCAGGTGCTGAAACAGCTGCCTCAATTCGAAACCCTGCGCCTGGACGGCGACGTCCAGGCCATGCAAGGCATGACCCCTTTCACCCGAACGGGAAGCTGGCCGGTATGGCTGCTGGCGGGGCTGATGGTCGTGGCCGGAGGGAGGCGCGTCGGGCGTAGCCCGCAGCGCTAGGCGCCACGCTGCCCCCCCCCCCCGCAGCGCTACGCTGTCAACACCCTCGCAGCGCTGCGCTGTCAACAACATAGCACCGCGGCCCTTGCCCCCTGGTCATCCCAGGGCGGAGGGGCCTTGCCCTCCAGGGGCCTTGCCCTCCAGGGGCCTTGCCCTACAGGGCGTGGCTCAAGGAACTTGCCAGAGGGAGCTTGCCAGAGCCACAACCAACAACCCCCTTAGCAAGATGCCTCGGGGGGTTGGGGTGTTACTGCGCTTTCCTGCGGCGAGTTCTCTCAAACGCTATCTCAAGTGCTATCTAAAGCTCTATTTCAAGCGCCATTTCAAGCGTTATCTCAAGCTCGCCGGCGCTAGCTGTGGCTCGCGTCCTCTCCCAGCACCTCGGGTATAGACGTTCTGACGTAGCGCCCAGGCGCCGGCTCCAGCAATTCAAGCTGACCACCGCCGGGCTCCCTCGCCTCGACCATCTTCTCGGCATCGGCGTAGCCGTTGGCGGTCAACCACTGCTGCCAATGAGGCCACCAGGAGCCTTCATGGGCCTCGGCGCCATCCAGCCAGGCCTCGTGGCTGTCGGGCAGTTCGTCATTGGTCCAGTAACCGTACTTGTTCTTGTGTGGCGGGTTGACGACTCCGGCAATATGACCAGAGCCTCCGAGCACGAACGTCACCGGCCCCTTGGGCAACAGCGCACCATAATAGCTGCTGTTCCACTTGGCGATGTGGTCTTCGCGGGTCGCGATAAAGTAGCTCGGCGCCGAGACCTTGCGCAGGTCGATCTTGACGTCATCGAGCTCGATACCGCCGGGCTCGACCAGACGATTCTCCTGATACAGATGGCGGAGGTACCAACCGTGAGTGCCCGCCACCAGGTTAGTGCCGTCGGTGTTCCAGTACAGCAGATCGAAGGCGGATGGCGCTTCGCCCTTCAGGTAGTTGTTGACGTAGAACGACCAGAACAGGTCATTTTCACGCAGCAGGTTGAAGGAATACGCCATCACCCGCCCATCGAGGTAGCCGTCCTGTTCGAGTTTGGCCTCGATGCCCTGCAACACCGGCTCGCTCAGGAAGACGCCGATCTCGCCCGGGTCGCGGAAGTCCTGCAGCGTCGCCATGTAGGTCACCGACTTGACCTTGCGCCCACGGCGAGTACTGGTCAGATAGGCAACGGTAGACGCCGTCAGGGTGCCGCCGATGCAGTAGGACAGGAAGTTGGCGGATTTCTCCCCCGTCGCCTGCTCGATGCCATCCAGCGCCGCGATCGGGCCGAGCTGCATGTAGTCGGCCCAGGTCACGTCACGCTGCGCGGGGCCTGGGTTACGCCAGGAAATCAAGAACACCGTATGCCCCTGGTCCACCAACCACTTGACCAGAGAGTTCTCCGGGCGCAGGTCGAGCACGTAGTACTTGTTGATCCAGGGTGGCACGATCAGCAGCGGGGTCTTGAACACCGTCTCGGTGCTCGGCGTGTACTGGATCAGCTGCATGACTTCGTTTTCCATGACCACCGAACCCGGCGTCACGGCGATGTTACGACCGATCTCAAAGGCACTACGATCGGTCATCGAAACGTTGAGACCATCGGCGGAATTGGCCAGATCCTCGCGCAACCGAGCCAGCCCTTCCACCAGGTTCTGTCCCTTGGTCTCGAGGGTCCGACGCATGACTTCGGGGTTGGTCGAGGCGAAGTTGGTCGGCGACATGGCGTTGACCATCTGCCGCGCATAGAAGCTCAGGTTGCGTTTTTCCCCCGGCGCCATTCCCTCGAGCCGATCGACCAGGTCTTCCACCACCCGGGAAAACATCAAGTACTGCTGCATGATGGTGTTGTAGGCGGGTTCGCTGGTCCAGGCCTCGTCCTTGAACCGCTTGTCCCCCTTCGGCGGTGACACCAGTGGCTCCAGGGACTGGCCCGAGGCCGCTTGCAGGGCCTGCTGCCACAGATGCATCTGGTCCTGCATCAAGCGGGATTGCGTCTCCCACAGCAGCGTCGGATTGCGCATCAAGGACTCGGCGCCAGCCTGAAAGCTTGCGCGCATGTCCTCCATCACCGAATCGGCGGCATCGTTCGGAACCATGCGTGACAGCATGTCCTCCATCAGGGCCTGATACTGCTCACCGATCACTGAGAGCTGATTGCCCCACTCTTCCGCCTGGTCCGGCGCCGAAGAACCATTGCCTGACGACATTGCCATCTCCTGTCACCTGCACATGCAAAGGGCGGGCGCTCAGACCATGAACCGCATCCACGTCACCCACCGGTTTCCAGCATCACGAACACGACAACGCCCCCCAGGAGCGTTGTCGTGCCGATTCCTGTTGTCGTTTTCTAGCGCTTGCGGGTCGAGCTGCTGGAGGCCTTGGCGGCGCCTCCGGCGGGCTTGGTGGCCTCAGTGGCTGGCCCGGACGCCTGCTCGGCGGCCTTGGTCACACGCTGGGCAGCCTCTTGGGTCGCCTGGGTGGCTTGCTCGGTCGCCTTGCTCGCCTGGTCCGCCAACTGCTGGCCGGACTCGGCGAACAACGCCTCGAGCTCGCCCTTGAACTCGAGGCTCATCTCGCTCATGGCGCGAGCGTCTTCGAGCATCTGGGAAGATAGCTCGTTGAGCATGTCGGCCTGGCGAGTGGAGAAATCGCGCAGGCCTTCGGAGTCCGAGATCTCGGTCGCATCACGCATGCGCTCGGTTCCGAGCTGGCTATAGCGCTTCATCGACTCCATCTGGTACTGAGACATCTTCTCCATATTGTCCAGCATCAGGGAGTTGAGCTTGCGCATCGGCTCGAAAAACTGGCGAGTCTGCTCGTTGAAGTTGTCGAACATCTTGTCTTGCATAGCCGTTTCCTCCTGGAAGACGTGGCAATCACTCTAGCAAGGTACCGCGAGCCTACCTGTCAGGCGTTGACCGCTATCATGGCCAGAGCCTCATCGCCTGGAGCGCATGACGACGCGTGTTCGCGTATCCGCCACGAACCCCGCCGCCAAGCTACCTACGAACCCGTCGTCTAACCACTACCAAACCTGTCGTCTAACCACTATCAAACCTGGCGTCTAGCAACCAACGAACCCGGCGTGCTGCGGTGCACAAAAACCAGTCTGGCACACACATGGTGACAACGCCATGACACCGACCCTATCTGCGCGATTCGGCAATACAGATCCTCCTCGCAGGGCGTCACGGACCATCAGCCAAGGGACCGTGCCCTCACTTTGCCTGACGCCCCTTGCTCGCGCGCGAGTTGGCACTGGCAGTCCCCTTGCGTCGCGGCGTCGAATCCTGGGCCGCCTCGTCTTTCTCACGCGCACCGCCGTCGTCGCTGCGGGCCTTGCTGGCGGCCTGAGTGAGCATATCCAACATCATCTTCTGATAGTTGCCGAAGCTGGCGAGTCCCTGGGACAAGCCCTGCTGAAGGGCCGGCTGCTGCAAGAAGGGCTGCATCAGGCTCATCGGATCATAGCCCTCGACCCCGGTTTCCATCTGGCGCTGAATGCGGTCCAGCAGGTCCTGCTGGAACGCCTCGATATTGGGCAGCCCCAAGGCTTGGCGAAACTCCTCCGGGCTCAGGTCAAACTCGACGTTGATCTTCATGGCAGCCTCTTGTCGCTTCCTTCTCGCCACACAGCGGTGTGGCGAGAAACAATGAAATGAGTGTAGCAGTCGTTTGACGATCCGCGATTCAGCGAAGCCGTGGTGTTGCCACGCTCACGTCAACGTTCTGGGCTCGGTGGCGCATCAAGTGGTCCATGAGCGTCAAGGCCATCATGGCCTCGGCAATCGGCGTCGCGCGAATACCAACGCAAGGGTCATGACGCCCCTTGGTCACGATCTCGACCGGGTTGCCCGCCACATCGATGGAACGCCCGGGAATGGTAATGCTCGAGGTCGGCTTCAACGCCAGATGGGCGACCAGGGTCTGGCCACTGGAAATCCCCCCCAACACGCCACCGGCGTGGTTGGACAAAAACCCCTCGGGGGTCATCTCGTCGCGGTGCTCACTCCCACGCTGGGCCACCGACGCGAAGCCATCACCGATTTCTACGCCCTTGACCGCGTTGATGCTCATCAGACCATGGGCCAAGTCGGCATCGAGGCGATCGAAGACCGGCTCCCCCAAGCCAGGCGGCAGGCCCTCGGCGGTCACGGTAATCTTGGCACCGACCGAGTCCTGATCGCGACGCAGCCGGTCCATGTAAGCCTCCAGCTCCGGCACCCGCTCGGGGTCAGGGCAGAAGAACGGGTTCTGCCCCACCGACGCCCAATCGCGAAACTCGATGGCGAGCTCACCGAGCTGGCTCATGTAGCCGCGCACCTGGATGCCGTGGCTCGCCAGGTACTTCTTGGCGATCGCCCCGGCGGCGACGCGCATGGCGGTCTCCCGCGCGCTGGAACGGCCTCCGCCGCGGTAGTCGCGGACGCCGTACTTGTGGTGGTAGGTATAGTCGGCGTGGGCGGGGCGAAACTGGTCCTTGATCTTGCCGTAGTCCTTGGAGCGCTGATCGGTGTTCTCGATCACGAGGCCAATCGAGGTTCCCGTGGTCACACCCTCAAACACCCCGGAAAGAATCTTGACCTGATCGGGCTCGCGGCGTTGGGTCGTATGGCGCGAGGTCCCGGGACGACGGCGATCCAGGTCCTCTTGCAGATCCGCCTCGCAGAGTTCGAGCCCCGGTGGGCAGCCATCGACGATGGCGCCGAGGGCCAAGCCATGGCTCTCGCCGAAGGTGGTGACGGTAAACAGCTTGCCGAAGGTGTTGCCTGACATGGGCGCTCCTCAAAACAGGGGAAGATGCACGCACCCGGCGTCATCTTGTTACGGATAGGGTGTGTGGTTGATCGAGCGGCTGGCGGCTACGGCTCAGTGGAACGATGCCGCGTGGGCCTCGAGTTCCTCGGCGGTCAAGGCAAAGACCCCCTGGCCACCACGCTCGAACTCCAGCCACAGGAATGGCACCCCGGGGAAGGCGGCCTCCAGGTGATGATCGGAGTTGCCGACCTCGACAATCAACACCCCATGGTCGGTGAGGTGATCGCGCGCTTCGCGCAGGATTCGGCGCACGATATCCAGGCCATCGGTGCCAGCGCCCAGGGCCAGCGCCGGCTCGTGGCGAAACTCGTCAGGCATGATCGTCAGATCTCGTGCATCGACGTAAGGCGGGTTGGAGACGATGAGGTCATAGCGCTGTCCGACGAGTCCATCGAAGACATCGGACTCGACTGCCCTGACCCGGCGCCCAACATCGTGTCGGTTGATGTTGGCGCGGGTCACGGCCAGGGCCTCGGCACTGATATCGGAAAGATCCACCTCGGTCGTTGCCAGGTAATGTGCGCTGGCGATGCCGATACAGCCCGAGCCGGTGCACAGGTCCAGCACCCGCGCCGGGGGCTCCTCCGGGAACCAGGCCTGAAAACCGTCCTCGATCAGCTCGGCAATCGGCGAGCGCGGGATCAACACCCGTTCGTCCACGGCGAAGGTCAGTCCCGCGAAGAAGGCCTCGCCCAGCAGGTACGGCAAGGGGCGCCGATCGGTGATCCGAGCCCTGACCAGCGCCACGATGCGCTCACGTTCCATGGGCAACAGGCGGGCTTCCTGAACGCCGGGATCCACGTCCCATGGCAGGTGCAGCGCACCGAGCGTCAGCGCCACGGCTTCGTCCCAGGCGGAGGTGGTGCCGTGACTGTAGGTCAAGCCAGCCAGGTGAAACTCGCTCGCCGCCCAGCGCAGACAGTCGCGAAGGGTGATCAGGCCGTCGGCGAGGCTGTGATCGTCGAGCACCAGGGTCGAGGCGGAAGAGCGGAAGTCGGCCAAGGGAACATCCTGTCGGTCGGAGCATGAGTCGGGCGGTAATCGCCATGAAGACACCGTGGCAGGGCGCGGCCGGCCACCGCTGAGATTGTATCCGTGGCAGCGGTTCACTGCCACGGCTGCCACGGTATACTGTGCAGCATTCAACCTAACCCGAGGCCATCATGAGTGACCGCCAGCCGCCGCCCGATGACGAGATCAGTGCCTTTCGCCAGGCACTACAGCAGGCCGGCGTGCGGCGTATCTCCAGTAACCGTGCCGATACTGGCAAGCCTGCGCAGGGCAGGGCCAGCCTCGACGCCGCCGCCGCACGTCGGGCCGCGGCGGTCAGCGCCGGTGACGAGGTCGCCGCCGGGCGCACCTCCGATGGTCGCGTAGAGCCGGTACGACCGTCCGAGTACCTCGACTTCGCGCTGCCTGACCTGCCCTATCGCACCCGCAGCCAATTGAAGCGCGGCCAGATCAGCTGGGAAGGCGGCCTCGACCTGCACGGCTATACCCTCGAACAAGCTCGCCAGGAGCTGGAGAGCTTCCTGCGCGATGCCCTTCTCGCCGGCCAACGCTGCGTCATCGTCGTACACGGCAAGGCCTGGGGAGCCACGGCGGACTATCCGGTGATCAAGAGCCACGTGAATACCTGGCTCCGGGAGTGGCCCAGTGTGCTGGCGTTCTGCTCGGCCACCGATGCCGAGGGCGGCACCGGTGCCGTCTACGTGCTGCTCAGGCGCCGGGGCCGGACCCCCTAGCCCACCGGCCTCTCGGTCTGCTCGACGATGCCACAGCTCTCGATGCGATCCAGCGCCTGACAGGTCAGGTGGCGCCCCAGGCGAATCAGCTCGCGAGCACGGTGAAACTCGAAGGAACCGCACACGGTTTTCGGTACTTCCACCAGAATGTCCGGCGGGTACCCGGCCTCCTTGTAGCGCGCCAGCGCGGCCTGGGTGATGTCAAACGATGTCAGAATCATCGCCAGCCGGCCCCACTCCTTCTTGCCCAGCGCCGCGGTGCCACGCTCGACGCGATCCGCCTCGGCCTCAGTTCCCGCTGACTCGAGCAAGCGCCGAGTGGCATCCTTGTGAGCACTGGCGCCACGACGGTCGCGCCAACGACGCTCCCATAGCGCCACCGACGACGCTTCCGCGAGCGCCTGCTCTCGTCCTTCATCACAGCTCACGCAGGTTTCCGGCAACAGCTCTTCCAGAGTGACCAGGCTGGGGCTGTTGGCGGTGACGTTGACCGCCATCACCAGGTCGGCGTGCACCGACACCGTCGAGATGATCGGCAAGGGATTGAGCAAGCCGCCATCGACCAGCAGCCGCGGCCCATCCTCCACCGGCGTGAACACCCCGGGAATGGCGATGGAGGCACGGATCGCCTTGAGCAGCGAACCGCGCTGGAACCACACCTCTCGCTGGCGGATCAGGTCGGTGGCGACAGCGGTAAAGGGGATCGGCAGGTCTTCGATGTTGATATCGCCGATAAAGGATTCGATCTTGCCCATGACCTTCTTTCCCTGCATGGCACCCATGGTGCCGAAGGTCACATCGAGCAGCCGGAGTACGCCGAACGAGCCCAGCTCCTCGACCCACTCGCGATAGGGGTCAAGCTTGCCTGCCGCATAGATACCGCCGATCAAGGCCCCCATGGAACAGCCCGAAATGGCTGCAATCTCGTAGTTCCGAGCCAGCAACTCCTGAATCACGCCGACGTGTGCGTAACCGCGGGCGCCTCCACTGCCCAGCGTCAAGGCGATACGCTTGCCGGACACCCCTGCGGGACAGTCGTGTCGTTGCGCCATCATGGCAGCCATCCTCCTGGCTAGCTCGCCCGGTCCAGGCGGAGCTCTCCTCTATCAGGCTAGCCCAAGGTCATCAGGCTAGCCCAAGGTCGCCTCTCGGGAGGCGTTCTCGAACTCGACGATAGCCGTGGCGACTGCCGCCACATGAGCGGGTGACGCATGCAGATGATGGCCACCCGGCAGCACACGCCGAGTGAGCCGCGTCACCGCGCGCCGCGCGCGTACTGCCGGATCACGCTCGCCCAGAATGCCGCTTTCCCCCTCGATCAGCAGTACCGCGCAGGTAATCGCGCCGAGCACCGCCTCGACCTGGTCAGGGGTCAAACGCACCGGCGAAGGGCGCTTGAGGCGTGGGTCGGTGCGCAGGGCCACACCTTCCGACTGGCAGGGAACAAGGTTCCGCGCCACGATATCGCGCACCGTCTCGGCATCGACCGGAGTCGCTCCACCGGCCACCCGCGCCGCCACGGCACTGTCCAGATCGGCATAGCGCGGTGGCGAGGAGATCCGCCGGCGATGTGACCTGAGTGCCTTGCCAAGCTGTCGTGGCGTTTCCTCGACGCTGGAAGTGACCGAACCGAGACCATCGATCAGCACCAGGCGTTCGACGCGCTCCGTCAGCGCTCCCGCTACCAGGCAGGCGACCCCGGCACCGAGGGAGTGCGCCAGCACCGGTGCCCGCTCAAGCCCCAACGCATCGAGCGCATCGAGCAGGTCATGGCAGTAGTCCCACAACGCATAGTCGTGTCGCCCAGGCAAGGGCGCAGACTCACCGTGGCCGGCGAAGTCGATCGCCACCAGGCGAATGTCCAGCGCGGCAACCAGTCGCGGCGCCAACCGCGTGTAACTGGCCGCATTATCGAGCCAGCCGTGCAGCGCCAGCCAGGTCGGCGCATCCGCTCGCCCCCAGGCGAGCCCGGCCAGGCGCCCATCGGCCAGGCTGACCGGTTGGGGCTCGAGATCGACCTCGCTCATCGGGCAGCCTCCCCAGCCGGCGCCGGCATCAACGTCTCAATCATGCTCACAAGGGCAATACGTGTTTCCTCGGGATGCTCCATCGGGAACATGTGGCTTCCGGGAACTCGTGACAGCGCCACCCCGCGGCGGGACAGGCGTTTGCAGCGGGCCGCCGTGAGCAAGTCCGACGATTCACCGGCGATCACGCCCAGCGGCACCCGCACCTCCCGAGGCAGGCGGTCCAGGTGGTGCGGCAGGTGACGGAAGATCTCGACCTCGATCTCAGGGTCATAGGACAGCACCACACTGCCATCTTCCAGCACCTGGCTCCCGCCCTCGATGTAGTCATCCAGCGCCGCATCGGTGAAGCCGCGAAACAGCCCCTTGCGCCTGAGCTGCGCACGCATCGCCTCGCGACTGTCCCAGCGGGTGCGGCGGCCCTTGGTCTTGCCCGCCGGCGTGACCCTATCGACGAAGCCCAGCCATTTGCTGGCACGCATGGCCAGCGCGTCGATGCCCAGCATCAACGGCGGGTCGAGCATGATCACACCGCGAAAATGCTGCGGGGCCTGTTGTGCCGCCATCGCCATCACCACCCCCCCCATGGAGTGGCCGACACCGATGACCGGCCGCGCGAATGCCTGCATGTCATTGAGCAATTCATCGCGCAATGCCAGCCAGTTGTGGCCCACGGGGAAATCAGGGTGGTGGCCGAGGCGATCGACACGCTGGACACGAAAGCGATCCTCCAGCGGCGCCAGCAGGCTTTGATAACTGCGCCCAGGGAAGCCATTGGCATGGGCGAACAACAGGGTGGGCAGGGCGGTGTCTGGCATCGTGATCGGACTCGGCTGAAGGGAAAGCCAGGCGCACATGGCACACGGCTGGCGGTAGCAGGCTAACGGGATTACCATGGCCCGCCAAGTCCACCATTGGCTAGTGCCGACGAAAAGCACCGCCAGAGCCCCCAGGAGAACCGAGTGAGCCAAGCCCCCAAGCCGCCCCGTGACACTCGCCTGCGCAACCGCGTGTTCTTCACCACGGTCGCCGTCGCCGTGATTGTTGGCCTGTGGCTCTCGCGCTAGAGGCGCTGGCGACCCTGTCGCCGCGCCAAGAGGACGAACGCCTTCGCAGCGCCTCGTAACCGTTGCCGACAGTGGCACCGCCCCTTCGCCCGCCCTCTCGAGCTCGCCTGCGCCGCCCCGATCCTTGTGCCAGGCCTCGAGGCAAGGCACCGTATGCATCCTTGACGAAGGTGCTGAAAGCGGCTGGATGCCCCGCCCGGCCCCCGCGATCGCGGCATGGATGACTTTAAACATCATACATAGTATTAATTATTAGTCCCCCATGGCTCGCGATTGCCGTACAGGGGCCCGCCGTCGCCATCAAGGAGTCCAGTCATCGATACCGCCATCGTTCTCGGCACCCTCGAAGTCAGCCTGCCCGTCTTCGCCATGGTCTTCATCGGCGCCCTGCTCAAGCGCCTTGGCTGGATCGACCAGGCCTTCGTCAATACCGCCTCATCGCTGGTGTTTCGCGCCACCATGCCGACACTGCTGTTTCTCAGCATCTTGCGCGCCGATCCCGATACCGACTTCAATTTATCCCTGGTGGGTTTCTATCTTGGCGTCTCGGCACTCGCCTTCATACTGATCTGGCTATGGTCGCTCAAGCGCTGCCCGCGCGAGGATCGCGGCGTCTTCGTCCAAGGCGCCTTTCGCGGCAACTGCGGCGTCGTCGGCCTGGCGCTGGCGGCCAACATGTACGGCGATCTTGGGCTCTCTCTTGGCGGCCTGATGGCCGGTGCGATTATCGTCCTCAACCTGGTGCTATCGGCCGTGATTCTCGCCATCTACAGCCCTGTGGTCAGCTCCCGTCCCGGCGCGATACTCAAGGATGTCGCCACCAACCCGCTGATCATCGGCATCGTCTCGGCCGTGCCCCTGAGCTACCTGGGAGTGACGCTGCCCGACTGGTTGATGACCTCCGGCGACTACCTCGCCTCACTGTCGCTGCCGTTGGCCCTGATCTGCATCGGCGGAAGCCTCGGCATCGAAGCGGCGCGTCGAAGTAGCCTTCTGTCGTTGGAGGCAAGCGCCTGGAAGCTGGTGATCATGCCCGCCCTCGGTGTTGTGCTGGCGGTACCGTTGGGCTTTCGCGGCGCCGAACTCGGCATCCTGTTTCTGTTTCTCGCAAGCCCCGGCGCCGCCGTCGCCTACGTCATGGCCCGGGCCGCGGGCGGCAACGAAGGCCTGGCGGCCAGCATCATCGTCGTCAGTACCCTGTTAAGCCTTGTCACCATCAGCGTCGGCATTCTCGTCTTGAAGACCATGGCGCTGGTGTAGCATCGCCCTCACACGCGTCATTACCCTCTAGCCGCCCTCAACAAAGGACGCAGAAGCGCTCTTCCATCGCATGATCGACAAGGCCCCGTCCAAGGTCCGAAAGATGCTGACAGACAACGGGAAGTACCGTACTGAACCGCCCCGGGATTCCCGGAGACTCCATTTCTTGAGAGGATGGAGTGATGACAACATCGAAGAAATACTCACCCGAAGTCAGGGAACGGGCGGTTCGGATGGTGCGTGAGCACCAGGACGAGTACACCTCGCAGTGGGCTGCGATCGAGTCAATTGCCGGCAAGTTTGGCTGCGCCCCGCAGACTCTGTGCAACTGGGTTCGGCAGGCTGAGCGTGATGCTGGCGAACGTGCTGGGCTGACGACCGAGGAACACGCCCGCCTGAAGGCGCTGGAGCGGGAGAACCGAGAGTTGCGCCAGGCCAATGAGATCCTGCGCAAGGCCTCCGCGTATTTTGCCCAGGCGGAGCTCGACCGCCGCTTCAAGTCATGACGACCTTCATTGACGAACATCGTGAGGTTCATGGAGTCGAGCCGATCTGCCGGGTACTGCCGATTGCTCCATCGACCTATTACGCCCATGTGCAGCGCCGTACTCAGCCCGCTCGGCGCTCACGCCGTGAACAACGTGATGAGCGGTTGTGCCAGGAAATCGAGCGTGTCTGGGAGGAGAACTTCCGGGTCTATGGCGCCCGCAAGGTCTGGCGGCAATTGAAGCGGGAGTCCCTTGCGGTTACGCGCTGCACGGTGGAGCGCTTGATGCGTCGTCTGGGGCTGCAAGGCGTGGTACGGGGCAAGTCCGTCAAGACCACGGTCAACGACAAGGCCAGTGCGTGCCCCCTGGACCGGGTCAATCGCCAGTTTCGTGCCGATCGGCCCAACGCCCTGTGGGTTTCGGACTTCACCTACGTCAGCACCTGGCAGGGATTCGCTTACGTGGCCTTTGTCCTTGATGTGTTTGCCCGCCGCATCGTCGGCTGGCGGGTGTCCGGCACGGCACGCACAGAGTTCGTGCTCGATGCCCTGGAGCAGGCCATCCATGAACGACGCCCTGGCGATGACAGCGACCTTATCCATCATAGTGACCGTGGTGTTCAGTATGTGTCGATTCGCTATACGGAACGGCTGGCCGAGGCGGGAATCGAGCCTTCTGTAGGCAGTGTGGGGGACTCCTATGACAATGCCCTGGCGGAGACCATCAACGGCTTGTACAAGGCCGAGGTCATCCATCGCAGCTCATGGCCGACCCGGTCTGCCGTGGAACTGGCCACACTGGAATGGGTGAACTGGTTCAATCACCGGCGGTTGCTGGAGTCGATTGGCAACATACCACCCGCTGAGGCGGAAGCTCTCTACTATCAACAAAGTACCGAGTCCGCTCAGGCAGCGTGACTCAAACGAGAAAGTCTCCGAGATAGCCGGGGCGGTTCAATAGTGCTCCGCAACCCGCGTATTGAACTGATATAGCTTAAGCTGATTTTCACCTTTAATGATGCGTAGACCACTCAATGGTACGTAGGCCATAACATCCCCTTTACGCACACAAATGGAACAATTACACTTTTTAGGATCAACAAGTCCATTAGGCAGGTCAAGTTCGAGCTTCACCATTCCACAGTGGCACGTAGCCCTATGTCTGAGTTGAACCCCAACTCCGCCCACTTGTTTGAGCATTGCTAGCCTCCCGTTTAACCCACTTTAAAAATGGCTGCTCGCTATACGGTGCAAGTGGCTTTCACTTGCAATTAACGCTCACGCTTGGCTCATTAGCATCATAACGCGGTAAGTTTGCATCCATATCATCCCAGCATGCTCTTGATGAGACGAAATTGTGAGAAATTGGTCTTTCAATTATATCCGAGTCCAAAACACCTAACCTAAGGCGCAATCGCTCTGGAAAATTTTCATTACTGTTGTAAATTGGAGATCCACATTTTTACAAAAATGCCGTCTTTTGCCAAGCGCTGCCTCATAATGAGTGATAAAACCTTCCCCTGCCTTAATAATCAAATCGTTAGTAGCTATAAACCCATTCGTAGCGTACGCCGTGCCACTACTCTTCCTACACCTGGAACAGTGACAATGAATGATTGAGTCAATCCTGCCATGTATTTCTATTGTGACAGCGCCACAAAGACAGCTACCTTGGTACATAAATCCCCCTAGGCTAACGCCGCGTTAAGTAGTGAGCAGCGCTCACTACAAAACTTAACCATACCACCGTAAGCACAATACCCAACCTTGAACGAAAAATTCCAAGAGTTGGGGATCACTCTTAAGTGCTTTGTTATGCCTTGCCCCATTCAGTTCGAAGGACTGCCAAAACCACTGTATCCCACCACTGTTCTTTGAAAAAGCGATGCTCTCTAAAATGAGCTTCTTGACGCATACCTAAAGACTTGCAGAGCTTAATAGCTGGCAAGTTTCTACTGACTGTCTCCGCATAGATACGGTGAGCCCCCAATTCCGAAAAACCAAAATCTGCCAAAGCTAAAGCGGCTTCATGGCTCAACTTATTGCCTTGCGATGCTCTTGAAAAAACACACCCCATTGAAGCTTACTGATTGTCCTCTAGGCGTAGACAAACTGTCCCAATGAAATCTCCTGACGCCTTACATTCAACAGCTAATTGGTATGATTTTCTTGGCTCCTCAGAAGCCTGAGCTATGAACAATCTTGTTAACTTTCTGTATTTATTAGGATCACAATCACTTTCATCATAGAAACGCTGATATTTGGCATCCTGAGCCATAGCAACAAAGGCGCCTTCATCGTTCAGGCTCATATCCCTAATAATTAATCGCTTAGTCTCTATTTTAAACATCGAAAGTTCCGTTTTCTTCGTGATGCACAACGTCCAGTTCACCGGAAAATCACGAGCCTAGCGAGTAATTTTTCCGGTGCAGTTACTTTTTAGGCGACACCGTTTTGAATGCTCGTGGTGTCCAAAATTCAACAGCCCCTTCTGGTAGTTGTGTAAGCAACTTATCAAAAGCTTCTTCATCAACGTGTCGCCGTAATGCTTCAGCAACATCTGGAATTGCTGTTTCTATTGAAAAATTATGCTTCTCCCGCAATGATTTAACCTCTCTTGTCATTGCCTCTCGGCTCCCAAAAGGCTTTTTCTCTTCATCAACATCCCAATCAGTGACAAATAACGCTCTAAGACAAATAGGTAAAATATTTGCGAAAGCTATGGCGTCCTGGGTCGAAAGTCTTCGACGAAAAGCTTGTAATACACCCTGTGTCATTGTGTAGGTTACATGCGTACTCCAGAGATCAGCAGTATCTCTAGCATCAACAAGAAAATCATAAAATTTTGCTGAAGCCCGTTCATATTCTGGTGGCACCGGCATATCTCATTTCCTCCTCAACGTTACGCCTAACGTCGCGCCAAGAGGAAAATAATAGTTGGTTAAAATAAGCGACGAAGGAGCAAAAACCAACTGCTATTTTTCCTTTTGAGTGACTTTTTAGAAGAACTTAACGCCTAAAACCTAGACTTTATCTCACCAATAAATTTATTAACCTTCGACTCAGTGAGTCTTTCGCTTTTATACAAAGTTAACATATTAAATTTACAGTTTTTTGCGCAAGCACCTAACAAAGCTAATTTAAGTACTTTTTTTACAGGGCTTCTCAAAATAAAAGTATTTACCCACCAAGGTGAACCAAGAGTTGTTATAACTTTCATTTCTTTGAGGTTCGTTAAACATTGCTTAATAGGACCAAAATCAGATGCATGTTCATATGCATGCCCTGGCGCCCAGACACGGTCAAACCAACCTTTTAAAATGGCCGGGAAACTAAACCACCATGTTGGAAATATTAGCACTAAGGATTCCGCTTGTTTAAGCTGATCTAAATCCTTGCTCACTTGACTGTGATAAAACTCGTCTTGGTAATAGCTCCCTCGCTCTAAATCACTCAGTACGGGATCAAACCTCTCCTGATAAAGATCTTTAACGGTCACTTGATACCCCTTATCTTCCAAATGGGCAATAGTTTGTTCGGCTAAAAACTTACAAAGACTATGCTCTAAAGGGTGCGCAATTACAACTAAACAGTTCACGACATCTCCTTGTGTTTCTAACGCCCTGCCAAGGGGTGAGTAACGCAATACAAAAGCCGACGTATACCACCTTAATCACTTAAACCAACGCATAGTGAAAATGCCACGCGTTGCGAATCCCTCTTGAACAGTTTATTATATGAAATTTCACACACCTAACTTTTCAATGAGTTCTACAAAGGATGTTTCGATACTTTTACCTGCCGTATCGATTTTAATTACATCCGTTTTCCAAGTGTCATAATGGCGATTTTGTACTTCTTGCCAAGTAAGATGTTTTAAATTTTCAACTTCATTGTGACGAGCGCTTGCCCTTAACTCATGCTCACAACTATCAGAGCAACTAACTTCAATATTAAAAAACTTGGCACCTCCGCTCACAGCAACCTCTTGCCATTCACGTCGAGTAATTTCAATAGGATTACATGAGTCAGAAATACAGCTGATACCAAGCTCCAAATTATCCCTGATAATTCGGTAACCTAAACGATACCCCTCACTTTACACTTTAAATTTGCAAAGGTCTCTTAGCCCTTGCTCTACTGTATCAATACGCAGATACGACGATCGAGTTTCAGCAGCTAGCTGCTTAGCAAGTGTTGACTTACCAGAAGCAGGCAGACCTGAAAAAATGTATAACACTGGACTTCTCAATTGACCTCCATCTTGAATATAACGCCCTGTTAAGGTGTGAGTAACGCAATACCAATGCTTCCGCATACCACATTAACCACTAAACCTAACGCATGGTAAAAATGCCACGCGTTGCGAATCCCTCTTGAACAGTTTGTTATGTACGTTGTACCGAGTGTACTGGTACCCATCCTTTTTCGCCCGTTGAACTCGAAACTCGATACCAAGAGTTGAGTTCAAACAGCACTGACAGTTTTTCACCGATGACAGTATTGAGCTCAACATTGTCATAGTCTTGAAGCAAGATACCTTCAGAGCTTCCTTCAATCTTTTCGATATATTGAACTGGAGCCCACCCCTGCTCACCTGCATTACTGGTTATAAATATCCAATTGGGATATTCGTCATCAATCACACCTAGAGCTACTTTATCGCCTTGCTTCAAATAAAATGGATTAGGATATTCTGAGACATGCTTTTGAGTAGCAACTAATTCCATATTTTCTCCAAAGTACATAACGCCCGCCGGCAGGCGTGCGGCCCTTTGCATCGCCTGCCTGGCCTTGTTATGGCTCTCATTCATAGTGAGTCCAAAGGCGAAGCACCTTGACGGCATGCTGCTTTTCTAGCACTTGATATACAATTCTATGTTGGATATTGATTCTTCTGGAATAAGCACCGGATAGATCTCCTACAAGCTTCTCGTAGGGCGGCGGAGTCTGATAGGGGTTGTTTCTAATAACCTCCAACAATTCCTGAGCCTTGCCTTTAAGTCCTGATGACGCTAGCTTTCGAGCATCTTTCTGGGCTTGCTTGGTGTAGTAGATGTCCCACATCACCACTCTAGCTCCTGATCACACTCCCCCAGATCGGTCTCCATTCCTTCCCGAATTGACTCGCGCATACCGGGGACAGATAGCAAATGCAGAGTTTCATTGATTGCTCGCCAATCCTCCTCCGCTAGGAGAACCGCATTCCCTCTCTTTCCGGTGATTACAATAGGCTGGTGGCTCTCGGTTGTCTCATCAATCAATGCGTATAGCTTAGAACGGGCTTCTGTTGCATTAAGAGTAGTCATTGGGCATCTCCTTTCCTCAGAGCGTACGCCAAGACGTACGCAAAGTCAATTTTCTGGAGAGCCATAACGCTCGCCAGCAGGCGTGCGGTCCTTTGCATCGCCTGCCTGGCCTTGTTATGTGTATTTAGTTCCAGTTTACTCGGGACGACCTACCAGCACACCGATACCCTCATCCCGTATCGTCGATTTCACTTCTTCCAGAGCATCGGCATCCGTCATGAACAAATCATCCCAGACGGTGGAAGTGCCTTCTTCATCTACCACTTCGAGAATCCACCCCTTCTCCTCTCCGCGATAAATCTCGACCTGCACTGTCTTCCCGGAGTCCGTTAACTCCTGGCACAGAGGACTCATCTCGATTTCTACGTCGTCGTCCATCTATCGTCCTCCAGTGAATCCAGACACATAACATTTTTAATTGTGAGCATGCTTGTTTTATGTACAGTCAACACCGCATA
Organism: Halomonas sp. V046; assembly: GCF_052645355.1. NCBI lineage: Bacteria > Pseudomonadati > Pseudomonadota > Gammaproteobacteria > Oceanospirillales > Halomonadaceae > Halomonas > Halomonas sp. V046. The sequence goes on from NZ_JBQXYF010000021.1 coordinate 61,927, forward strand.
CTTCGCTTCCATCTCTCTGACCAATCTCATATTTTTTCTAAACCGCCGTCAGATCCGATAGAAAAATTGAGCATGCTCAAAAAAAACATTCATCTTGCCTGATAATCGCCACATGGCCAACGCAATCTATTGTTCCAACAATAGAATATTTTTATTTTTCGGAAAAAGCGACCTCTCACCGTGGCATTTCAGGCGGACCATTCCGCAGCCCTCCCCACATCGTATACAAACGCCGTCGTGGAGACATCAGGGGTGCCGCCGCCTCCCGGCCTTCCACCATTACACCTATTCGCTGCGCACTGTACACATACAATACGCAGCGGATGGATCACAAGATGTAGACAGCACTCACCATTCGGCGGTATTTGGCGAGACGCCGCGGCTTATGCATGTACAGGTACGCAATGTACACAGACAACGCTACCGCCGGGGCGGTGCCTTGAATGTGGCCGTCCAGTTGATGGTGGAGCCTTGGTGATACGGCGCACGGCTCTGCTTGAATAGGAGATAGCTGGGTAGGGATGGCTGGGTAAGGATGGCTGGGTAAGGATGGAAGGCGAGCAGCGCAGTAATCGACTAATGACGCCGGCGTAGGCGCGTTACGCTCTTTTCGTCTATTTCCCTTCGCCTCGTCGCAGTCTTCTCTCCCCCGCCCCTCTGCCTCTGCTCCCTCCCCTGCCCATATCCAGCAGCTGGGTCGGCGGCCTAGCGCTCTATTCTTGTCAAGCACGTCCCCACTTGGCCAATCAGCATAGCGCTTCTTGTCCGTGGGCTCGACGCCGGAGCGCCCTTTCGCGTCGGTGTCCCGACACGTTGTCAACCGGGCGCTGCGTTTTCTCGATATTAGAGGGGTCAGTGTAGAGAGGTCAGAGTGAACGGATCGGTGGGAAGGGGGCGGTGTGAAAGGGTAGCAGTGAAGGCGTCGGTGCCACTCGCGGGACGGCAACTCGCTATTGGTCCACGCGACCAAAAAAAGGGCCCGGCGATGGGGATCGCCGGGCCCTAGCCGCTACCGACACCACGCACTACTGCAGTGCCATGGGGGGATCGCGTCTTGCTATCACTGACTTACCGTTTTTTCAGCCCTCGCGCTTGCCGTCCATCAGGCGGCTGACGCCGGCCGGGTTGGCGTCTTTCAGCGCTTCGGGCAACAGGCCCTCGGGCAGGTTCTGGTAGCACACCGGGCGCAGGAAACGGTAGATCGCG
>NZ_JBQXYF010000022.1:0-58025 GCF_052645355.1 Halomonas sp. V046
ATTCGAGTATATCGAGGTCGACTACAACCGGCAGCGCCGACACAGTGCGATTGGGATGATCAGCCCTGAGGCCTTCGAGGTTCGAATGATCGCTTAGATCGGTGTCCACGATTGCTGGGTAAGATCAGGTATCGTTGCCCTTGAAGGCATTGATGGACGACGTTGCAATGATGCTATCGCCCTTGTGCATATGCGGCAGGGCTGCCTTGACCATGTAGAAGTGGCTGAAAATATTGGTCTGGAAGGTCCGCTGCAGTTGCGCGTCGGGAATCTGGGTGGCGTCATTCCAGTCGTGCTGCTCGGCGGCATTGTTGATCAGGATGTTGAGCTTGCCAAAGTGCCCGAGTGCTTTCTCGACGACCTCGCGGCAAAACGCTGCGTCCCCGACGTCGCCCTCCAGCAGTAGGCAGCGCCGACCTTCGGCTTCTACCAGCTCGCGGGTTCTCTCGGCATCGCGAGCCTCGTTGAGATAGGCGAGCACGCTGTCGGCCCCCTCGCGAGCGTAGTGTAGTGCGACGGCACGTCCTATACCGCTGTCACCGCCTGTGATGACTGCGACCTTGTCGTGGAGCTTGGCGCTGCCTCGGTAGCTGTCGCGGATGAATTCGGGCTCCGGCTCCATGGCGTGTTCCTTGCCAGGCTGCTGTTCTTGCTGTTGGCGGGGTTGTTTACGTTCTGCCATGTGCAAACACTCCTTCATTGATCACGCTCAAGACAGTGATTAGCGCTTCGTTTGACACCACCTCTGCCCGGAGTTTCAAAGTTGAGTTCGGTTACCGGGCCACGCCAGGATCTCCACCTGGCAGCCTTGCCGATTTTCGCAGTAGGGCAGAGCAGCTAGCCTTGCGCCACTGCGCAGGCGCATAGACGATCGGCATGTCCGTCAACTTTGCCGGCGGTGGCGTGATGTCCACGGTACAAGAAGCGCAATGCACGAATGGCAGGGGAGACGTGTTCGAAGACACCCAGCACCTATGCCGGTTTCTTGGTGTTGGCGCGGATCAGCAGATCGACAGATCTGATCGGTATGGCGGAAAGATGCCCGATAACATGGGGGCTACCCATCTCATCGGGCGACAAGCTGTACGCAAACCGAGGAACGATGCTGATACGTTTCTCCGTTGGTTGCTACTGCTGTTACTTCTCGTCTACCGGCGTGAGGGGGTTCCAGTCCTTCCGTGCAGCGAGAAAATCAGGGCGAGGCTTGTTGCCACAATAGGGGGCGTGGAGGCAGTTCTCCACGCTATTGTAGACGAAGAACAGGTTGCTCCTTGGCCAGCAGGACATGTTCATGTTGGAGCCATGGAGCGTGTTGCACTCGAACATGACTAGCGAGCCCGAGGCACCTTTAGGGGCCTCGATGTCGTTCTCAAGCATGAGTGTTTTCAGGCTGGCCGCGTCCGGCACACCGATTTCCTGGCTCTTCAGAGATTCCTTGTAGTTATCTTCCGGCGTGCGGCCGACACAAGGAATAAAGTGCTTATGTGAGCCGGGGATCAACATCAGAGGACCATTGAACTCGCCATTGTCCGTCAAGATGATTGAACAGCTCAAAGAGCGCATGCGTGGCATGCCATCTTCGCTGTGCCAGGTCTCGAAATCGGAGTGCCAATCGAAGCCCTTACCTTTAAATCCTGGCTTATAGTTGATGCGTGACTGATGGATATAGACATCGCTGCCGAGTATCTGTTGCACCATGGCCAATAGGCGAGGGTCTCGTGTCAGGCGGCTGAAGCGATCGGAGACCTGGTGAATGCCGAAGATTGAGCGAATTTCCTGCTTTCCCGGCTCGAGTATGGTGCCTTCGGATAGCTTTAGATCCTCATCATCTTCGTACTCGCGAAGCTCATGGATAAAGGCCTGCATTTCTTCTTGGTCGAAAAAATCCTCGAAAGAAAGGAAACCCTTTCGATCGAATTCATCAAGCTCTTCGGCGCTTAACGGCCCATTCGCACGCTGCTTGTCGTCGCAATGGATCACCGGGTCAATGCGTTCGAACATCCCCAGTTTGCGTTCCAGTCGAGTCGGAAAAAGATCTTGCGTGTCTCGCATGGTGACTTCCTCCATTGGTCTGCGAGGATAACCGTACCCGAAAGCCAAGGGAGCCTCAAACGCCTTCCAGGAGGGCGTTTGAGACTCGAACTTTACTTGTAGGGGGCGATTTTAGGAAGCCAGATATTGAACTACTGCCACCAAGGTGAAATGGCGGCGCGCACTCGATGTCCCGACGTTTTCGTCTTTCATTGGCCCGCGTGGCGAGGCAGGCCTCGACTAACCGAAGGGAATCTTTTGAGCGGTACGACGTGTTGTATGTGCTATTTAATCGATACATATTGTAACGTTTATTAACCCATCCTTGCTCTCTGTATCATCAAGAAATGGTTTTGGTAGTTATCCACCACAGGACACGTCTAGCTAGTCGATGCCTTCCGGTGCTGAACGACATTTCGCCCAAAAGATCATCGGGAAGGCCGTCGAGAAGGCCCGGGGATCATCGACCGAGTCGCGCGGGGATGCGCTTGCGGTATGTAGTGAAAGCGGAGGTGGGAAGTAGCATTAAGTCTGTTCTGTGGGCTAAGTTGAATGTGGTGCATTCTCCTTGGGGATCGCCACCGTAGTTCGCTAGTTGAACCGCATTGTGGGCCGGCATAGCATGGAATTCTGTCACCACGATGAGGGAATACATGTTCGGCTATCCGCGCGTGATCTTCGCTGGCTACGTTATCCTTACACTTCTGGTCGGAGGGGTGTTGGCGCTGTGGGCGCCCGTCTGGCTCTGGGTCTGGTGGGTCATGCTGGTGCTTGCGGTGGTCGGAGCCTGGGACCTGTGTTCGCACCACAATATCCTGCGTAACTACCCGATTCTGGGGCATATGCGTTACATGCTGGAGTTCGTGCGTCCGGAGCTGCGCCAGTACTTCTTCGAATCCGAGACCAGCGGACGGCCGTTCAATCGCGAGCAACGTGACCTGGTGAATTCGCGCGCCGATGGCGGGCTGGATGCGTCTCCGTTCGGTACTCGGCGTGACGTGGACGGTGCTGGCTTCGATTTCGTGCAGCACTCGATGGCTCCCAAGACCGTGGATCCGCGCTATGCGAGGCTTTCCATCGGTGGTCCTCAATGCCGCGTGCCTTACGATTCGTCGCGGTTGAATATTTCGGCGATGAGTTTCGGCGCTCTCTCCGGTAATGCCGTGGCGGCCATGAACAAGGGGGCCAAGCTCGGAGCCTTCGCCCAAGACACGGGGGAAGGGGCCATCAGTCCCTACCATCGTGCGCATGGTGGCGACATCATCTGGGAAATTGCCAGCGCCTACTTCGGCTGTCGACTTCCGGACGGTTCCTTCGACCCAGATGAGTTCAGGACCAAGGCCTGCACCGAGCAGGTCAAGATGATCGAGATAAAGCTATCTCAGGGTGCCAAGCCGGGGCACGGCGGCCTACTGCCCGGTTCCAAGGTCAATCGTGAAATCGCGTCTACCCGCGAGATTCCCGTGGGTGAAGATTGTCTCTCGCCGCCCATGCATCCCGAGTTCGATACACCCGTCGGGTTGCTGCGATTTGTCGATCGTCTTCGCCAGCTGAGTGGCGGCAAGCCGGTGGGCTTCAAGCTGTGTCTGGGGCAGCGTGCCGAGTTCATGGGCGTGTGCAAGGCGATGGTCGACACCGGGATCCAGCCGGATTTCATCACCGTGGACGGGGCAGAAGGGGGCACCGGAGCTGCGCCGGCCGAGTTTTCCGATTTCGTCGGTACCTACATCAACGATGCATTGCCATTCGTTCACAACTGCCTGAACGGTGTCGGTAAGCGCAACGAGATCGTGGTGATCGCCAGTGGCAAGGTCGCGCTTGGCTTCGATATGGTCGAGAAGGTCGCGCTAGGCGCCGACATGTGCAATGCGGCGCGTACGTTCATGTTCTCCGTGGGCTGCATACAGGCCCAACGCTGCCATACCAACACGTGCCCGACGGGAGTTGCGACCCAGGACCCGGCCCGTACCAGGTCGCTCGATGTCGATGAGAAGGCGCTGCGTGTGAGGAACTATCACGCTGCCACCCTGTCCTCGTTCCTAGACATCGTCGGCGCTCTCGGCCTCGATAGCCCCGACCAGCTTGGTCCGGAACACATCTACCATCGTCCTGCCTACGGGCCTGCTCGCACCTACGCGCAGCTTCACCCGAGGGTCGAGTCAGGCGCCTTTCTGCGCGACGAGGTGCCCAAGGAGTACCGCTCTGACTGGCACAGGGCGAGTGCCCATAGGTTCTAGTCGGGGACGTGAGTGTGTGCTTGGCGTGGTCCAGGCGCGCCGTCTCGGCCACGGGATCCCGGTGAATTTTCCGGGTTGTCCAAAGGAGTAGCCAATGGCAAAAACGGTTAGCGACTTCATCATTCAGCGGTTGCACGAATGGGGCATCGAGCGGGTATATGGGTACTCCGGCGATGGTATCAATGGTGTCATGGCGGCTTTGCGTCGGGCACCGGCGGGACCGCGCATGATTCAGCCTCGCCATGAGGAACTCGCTGCCTTCATGGCGAGCGCTCACGCCAAGTTCACCGGCACTCCGGGCGTCTGTATCGCCACGTCTGGGCCGGGGGCCGTGCATCTGCTCAATGGCCTCTACGACGCCAAGAAAGACCACATGCCGGTGGTGGCGATCGTCGGCCAACAGGCTCGCATGAGCCTGGGCACTGACTACCAACAGGAGATCGACCTGGTCTCGTTGTACAAGGACGTGGCCGGCGATTACGTGCACATGGTCACGGATGCGCCACAGGCACGGCACCTTATCGACCAGGCTGTGCGTATCGCCCTCGCTCGACGCACGGTGACGGCCATCATCGTGCCCAACGATATCCAGGACCTGGAGATGGCCGATCCGCCGCGCGCGCACGGGGCGGTGTTCTCGGGAACGGGGTATCGCCCCGGGCATCTGGTGCCCGATAGCGGCGACCTGGATGCCGCCGCCGCTGTGCTGGACGAAGGCAAGAAGGTAGCCATTCTTGCCGGAGCGGGCTGCAAGGAGGCCGTCGACGAAGTGCTTGCCCTGGCCGACAAGCTTGGGGCAGGCGTCGCCAAGGCGATACTCGCCAAGACCATGATTCCTGACGACGTCGACTACGTGACTGGAACCGTCGGGCTGCTTGGCACGGAGCCGAGTGCCGACATGATGGCCGGGTGTGACACCTTGCTGATGGTGGGGACGCGCTTTCCGTATGCTGAATTCCTGCCGGAAGAAGGCCAGGCCAAGGCAATTCAGATCGATATCGACGGCGAGGCGCTTGGCCTGCGCTATCCCACTGAGGTCAACTTGGCGGGGGAGGCGAAGGCAACGGTGGCGGCACTGACGGAACGGGTAACCCGCAAGGAAGATCGCGAGTGGCAGGCCACTCTGATCGAGAAAACCCGTGACTGGTGGGAGCTGATGGCCTCGAGAGCCGACGTCGAGGCCAACCCGGTCAACCCGCAGGCGTTGTTCGCGGGCTTGTCTTCACGCTTGCCCGATAATGTCCTGTTGGCATGTGACGTGGGCTCCGGGACCAACTGGTATGCACGCTATCTCAAGATAAGGCGCGGCATGCTCGGTTCGGTTTCCGGGGGACTGGCATCCATGGGTAACGGCGTGCCCTATCTCATGGCCGGCAAGTTTGCCTTTCCGGATCGTCCCGGCATCGCCATGGTCGGTGACGGGGCGATGCAGATGCTGGGGAACCAAGGCTTGATCGGCCTTGCCAAGTATTGGCGGGAGTGGAGTAACCCGACGGCTATCGTGGTCGTGCTCAATAACCGGGACCTCAACCAGGTCACGTGGGAGCAGCGCGTGATGGAAGGCGACCCGAAGTTCGAGACCTCCCAGGATCTGCCGGACTTCGCCTACGATCAGTATGCTGACATGCTTGGCTTGAAAGGCCTGCGGATCGATAGTGCCGAGCAGATAGACAAGGTCCTGGAGGAGGCGCTGGCGGCGGATCGTCCGGTCGTCATCAATGCCTATACGGACCCGGAAGTCGCGCCGATTCCACCCCATATCAGCCTCGAACAGGCCAAGAACTTCATGAGTTCGATGGTTCAAGGAGACCCTGGTTCCAAGCATATGATTCGCCAGTCCATGAAGCAGGTGGCGGCAAAATGGCTGTGAGGCGCAACACGCCGACGGCCGTTGCCGGCCCCCCCCAGGCCATGTTGGCCGTCTGGTGCCATCGCCAGACCCGGGTGGCACATGCAAGGGCGTCACCGGTTGCCATTACTCCCGCAGGTAGGCCGCTGGAGTGGGCGCCTGGAATAGGCCGTCGGTAGTGGCGACGGCGCAGGCCACGGCCGCGCATCGAGGTGACCACCGGCCGTGACGATGCTGGAAAGTCGCCAGGAGGTTGACGCGGCCGGTCCCTCGCCTCCGTCGTCGAGAACATATGTTCACACACCGCCACCGCCACCCACACGGCGGTGGTCCTGTCCCCACGGAGGAAGCAAACATGCCAGCAAAATCCAAGGCGCAGCAGATGGCAGCGGGAGCGGCTCTGGCGGCTAAGCGCGGTGAACAGAAGGTCAGCGAGCTGGAGGGGGCTGCCAAGTCGATGTACGACTCCATGAGTGAAGAGGAGCTGGAAAAAATGGCCTCTGCGACACGCACTGGCAAGCCACGACATGACGCGCAATCGTGACGCGAGACTGGGCTCTGGGCTCTGGGCTCTGGGCTCTGCCGTGACGCTGGGCTGCTGGTTTCGAGCGCTTGGCTCTGGCTCTGGCTCTGGCTCTGGCTCTGGCTTGGCAGGTCGGCGCCCGCAGGGCGGACGCGAGATACGTGCCGCTCTGCGGGCGCCGGGGAGTGACGCTGCGTCAGCGTGGCCGTGTGTCGGCACACCTTGCGACGCTTCGTGCGCTGCGGGGCCGACTGACTGCCCCGCGGGTGTCGTCATGGCGGCACCATTGGCCGTCCACTGCCGGGGTCGAAATGCTGCCCGGGTTCAGTCGCCGGTTTTGGCCGGAATGGTCACCAGGCCGTAGGAGTGTACTTCGGCACTGCCTTCATAGGAGTCGACCAAGGTGAGCTCTCCGGTCTCGTGATCCGCCTTGAACACCCAGGTCTTGCCGGTGTTGCCGCTGATGACGTTGACGAAGTTGCCGTCGGCGCTCATGTCCATGTCGGCGAAGTACTCGTTGTAGTCGCTTGGCTGAAACGCAATCTTTTCGGTGAGTGCGATGCGGCCATCGGCCGGGTCGACGCTATAGGTCGAAATGCTCGAGGTGTGGGCGTTGGTGGTCCAGGCGAATGTTCCATCCGGTGAGGTCGTGACCCAGCACACGGCCTGTTCGCCGCCCCAGTAGTCGTCCCCGGCCAGGACATCTCCCGACACCAGGGTGAGTTGCCCATTGGCGTCGATGTCATAGGACGACATCGAGCCCGTCTGGCCCTCGTACTCCTTCAGGAACGGGTACTTTTCCTTGCTCGCCTCCGACGATGGATGGAAGCTGTATTGCTGGGTGATATAGCGGGTCTCGGTCACCAGCAGCGTGCTGTTGCCGTCGGGGCGGGTAATCAACTTGGTGCCGATGGGAATGGCGAGGAAACGGTCCTTGGTGGGCAGCGGTGAGTCGATGCTGGAGACGGCGTCCTCGGACAGCAGGCCATCGTCCTGCACGGCGTAGGTGTGCACCATGCCGGTGATGAACTCGACGACCGCGAGGAACTTGCCATCCTCGGTGAATTCGAGGCTGACCGGCGAGTCGCCAAGCGAGCGCAGGGAGTCTGGAATCTCGCTGAGCCTGCCGGTGTCATCGATCCTGAAGCCCTTGAGCACCCCGGGCGCGTCGTTGTTTCCTTCGCTGCTGGCGACGTAGACCAGGTCCTCGAAGGCATCGATGGCCTTCGGCTTGGCGCCGCCCGCCTCAATGACGTTGTTCACCTCAAGCGAGAGGTCGTCCTGCACGCTTAGCGATGACACCGTGCCATCACCGATGTTGGCGACCAGCACGTACTTGTCGTCCCAGGAACGCCACAGGCCATAGGCCGAGCCGAGTGGGTCCAGGCCGCCGTCCATGCCGTTGCCGGCGCCGCCGGTCGGGAACTCGCCGATCATCGACAGGGTGCCGTCATCGTACTGGGTGTAGGCGACGATGGAGTTTTCCTCGGCGTTGTTGGTTGCAACGTAGACGCCGCCGGTAATGTCCTTGGCATTGGCGCAAAGCGATGCCGACAGCAAGACGACGCCCAACAGTAATCGTTTGTTCATAGGTCACCTGAGATGATTGGTCGCGACACGGAGGAAACGGAGGTTCGGTGAGATCCCAGGTGGGCCCAACGCAGTGTTCGTTGTCCACACTCAACCGAGATGGGCGCCGTCATCGGGTGGCGCCTGTACCGGGCCATGCATCGGCTCCTGTACCGACTCCTGTACCGGGCCATGCATCGACCCGCGTAGCGATATGCGTAGCGTCAGTCGTGCGTCGATAGAGGTATCTCCTGATGGCGGCTACCCGGCGATCCTGGCCGCGTCGGCGTGCCTGTATCGGGCCATCTGGCCTCGGCGGACAGGCTGGACGACAAGCGCCCTCGAGGAGGTAACAGCCCAGAGGATCGCGGGTAAGTCCAAGCATAGACAATCGCTTAGCCGAAGGACGCCGGTGACTGTTGTGAAACGCGCGGTGATCTCTTCTATAGGAGATGCGCATGGAGCACGGGACGATGGTCACGGCGTACGGGGCACCGATCGGTGTTCGCCGATACGTGTTCAGGCAGTGCCGTTCATCGGGGATGAGGTAGGCGTCAGCAGGCGCCGGCGATCGATGTGGGCGGTGGTGCAACTTACGCCGGCAGGGACGTCGACAAAAGTCGATAAAAGCCGTAGCAAGGGAGGCGAATCCTCGTTAGCATGCGCCGTCCGGTACCCAGGTAGATAGTCGCACGAGTTGCGCTAGACTACGGGCGTCCCGATCAATCATGTGCCGCTTGGAGCAACCACCGGCGAGCACGTTGGCGACGAGGCGCAAAGGCGGGCATCTATTGCAGCCGGTATTGCAGCCGGGCTCATACATCTTGACGGGCAACTGTTACAGCAGAGGTGGGGGAGAACCTTCATGTCGAAAGTGATCATCATTGGAGCCGGCGGTGTCGGCAGTGTCGTGGCCCACAAGTGCGCGCAGCTCGAGTCGGTGTTTACCGATATCCTGTTGGCCAGCCGTACTGAGTCCAAGTGCAAGGCTATCGCCGCACAACTGCCGCGCCCGGTTCGCACCGCGCAGGTCGACGCCGACAACGTCGCCGAGCTGACCGCGTTGCTGCAAGCCGAGAAGCCCGAGCTGGTCATCAACGTGGCCTTGCCGTATCAGGACCTGAGCATCATGGATGCGTGCCTGGCGGCTGGGGTGAACTACCTCGATACCGCCAACTACGAGCCGCTGGATACCGCCAAGTTCGAGTACAGCTGGCAGTGGGCCTACCAGGACAAGTTCAAGGCAGCCGGGCTTACCGCGCTGCTCGGCAGCGGGTTCGATCCCGGCGCCACCAACATGTTTACCGCCTATCTCGCCAAGCATTATTTCGATGAGATCGAAGAACTCGACATCATCGACGTCAACGGCGGCGATCACGGCTATCCGTTTGCCACCAACTTCAATCCGGAAATCAATATCCGCGAAGTGAGCGCCGAGTGTCGCCACTTGGAAGGTGGTGACTTCGTCACGACGCCGGCGATGTCGAAGATGGCGCGCTTCGAGTGCCCGGATCAGGTCGGCAGCTACAACATCTATCGCATGTACCACGAAGAGCTCGAGTCGCTGTCAACGCACTTCCCGAGCTTGAAGCGTGCCCAGTTCTGGATGAGCTTCGGCGACAGCTACCTCAAGCACCTCGAGGTGCTGGAGAACGTCGGCATGACCGGCATCGAGGCGATCGACTACAACGGCCAGAAGATCGTGCCGATCCAGTTCCTGGCCAAGCTGCTGCCAGACCCGTCCACCCTTGGTCCTCGCACCAAGGGCAAGACCTGCATCGGTACCATCGTGCGCGGCAAGAAGGATGGCCAAGAGAAGCTGATGTACCTGTACAACATCTGCGATCACGAGCAGTGCTTCGCCGAAGTGCAGTCGCAGGCGATCTCCTATACCACCGGTGTGCCGGCGATGATCGGCGCCAAGATGATCCTCGAGGGGCACTGGAAGCGTCCTGGGGTGTGGAACATGGAGCAGTGCGATCCGGATCCGTTCATGGCCGACATGAACGAGTACGGCCTGCCGTGGAAGGTCGTCGAGCTGGATCCGTCGTTCCGCCTGGACGTGCAGAAAGGTCAGGACCTCTAGGCCGTGGAGATCCATCAGTTCAGCGATTTCTCGCGGCTGTCGACCGAGCGCCTGCCGTCACCGTGTTTCGTCGTGGACGAGGTCGCGGTGGAGCGCAACCTGCGCCTTCTGGCTGACGTCGCCGAGGCTAGCGGGGCGAAGGTCCTGTCGGCCCTCAAGGCCTTCAGCATGTGGCACTTCGCGCCCATGGTGTCGCGCTATCTTAGCGGCACCTGCGCCAGTGGCCTGCACGAAGCCCTGCTCGGTCGTCAGCACTATGGCGGTGAAGTTCACGTCTTTGGTGCCGCCTACAGCGACGCGGATCTGGCCGAGATCCTGCGCATTGCCGACCACGTCGTGTTCAACAGCTGCGGGCAGTGGCAACGTGCCCAGCCGTTGGTGCGCGCGGCGCTGGCCGAACGTCCGCAGCTGCGCTTCGGGTTGCGCATCAATCCGGAGCATTCCGAAGGCGATGTGCCGATCTATGATCCTTGCGCGCCGGGTTCGAGGCTCGGGATTCCTCTGTCACAGCTCGACGAGTCGATGCTCGAGGGGATCTCGGGGCTGCATTTCCACACCCTGTGCGAGCAGGACTTTCCGCCGCTTGCGCGTACCCTCGAGGCGGTGGAAGAGCGCTTCGGGCATCTGCTGGCCGGCATGGATTGGGTCAACTTTGGCGGTGGTCACCACATCACGCGCCCGGACTACCAGCGTGATGACCTGGTGGCCTGCATTCGCGACTTCGCCGACCGTCATCGGGTGCAGGTGTATCTGGAGCCGGGTGAAGCGGTGGCCATCGGCACCGGCGTGCTGGTGACCACGGTGTTGGACACCAGTTGGAACCAGATGAACCAGGCGATTCTCGATACCTCGGCGACCTGTCATATGCCGGACGTGCTGGAAATGCCGTATCGCCCTGGCGTGCTCGGGGCGGGGGAACCCGGCGAGCTTGGCCATGACTATCGTCTGGGCGGCATGACTTGCCTGGCCGGCGATGTGATCGGAGACTATAGCTTCGCCGAAGAGCTCATGCCCGGTCAGCGCCTGGTGTTCCAGGACATGGCCCACTACACCATGGTCAAGACGTCGACCTTCAATGGCATTCGGCTTCCCTCCATCGCGGTGTGGAACTCCGAGACCGATGCGCTCGAGGTGGTGCGGGAGTTCGGCTTCGAGGACTTCGAGCAGCGTCTCTCCTAGCCCGCCCGCGTCGTCGGCTCGAGGGACCGGAGGGATGGGCTCTCATCGACGACCCGGGCTGATGGCATGACCAGGCAATACGGCAACGGCGAGGCCCCAGGGCGTCGCCGTTTGCCGTTTTGCGAGCGGTGATTCGCCTCCCTTTGCGGCCATGGTTTGTCTCTGCGGGGCTGCCGGCTCGTCACGGGGCCATCTGCGCTGTCGGCTTGTCACGGGGGCATCTGGGCTGGTCGCTTGTCGATGGACATCGCAGGAAGTGAAAAGCCCCGCACTTGGCGGGGCTTTTCGGCGTTCACAGGGCGCTTGGCCGGGGATCAAGAGGCCTGGAGGTCTGGCCTGGCCGTCGTATCGGCGTGACCCTCGCGGGTCGGCTGCGTTCGCCAGATGGCGATGTTGGCGTAGCCGTAGAAGATCGAGATGGCGATGACCAGCATGTGGTACCAGAGGAAGGGCAGGTACGCCATGGTCGAGACGCCCAGGGTCGTGGCCATGAACACGCCGCCATCGGTCCAGGGCACCATCGGGGTGGTGATGGTGCCGCCGGCTTCGGCGTTGCGCGACAGCACGCGGCGGTCGACGCCCTGATCATCGTAGTTTTTCTCGGTGATGGTGCTCGCCGTGATCAGCGAGACATAGGCCGCACCGCCGAAGAAGTTGCCGAAGAACCCTCCTAACATGGTCGAGACCGTCAGGCGACCCGGGTTATTGGCCCAGCGCAAGAAGCCGTTGCTGATCGCCTTGAGGATTCCCACGCGGTCCATCAGCCCCCCCAGACCCAGGGCGAATAGAATGAGGGCCACGACGCCGAGCATCGATTCGATTCCGCCACGGTTGAGCAGGGTGTTGAGGAACTCCACGTCGGACTGCATGGCGTTGCCCACGTAGGCGATGCGAATGGCATCGACCGGTCCCACGCCCTGGGCCCACCAGGCGCAAAGGCTCCCCAGTACCGCGCCGAAGGTGATCACCGGAATGGCCGGGAAGCGGCGGGTCAGCAACCCGATCACGATCACCGCGGGCAGCAACAGCCACGGGCTGATGGCGAAGTGGGTGTCGAGTGCCTGCATGGCAAGCGTGGTGCGAGACGTATCCACGTCGCCGCTGATGTAGAAGAAGCCAACGACCAGGAACAGAATCGAGGCGATCAGGATCGCCGGGGCGCTGACCAGCATCATCGAGCGAATGTGGTCGATCAGGTTGACCTTGCACAGCGACGCGGTCATGACCGTGGTGTCGGACAGCGGCGACATCTTGTCGCCGACGTAGGCGCCAGAGATGACGGCGCCGGCGACCAGCGGCAGCGGAATTCCGAAGCTATGGCCGATGCCCATCATGGCGACACCGGCGGTGCCTGCGGTACCGAAGGAGGTGCCGGTGGCCAGCGACGTCAGGGCGCAGATGACAAAGGCGGCGAACAGGAAAATCTGCGGGTTCATCACCGTCAGACCGTAGTAGATGATGCTGGGCACGATGCCACCTGCGATCCAGGTGCCGATCAAGGCGCCGACGGTGGTCAGTACCAGCACCGCTTCCATGCCGTTGTGGATGCCGTCGATAAGGCCTTCCTGCATGCTGGCATAGGACATCTTGAGTTTCAGCCCGAGGGCCATGACCAGAAACCAGGAAGCAAAGAGCGCAAGTTGAATGGGCAGCCCGAGCACGTTGATGCTAAGGAACATGATGGCGATGAAGCCGACCATGACGGCAAGCACCTCGGTCATGCTGGGCAGCCGGATGGGGGCCGAGGATGAGGACATGGTGTCTCCTTTGGTCTTGTTGTTGACGGGTGAGAGGCGAGGGTGAGTGGGTCAGAAGCGGCCGAGCCGATAGGCGCCAACCTCGGCCAGCGCTGGACCGCACGAGAGTGCACGAGCCGGCACCTGGTCCTGGCGTGCCAGGCAGGCCACCAGTTCGGCGGTGGCGGCGGCTTGGGTGAGGCCAAGGTGGTGATGGCCGAAAGCCAGCAGCACCTTGCCGTCTTGTGCGCTGTCGATAATCGGCAGCGAATCGGGAAGTGAAGGGCGAAAGCCCATCCAGGGCGTGGCGTCGGTGGCGTCGAGTGGCGTCTTGAATAGCCCCTGACTCAAGCGTTGGAGCTGCCAGGCCCTTTGCATGTTGGCCGGGCGCTCGAGTCCGGCGAACTCGACGGTGCCGGCCAGGCGCAGCCCGTTGGCCATGGGCGTCATGATGAAACGGCGCTCCAGCGAGGTTACCGCCACCGGCAGGCGCGCCTGTTCTCGGGGAAGCATCAGGTGATAGCCGCGCTCGGTATCCAGCGGCACCCGGATGCCAGTGAGAGCCACGGTCAGCGGGGCCGAATGTGCGCCGCAGGCGATGAGCACCTTGGCCGAATGCAGTCGGGTCGTGCCCGTGGTCTCGAGGGTGACGCCCTGGTGATGGACCCGGCCTGAGACGACGTCGTCCTGGCGAAATTCGACGCCTTCGGCCTTGGCCGCCTTGACCAGGGCCTGGACCACCGCGAGCGGGTCGACAACGTGACCAGTGGCGGGGAAGAACAGCCCGCCTTGAATCGCCTGGGAAAGCTCGGGGGCGGCGTCGCGAATGGCGCTGCCCTGCCAGGCCTCGACCGCGACGCCATGGGCCGCCATGCGCTCATGTAGCGCCTGCAGGTCGGCGAGTGAGCTGTCCTTTTCGTAGACCAGAAACGAGCCGTCTTCCTGCAGCAGGTGGTTGGCCGCAATCGAGCCAAGCAGCCGGTGCCAGGCCCCGAGGCTAGCCTCGTTGAGGGCTCGGATGCCGCTTACGCTGGCCTGGTAGGGCGCTTCGCGCAGGTTCCACAGCAGTCGGGTGAACCAGGGCAGGGCCTTCGGAAAGTGGCGCCAGTCCAGGCGCAGCGGTCCCGTGGGGTCCATCAGCATGGTGGGTAGGCGCTTGAGAATCGAGGCATCGGCGATGGGGAAGACCTGCTCGGTCGCCATGTGTCCTGCATTGCCGAACGACGCCCCCATGCCGGGCGGCTGCTTGTCCACCACCCGCACTCGCAGGCCTTGCCGACTCAGCGCGAGGGCGCTTGCGATGCCAACGATCCCGGCCCCGACGACGGTAACATCGGTCTGGCGACTGACGTCCTGGGAGGCCTGGTGGTGTGAGCCCATAAAGATTCCTTGGTCGGCGGAGCGTTGTTATCTTGTCGATTGTATAAAATATAAGATACACCAAAGGAAGGCGCAATACGCTTTTCGACCAAAGTCTGGCGGGGGCGGGAGTATTGTTGCGAGCGGCGCAGGCGAACCGGGCGGGAAAGAAGGCGCAGGATTTGGACGCCGCCGGTCGACACCTAGCGCTAGAGACATAGTGCTAGACGCGTGGACCTAGACACCTGGATCTAGGCGACTGGATGAAGGAGGCACTTGGATGAAGAGCCCCTGGCAGCGGGAGGTCAGGGCCCCAACGACGAGCCGGGGCCAGGGCGGCGCCCTGTCCCTGAATGGCGTTCGCCGTATGGTGTGTTGGCAGAAGCTTGCTGCCGGTGGTTCTGGCGCCGCGGATGAGGGGGCGGCGGAGGTGAAGTGCACAGCGTACCCCCGGCGCGGGGCCTAGGGCGGCGCGGTCGCCTGCCGCGTCCCGGAGGAAGCGTGGCGTGGTGCTGGGGCCGCCTGGCGAGTCTCGCAGCGCGGACGGCGTTAGAGTGTTTCGGGGTGTTGTGCACGCTCTTCGAGCAAGGCAACGATGCCTTGGCAGGCTTCCTGAATGTGTGTCTTCAATAGCTCGCAGGCCTTGTCGGCGTCTCCCTGGCGGGCCAGGTCCAGCAGGCCATGGTGCTCGCGCTCGGCCTTCTCGATTTCCTGGGTGTAGAGCAGCTGCATGCGAATGTAGCGATCGGACTTGGTGTTCAGCTGGCTGATCAGCGCCAAGGTCTCGGGCAGCTTGGCAGGAGCATACAGGGCCTGATGGAAGGCGAAGTTGTACTCGCTCCAGTTATCGATGTCGCCGCGGGCGTTCAGTGCCTCGTCGTACTTGCGCAGAATGCCCTCGGCCTTGTTCAAGTCTGCGTCGGTAAGCTCGGTGATGGCATGGCGCAGCACGTAGGTCTCGAGCAGGACGCGCAGGTCGAAGAGCTCACGGATCTTGGCCACCGACAACTCCGTGGTGAAGGCTCCGCGGTGGGCGTGAAACTCCACCAGTCCTTCGGACTCCAGCGTCAGCAAGGCCTCTCTGACGGGAATACGGCTGACATCGTAGTCCTTGGCCAGGGCATCCTGGCGCAGTTGGGTGCCGCCCTTGAATTCACCACTCAGAATCCGTCCACGCAGGTCGTCTGCGACGAATTGCGCTCGTGTCTTGTAAGTCGCCATAGCCAGCATCTGCCGAAAGAGTCGTTTTGCACACTGTATACAAACTGCAATGAATGTCCATGCCGGCCCGTCATGAGCGCCGACATGGCCGCGCCCCGGGACCGAGCTCTGCTGGGGGCGTGGCAAGGATGAAGGGGCCGTCTCACTTGAGCCACAGGCGAACAAGCCCCGAGCCGCCCGTTACGGGGCGGCTCGGGGCGGCTCGGGGTGGCTCGGGGTGGCTCGGGGCGGGGCGGCTCGGGGTGAGGCATCGAGCGTTCGAAGGCCTGAGCGATCAGGCCTCCCGCTTGCCGTCCACCAGGCGCTTGAGGGCCAAGGGGTTGGCCTTCTTGAGCGCCGCGGGCAGCAAGGCATCGGGCATATCCTGATAGCACACCGGGCGCAGAAAACGCGCGATGGCCGCGGTGCCCACGGACGTCGTGCGGGGGTCGGAGGTCGCCGGGAAGGGGCCGCCGTGAACCATGGCGTCGCAGACCTCGACGCCGGTGGGCCAGCCATTGACCAGAATGCGTCCGACCTTGCGCTCCAGCAGTGGCAGCAGTTCTCGCGCGGTGTCCAGGTCGGCATCATCCATCTGCAGCGTAGCGGTCAGTTGGCCCTCCAGGCGTTCAGCGAGTCGCTCGACCTGGGCCTGGTCCACGCATTCCACCACCAGCGAGGTGGCGCCGAAGACTTCTGCCTGCAGCGCCGGGTCGTCGAGGAAGGCGTCGCCGGAGGTGACGAACAGGCCGCTTCGACACTGGTTGACGCCCTCGCCTTGGCCTGCGCGTGCGACTTCTCTGGCCTTGTCGCTGCCGGCGAGTCCAGCCACGCCGCTTTCATAGGCCTCGAAGATGCCTGGGGTGAGCATGGTCTGGCTGGTGCTGCCTGCCACGGCCTGGCGCGCCGCTTCGATGAAGGCGTCGAGCTCTGGCCCCTGGATCGCGATGACCAGCCCGGGGTTGGTGCAGAACTGGCCGGCGCCCATGTTCAGTGAGGCGATGAAGGCCTCGCCCAGGGCCTCGCCGCGAGCCTTGAGCGCCGCTGGCAGCACAAAGACGGGGTTGATGGAGCTCATCTCGGCGTAGAAGGGTATCGGTTCGGGGCGTGCCTGGGCGGTCTTTAGCAATGCCAGGCCGCCGCTGCGCGATCCGGTGAATCCCGCCGCCTTGATGCGAGCATCCGCGACCAGCGCCTGCCCCACCTCACGACCGGAGCCGAAGATCAGCGAGAACACGCCCTCTGGCAGTTCGCAGCGACGCACCGCAGCCTGAATCGCACGGCCGACGAGTTCACTGGTTCCCGGGTGGGCGGAGTGCGCCTTGACGATCACCGGACAGCCGGCGGCAAGCGCCGACGCGGTATCGCCGCCGGCCACCGAGAAGGCCAGTGGGAAGTTGCTGGCGCCGAAGACCGCCACCGGCCCCAGCGCCACATGGCGCTGGCGCAGGTCGGCCCGGGGCATGGGCTGGCGCTCGGGGAGGGCCGGGTCGATGCGCGCATCCAGCCACTCGCCGGCGCGCACGGTCCTGGCAAACATGCGTAGCTGGCCGCAGGTTCGTCCGCGTTCCCCCTCGATGCGCACCTGCGGCAGACCTGATTCCGCCACGGCGCGCGCGATCAGATCGTCACCGAGGGCCTCGATTTCGTCGGCGATGGTCTCGAGGAAGGTGGCACGGGCTTCCAGCGATGTGTCGCGGTAGCGATCGAAAGCCTGCCAGGACAGCGTGCAGGCGCGTTCGACATCCTCCCGGGAGCCGCCGAGGTAGGCGGGCTCGAGGCGCTCGTTGGTGGCCGGGTTGAGCGCATGGATCGGCTCACGGCTGCCCAGGATGGCTTGCTGACCGATCAGCATCTTGCCTTCCAGTGTCATGCTCGTCTCCTTGGTTGGGGTCGGTGGTGGTCGTGTGATGTGGGGCTCAAGGCGCTGTCCGTGGTTCAGGACAGCACCTTGAGCCCCTGATGCAGGCCTGCGTGTGTGGGTAACTCATCGGGAGGGGCGGTCGGGCCGCGTCGACGTCGGCCCGGGTCTCGATCCCACGGGTGCCGGTCAGGCGTTGTCGAGGCTGGCCGACCACTGGGCATACCAGCGACGAAACAGGTCGTATTGGGTCTCGATGTAGCGACGCTGAGCGTCGCTCAAGGCATCGGTCTCGTTGAAGTGCAGTCCGTACTCGCTATCCCCGTTGAGCACCATCAGATGCTTGTAATAGAGCACCAGATCGGCGCCTTCGTCGAAGGACGACAGCACGCCGAGGGCCTCTTCCAGTTCCTGGGCCAGGCGCCGCGCCGTGACGTCGCCCTTGGCGGCCTTCTTGCTCAACGCGACCAGCTGCAGCACTTCTCGCGGCAGGGCGTTGCCGATACCGGTGATCGCGCCGGTCGCGCCGCAGTTGACGAAACCGTGATAGACGGTGGTATCGACGCCGACCATCAGGGTCACGTCATCGTCCTGGGAGGTAATGTTCTCGGCCGCGTAGCGCAGGTCATCGGCGCCGCCGAATTCCTTGAACCCGATCAGGTTGGCGTGCTTGGCGCGCAGCTCGAAGAACAAGTCCGCCCGGGTGGCGAAGCCGTAGTAGGGGCTGTTGTAGATCACCGCGGGCAGGTCGGGCGCGGCGTCGAGAATGGCGGTGAAGTGTGCCTTTTGAGCGGTGATGGAGGCGCCGCGAGACAGCACGCGAGGAATCACCATCAGGCCCTGGGCGCCGACCTTGGCCGCATGGGCGGCGTGGGACACGGCTTCTCGGGAGTTGACCGCGCCGGTACCGACGATGGTCGGGATGCCGGCCGCAACCAGGCGTGCGACGCCTTCCTGTCGCTGGGCCTCGGTCAGAAGCGGCCAGTCGCCCATGGAGCCGCAGTACACCACGCCGCTCATGCCCTGCTCAAGAAGCTCGCGGCCCTTGGCGATCAGCGCCTCGAAATCGGGCTGACGGTCGGCATTGCAAGGGGTCATCAGCGCGGGAATACAGCCGGTAAAAATGTTGTCGTTCATCGTGGTTCCTTGGTGGTGTTGGCGATTGTCAGGCAAAGGATGCCGCACGCTGGCCATCGGGAAGATGGCCGGCGGCGAGGCGGAGAAAGGGGATTATTGGTGGGTGATGCCCCAGGCGAAGGGGTCCTGCTCATCGATCAGCAGCGTGGCGTCTGCACTCACGAAGGCGCGCCCCGTGATGGAGGGGCGAATGCGATCGCCTTCCCATTCGTAGGCGCCTTCGAAGCGGCCGCCGCAGATGCCTGCCTGGATCCATGGCTCGCCGGGTGCGAGCTTGCCATCGGCGGCCAGGCAAGCGAGCTTGGCGCTGGTACCGGTGCCACAAGGCGAGCGATCGTAAGCCTTCCCGGGACACAGCACGAAGTTGCGGCTGTCGGCCTCGCTGTCGTCCGAGAACAGCTCGACATGATCGATGATGGCGCCGTCGTCGCCGGTGATCGACTGGGCCTCCAGCGCCTGGCGAATGGCCCAGGTGAAGGCGGTGAGCGTTTCGACGTTGTGAAGCTCGATCGCCAGGTCGTGCTCGCCGACCAGGAAGAACCAGTTGCCGCCCCAGGCGATGTCACCGTGAACGACGCCGTAGCCCGGCACCTCGACGGGCACCCGTTGACGAAAGCGGTAGGAGAGGACGTTGCGTACCGTCACTGTGCCATCGTCGTGCAGGGTGGCGGTGACGGGCCCCACGGGGGTGTCGATCTTGTGACAGCCCGGAGCCATGCGCCCGAGGTGGTGCAGAGAGGCGACCAGCCCGATGGTGCCGTGGCCGCACATGCCAAGATACCCCGTGTTGTTGAAGAAGATCACACCACAGCTGGCATCCGCGGTTTCCGGCTCGCAGTACAGTGCGCCGACCAGCACGTCATTGCCGCGTGGCTCGAGCATGCTGGTGCGGCGCCACTCGTCGTGCTGGTCACGCAGGGCATCGCGCTTCTCGGCCAGGGTGCTGCCGGCAAGGTTGGGGAAGCCTCCCATGACCAGTCGCGTCGGCTCGCCCGCGGTGTGGGAATCGATGACATGTACACGTTTCATGGGGCACCTTGGTTTATCTCGGTAGGTTTTATATTTTATACAATCTTCAAAGTGCTTTGTGAAGGCGTGATGAACGATCCCGCAAGTTCGTCATGGCGGTAAGCCTCTGCGGCGGCCTCAGAAAGCCCGATGCGGCGGGGGCTGTAGACGCATCGCGTCTAGGCTGACCACGCGAGACTTGGACCAAAGTCTAGAGGCGAGCGTGCAGAGTCTAGAGGCGAGCGTGCAGAGTCTAGAGGCGAGCGTGCAGAGATACGCCGAGCAATAGCGCTTGAGGAGCAGCGACGACCGTGGCGGGAACTCTCGACGATTGCGCTGACGCGAGGTCGCTTAACAAGCCACCGATCGCCGTTCGGCCGGGGACGACATGTGCGGCGTAGAGCGTTGAGCCTGTCCAGATCCCCGCAAGAGATCGCGAAGATGCTGGGGACATGCGGCGGCAGGGCGCGGGTGCTTAGACGATGGAGCGGACAGGGCCGCTTGGACATCCATGGGGCGGGCGGGGGCCAGCAGAGAGTGGTGTGGTGTCGTTACTCGCAGCTTGCCCGGTAGCGGCGCGAGTCCGAGTCGAGTTCGACGCTTGCGTCGACCTTGCTATAGAAGAACGGCTCGGGGGAGTTGGGGGCGTCGGCCACACGGTATTGGCCGCACACGCCATAGCCCTTGTTGACCTCTTGCATGGCCTCAAGGGTGACCATGTCGTCGGTGTCGAGGGACGTGGCAATCGAGCGCTGGATGTCCTCGTCGAGGCCGCCGACGGAGAGGATCTGAGCGCCGATGAAGACGACGCTGGTGATCACGATCATGGCGCCGGGAATCAGGAGATTATGCATGCGATCGGTCGTTGTCGAAGGAGTCAGTCCAGCATCATACGCCTTTTGTCTGGCGTTCGGCCGGCACGCTGTGACGGAGCGGGGCAGCGGTAGCCGCACGCGGACCTTTGCTATTGGGGGTTACGTCGTCGAAATGGCCGCGACGATCTGTTCGTGCAACCAGCGCTGTGCGGCAGAGGCGGCCGCCGTGCCATGCCAATGCAGCGCCACATCGAAGGGAGGGACCTCGAAGGGCAGGTCCAGTATCTTCAGCGCCGCCGAGCGGGTGAAGGCTTCGGCGATCTGCTGCGGCACGATGGCCAGCAGGTCGCTTTGCTGAAGCAGCGGTGGCAGCACCGAAAAATGTGGCACTCTGAGGCTGATCTTGCGCTCCAGCCCGCGTTCGTTGAGTACATCTTCGGCCAGTCCGTGTCCGCTGGAGGCTGCCACAACGGCATGGCGTGCCCGGGTGAACTGCTCAAGGCTGAGGTGGTCGCCGATGCCTTCATGGTCGCGGTTGAGCAGGCACACATAGCGTTCTTCGAACAGCACTCGGCGGGCGATTCCGGTGGCCCGGATGGGACGGCTGCAGATGGCGGCATTGACCTTGTCGGCGTTTAGCCAATTGGCGACCTTGTCGATTTCCAGCGGCACGACTTCGAGTTCGACGTTGGGTGCGCTCGCGTGCAGCTGGGCCAGTATGCGAGGCAGCAGGGCCATCTCGCCGAGGTCGGTCATGGCGAGCCGAAAGCACTTGTGGGAGCGCGCGGCGACGAACTCTCGGTTGTCTTCCACCACCCCCTCGATCTGGGCCAATGCCTGGCGCAGGGCCGGGTACATCTGGCTGGCCGTCAGCGTTGGCTCCATGCCAGCTCCCGAGCGCACGAAGAGGCGGTCGTTGAAGCGATCCCTCAGCCGCGCGAGGGCGTAGCTGACCGATGGTTGGGTCACGTTCAGGCGATCGGCGGCCTGGGTGACGCTGCGTGCCTCGAACAGAACGATAAAGGCGCGAATCAGGTTGAGGTCGATGCTGGTCATTCTATAGATACTCTCTATTTTTAGTAGAAAATATATTGATTTGATAGATGGTATCAGTCTGGCTAGCGTTAGGGCATGCCGCCTTCAGGAGCCTTCGCATGCCCACGGTCCACTCGATTACCTACCAGTTGCTGCGTCGCCAGGGCCTCACCACCGTGTTCGGTAACCCGGGGTCCAACGAGCTGCCCTTCCTGACAGGGTTTCCCGATGACTTCCGTTACGTCCTGGGGCTTCACGAAGGCGTCGTGGTGGGCATGGCGGATGGCTACGCGCTGGGCTCGCATCGTCCGGTGCTGGTGAACCTGCATGCCGCGGCCGGCACCGGCAATGCCATGGGCGCGTTGACCAATGCCTGGTATTCCCACTCGCCACTGGTGTTGACCGCGGGACAGCAGGCGCGCGAGATGATCGGTGTCGAGGCCATGCTTGCCAATGTCGATGCGCCATCGTTGCCGCGTCCGCTGGTCAAGTGGAGCGCTGAACCGGCCTGTGCTCAGGATGTGCCGCGTACCCTGAGCCAGGCCATCCAGCTCGCCAACCTGCCCGCGCGTGGGCCGGTCTACGTCTCCATCCCGCATGATGACTGGGCGCAGCGCATCGAGGATGACGACGCCCTGGTGGTCGAGCGTCAGGTGGAGTACACCGGCGTGCCGCAAGACTGCCAGGTCAAGGCCTTGGTGACACGCCTCGAGCAGGCGCGCAATCCGGTGCTGGTGCTGGGGCCCGAGGTCGACGCCGAGCGTGCCAACGAACTCGCCGTTGAACTCGCCGAGCGGCTGTCAGCCCCGGTATGGGTCGCCCCTTCTGCCTCGCGTTGCCCGTTTCCTACCGACCATGCCTGCTTCCGTGGGGTACTGCCCGCCGCGGTTGCCGGCATCAGTACGACCCTGGCGGGCCATGACGAGGTGCTGGTGATCGGGGCTCCGGTGTTCCGCTACCATCAGTACGCGCCGGGACGCTACTTGCCCGAGGGTGCCCGTTTGACCCTGTTGACCAGTGATGCCCAGGAAGCGGCCCGCGCGCCGATGGGAGACGCGCTGGTCGGTGCTATCAAGGCGATGTGTGACGCCTTGCTGGGGCAGCTGGGGCACTGTGGCCGGGCCTTGCCGGAGGCCATCGTGCGTCCCGGTCGGGCATTGCCGTCTGAGGTGCCGGGACGCCTGACGCCGGAGGCGGTGTTCGACGCGCTGAATGCACTGGCGCCTGAAGATGCCATCTATGTGAAGGAGTCCACGTCGACGGTCACCGCGTTCTGGCAGCGGGTGGTGTTGCGCCATCCCGACAGTTACTTCTTCCCAGCGGCCGGTGGTCTTGGCTTCGGTCTGCCGGCTGCCGTGGGCCTGCAAATGGCCAGGCCCGACCGTCGCGTCATTGCGGTGATCGGCGATGGCTCGGCCAACTATGCCATCAGCGCCCTGTGGAGTGCGGCGCAATATGGCGTCCCGGTGGTGTTTATCATCCTCAAGAACGACACCTACGGCGCGCTGCGCTGGTTTTCGCGGATGCTCGATGCCGAGGATGCTCCTGGGCTGGATGTCCCCGGGCTCGATTTCTGCGCCCTGGCCCGAGGCTATGGCGTAGAGGCCGTCAGCTGTGTGACGACGACGGCTTTCGAGAAGGCCCTGGTAGAGGCGCTGTCGGCCAAGCGACCGATGCTGATCGAGGTGCCGACCACGACGATTGAACCATGAGGCCCAGTCCGGGAGGCGGCGCAAGGCCCAGCCGGCCAATGCCGAGCCTTCCGCTCGCCGTCGATCAACGAGCCCTGCGCAATCTTCCGGTGCCCCATCGCCCGATGCCATCGCCCAGGGTCATAGCCCAGGGGCATAGCCGGTACCTAGAGCCGGACTCAGCCCCACGGGCCAATGACAGGCGCGACCGCACATGACGCCGCGATGACGACAAGATAACGATAACGTACAGACAAGAGAGCACGCCCATGAGATACGCCACGTTACATGGCTTGCTGGCCGCCGCCACACTTGCGGCAAGCGCTGCGGCAACAGCCGACACCACCCTGCGCATGAGCCACTTCTGGCCGGCGGGATCGGCGGTCAATCAGGAGATATTCAAGGCGTGGGCCGAGCGAGTGACAGAGGACTCCGACGGCAGGCTCAAGGTGGAGATCTATCCGTCGCAGACGCTGAGCAAAGCCGATAGAACCTACGACGCCGCGGTTGATGGAATCGCCGATGTTGCCATCACGCTGCAGGGGTACACCGCCGGGCGCTTCCCATTGACCGAGATCGTCCAGTTGCCCGGGATCTCGAACAGCGCATCTCAGGGTGCCTGTATCGTGCAGACATTGTTCGATGAAGGCGATATCGCGGAGGAGTACGCGGATACCCACGTCCTGTTCCTGTTCACCACAGGGCCCGCCTACCTGCATACCACCGACACCGCCATTCGCACACCGGCTGATCTGGAGGGCCTGCGTATTCGACGCCCCAGTGATGTCGCCGGCGAGATGCTATCGAGCATGGGAGCGAGGCCCCTGGGGCTCCCGGCACCGGACATCTATACGTCGTTGCAACGTGGGGTGATGGATGGGCTGAGTTTTCCCTGGGAGGCCATGAAGGTATTTCGAATCAACGAGTTGACTAATCACCACCTGCAAGTGCCGTACTACAGTGGCGCCATTGTGGCGACCATGAACCAGGACGCTTACGATGAGCTGCCGGCGGATCTGAAGGCGGTGATCGATGACAATCGCGGCATGCACTGGGCACGCACCGCCGGTCGCGTTTTCGATCGGCTGGATCGCGAGGGGCGTGAAGAGGCGCTGGCTCAGGGCGACAGTCTTGACGAGATCGACGATCCGTTGAATGACCCGGACTGGGCGCCGCCGCTGAAGGAAGGCACCCAGCGCTACCTCGAGCGCCTGGATGACCGCGGCGTAGAGGGTGCCCGAGACGTCTATGCCAAGGCGCTGGCCCTGCGCAGCCGGTGTCCTTGATTCGTGACAGTACCCGGGAAGCCAGGTCGGTGACCATGTACAGGCGATGAGCATGGGCGAGGCCCTGGGGCCAGCCGACCCATGACGCCATAACCCCACAGTGCCGGACACAGGACAACCGCATGAACACTCTCGATCTGTTGATCGCCGGGCAGCGCTTTGCCGCCCAGGACAAGACGACATTCACACGCCACAACCCGCTGAGTGGGAACGCCGTCACCGAGGCCGCGGGGGCCTCCTGCAGCGATGCGACACGCGCGGCCGATGCCGCTGCGCAAGCGTTTGTTCGCTGGTCCCGCAGCGGGCCTGGCGAGCGGCGCACCAAGTTGCTCAAGGCCGCCGACCTGATGGAGGCACGCCAGCAGGACTTCATCGAGCGCATGGTCGACGAGACCGGCGCGACCCCCGGGTGGGCGGGGTTCAATGTCAGGGTGGCGGCAGGCATGTTGCGCGAGGCGGCGGGGCTCACCAGCCAAGTGGGAGGGGACGTGATCCCGTCCAATGTGCCCGACAACTTGGCCATGGGCGTGCGGGTGCCCTGTGGTGTGGTGCTTGGCATAGCGCCCTGGAACGCTCCTGTCATCCTCGCAACGCGTGCCATTGCAACGCCGCTGGCCTGTGGCAATACGGTCATCCTCAAGGCTTCCGAACAGTGCCCGGCGACGCACCACCTGATCGGCGAGGTGCTCATCGAGGCCGGCTTCGGCGATGGCGTGGTGAACGTGGTGACCAATAGCCCCGACCGGGCCGCCGAGATAGTGGGGACCCTGATCGATCATGCGGCGGTGAGGCGTATCAACTTCACGGGCTCGACCCCGGTGGGGCGCATCATCGCCGAGCGCGCGGCACGCAATCTCAAGCCACTGCTGCTGGAGTTGGGGGGTAAGGCGCCGTTGGTGGTGCTCGACGATGCGGACCTGGATGCCGCGGTAGAGGCGGCGGCCTTCGGTGCCTTCTTTAACCAGGGCCAGATCTGCATGTCCACCGAGCGATTGGTCGTCGCGGCGTCGGTGGCCGATGATTTCATCGAGCGGTTAGCCCGCAAGGCCGCCACGCTGCATGCCGGCGATCCAAGGGACGACGCCAATGCGCTCGGCACCCTGGTCAGCCGCGAGGCGGGCGACAAGCTCAATGGCCTGATCGACGACGCCCTGACCAAGGGCGCACGCCTGGCGGTGGGAGGGAGAGCCGAGGGCGTGGTGATGCCGGCCACCGTGATCGATGGCGTGACCAGCGAGATGCGGCTGTATGGCGAGGAGTCCTTCGGGCCACTGGTGGCGATGATCCGTGTCGCCGACGAGGAAGCGGCGATTGAGGTGGCCAACGATACCGAGTACGGGCTGTCCGCCGCGGTGTTCAGTCGAGACATGGCGCGGGCGATGCGGGTGGCGGGACGGATTGCGTCGGGCATCTGCCACATCAACTCCGCGACCGTGCATGATGAACCTCAGATGCCATTTGGTGGCGTGAAGTCCAGCGGCTATGGCCGCTTCGGTGGCAAGGCCGGGATCGAGGAATTCACCGACACGCGCTGGATGACGCTGCAGCTCGGGCCGCGGCACTATCCCCTCTGACCCCCTTTCTGCCCCCTCCCTGCATCGCTCCGGGCGCGTCAAGCGTCTACAGCCTTCCGGACGCCGCCACTGGCGGCGTCTTTTGGTCGGGTTTCCGGTTCATCGCCGCTTTTCTAGCGCGAGAAGCGGATCAGCCCTCTAGCGCCTGCTTGTAGACCTTGCCGCCCTTCATGATCATCAGCAGGTCCTGCTCTGGGCGGGTCAGGGTGGTGATGTCCTCCAGCGGATTATGACGCAGGACGATGATATCCCCCCGGGCGCCGGGAATGATCTCGCCGAAATCGCCCCGGGCGCCGAAGGCGTCGGCAGCGTTGCAGGTTGCGGCGCGAACCAGATCGTCCGTCGGTACCACGTCCTTGCGCAGGTTGAACTCGTTGAGTTGATGGCGCTGCATGCGCCCGAGCAGGTCGGAGCCGTAAAGCATTTTCACACCATGACGCTGGGCCATCTCGAGTGCCTTGCCGCCGGCCTCAAGAACGTCGAATACCTTGCGCTGCAGGTGCTCAGCCATGCCAGCTTCCACCCCTTCCTTGGCTAGGGCATCGTAGGTGGCGAGCGTCGGTGTCAGGTAAGCATCATGCTCGACGAACAGGCGGCAACTTTCTTCATCCATCAGATTGCCATGCTCGATGGTTTTGACCCCGCGAGGGATCAGGCGGTTGATGGCGCGGGCGGTGTAGGCATGGGCCATGGTGTGGATATTGGCGGCGGTGGCTTCCTCGACGATGGCATCGATTTCCTCAAGCGAAAACTGAGTACTGTCGATGCGATCGGTGGGCGAGGCGACGCCACCAGAGGCCATGATCTTGATCTGATGAGCACCCTTGCGAATTTCGTCTCGGGCGGCGCGACGCACTTCGCTCACGCCATCGCAGACGCGGCCAAGGCCAGCACAACAGAAGCAGCCTTCGAAGGTCTGCTGTCCCGGGCCGCGCATGTCGCCGTGGCCACCGGTCTGGGACAGCGCTCTGCCTGCGTACAGCAGGCGAGGGCCGATTAGGCTGTCCTCCTCGACGGCGCTGGCGAGCCCATGGTCGGCGCCACCGGCGTCGCGCACGGTGGTGAAACCGCGCATCAGCATGTCGTGAAGTAGTTCGCTAGATTTGGCCCCAACGTAGAACGGTGAGAGCGTCTCGAGTAGCGCGAAGTTTGGCGTGATGGCGGTAACGTGGACGTGGGAATCGACCAGCCCTGGCATCACGAAATGGCCCTTGGCATCGAGGATGGTGTCATCGCTTCCCGGCAGAGGAGCGGGGCCTACCTCGACAATGCGCCCGTCGGCGATGCGCACCTCGTGGCCCGCAAGCACTTGGCCTGCCCGTGTATCTATGATGCTGGCGTTGATGATTCTTGTGGTTGTCATGGACGAGCCTCGAGCAGTGATCAGAACATCTGTTGGGGAAGATAGAGCGACAGGGCGGGTACCAGCACGATAAGCATCAGCGCGACGATATCCATCACGATGAACCAGCTCACCCCGCGGAAGACTTCTGGCAGGGTCACGCTGTTGCCGAGCGCGCCCTTGATGACGTAGACGTTGAGCCCAATTGGGGGAGTAACGAGACCGACCTCCAAGAGCTTGACGACGATGATGCCGAACCACACCAGGTTCAGGTCAGCGCCTTCTACCAGCGGCAGAATCAGCGGTAGGGTGAGCAGCATCAGGCCGATGGAGTCGATGAACATGCCGAGCACCAGGTAGATGATGGCGACGGCGAAGATGATCCACCAGGTCTCGGTGCTGACGCCGAGGATTAGATCGGAGAAGGCGGCCGGAACTCCGCTCATGGCCAGGAACCGGGTGAAGAACAGTGAGCCTATCAGGATGATGAAGATGCTGGCGGTGCTGACCGCGGTATTGACGATGGCGTCGCGAATCGCCGGCCAGGTCAGAGTGCGGCGTGCCAGGGCGATCAAGGCGGCGATGGACGTGCCTACGGCGCCGGCTTCTGTGGGGGAGAATAGCCCGGTAAAGATGCCGCCGAGCACAGCGCCGATCAATAGCGGTAGCGGCCAGATGTCCTTGAACGCATCCCACTTTTCCTGAGCGGTGGAGCTCACCGCGGCGTGGCCGGCGAGCGCAGGGTTGAGCTTGGCCCGGACCATAATCATCAGGATGTAGAGCAGAGCGGAGGCCAGGCCCGGCAGAAAGCCGGCCATGAATAGTTGGCCGACACTGACCTGTGCATAGACGCCGTAAAGTACCAGCAACACGCTGGGAGGAATCAGCGAACCGAGGGTGCCAGAGGCTGCCACCGTACCGGTAGCGAGGCCCTTGTCGTAGCCGTGCTTGAGCATCTCAGGTACCGCGATACGCGACATGGCGGCAGAGGTCGCCACGCTTGATCCCGAGGCGGCGGCAAAAAACGCCGAGGCCATGACACTGGACACCGCCAAACCGCCCGGTAGGCGCGCGAGGTACAGCCGCATGGCATGAAACAGGCCCTGTGTCATGTTGGTGGTGGTACACAGGTAGCCCATGAACAGGAACATCGGTGCGGCGGTTAATTCCCAGGTGCCGGCAAAATCGAACGGAGTCGCGGAGATCATGCCCCAGGCGACACGCATGTTGGTCAGCTCACTGATGCCGACGATGGAAACAAGCCCCAGCGCGACGCCGATGGGAACGCGCAGGGCAATCAGTGTCAGGGCGATGGCGATACCCGCCACGCCAATCTCGAGATGGCTCATGGGAAGTCCCTTAAAGCGCTTGGCGCAGGCGTATCGCCTTGGCCATATTGGCCAGGATGGCGAGGCAGATGGCGGCAAAACCCACTGGCAATGCCCAGCGACTGGGCCACAGGTAGAAGGTGAAATTGGCCATGGCGGTCTCGGCGCGCTGGGTGGCCTCGATGGCGTCGATGGCGCCCTGGTAGCCGAGCATGCCGAAGTAGATCAGCCCGAGGCTTGCGCCAAACAGGTAGAGTGCCAATTGCACGCGTTGGGGAAAGCGACCCACCAGCACGTCGACGCTGATGTGCTCGCGCTTGAGTTCGACGTAGGCCAGCGGCAGAAACACCACCCCAACCATGTAGTAGAAAGAGACGATCTCCAGGGTGCCGGTAAAGGAATTGCCGAATAGGTGGCGCAGCACGACATCCAGAGACACGTGCAGCGCCATCAGGACCAGAAAGATCCCGCCGAGCGCCAGCGTTGCCTGGCTGAGCAGGACGCTGGCCCGCTCAAGGGGTGTGGACTTGGTCGCCATCATGGACCTCATTGTGGGAGCCCCCGGTCGTAAAGCCGGAGTCCAGGAGCGTCTGTTTCCAGAACACCAGCATGTCGCGATAGAGGTCGGGATCGTCGCGCCAGATACTCTGGGCGCCCATGCCGCGCATCATGCACAGGGTGGCGTTTAGCGCCACGCGGTTCTCCCGGGATGAGTGCTCGGTGCTCGACACCAACTGATCCCAGATCGCTTCCAGGTTGCGGTTGAAGGTCGCCGCCAGTGGCTCCAGCACCGAGAGGATAGCGTCGTCGGTGCGGGCCGCCGTAAGGTATTCGAGCGTGACCATGAAGAGGTCACCCTTGAAGTGCTCGTGGAGCGCCTCGAGCAGCCTGTTGAAATCCATCTGCCCCGACCTGACTGCTTCTGCCATATCGCGAACGCTGTCGACTTCGCGGGCCAGCAAGTCCTCCAGCGCCGCCTGCATCAAGGCTTCCTTGGTCGGGTAGTGATGGATCAGAGCCCCACGGGAGACGCCGGCCTGGCGCGCGACATCCACTGTGGAGGTCGCGCGAATGCCTTTTTCCAGCACGCAGACCAAGGTGGCCTGCATGACCCGGGCCTGGGTCTGGCGCGAACGCTCTTCCTGAGTCTGTCGCTGTGTCATGCCGTCGTCTCCCGTAGGACTGGTGCTCGGCTTGCGGCGCCTTCTGGCAGGCGTCCTGCCTTCCGCCCTCTCAGACCCCACTCAGGCCCCACTCAGGGCTCAGTAGATACCGTAGTCCGCCGGTAGCTTGCTGTAGATTTCCTGCATGGCGAGTTCGGCAAGGGCCTGTTCGTCATTGCGATCCACGTCCTTGAGCAGCGCTACCCACTTGGCCTGGGTGTCGAGAAAATCGTCGATCAGCGCATGAGGGTCTTCGACGCCGTACTTGTCCTGGGCGGTGTCATAGACGCTGGTCAGGGCCTGTTCGCGAAATGCCTCGACCGACGCCATCAGGTCGTCTTCCGGCTGGTAGACATTGTTGCCTTTGGCGATGGCTTCCTCTAAAGCGGCATCTGCGGTGGCCAGATACTGCACGATCATGCGGGTCATGGCCTTGGCCGTGGCCTGCTTGAAGATGTCACGCTCGGCGTCGCTGAGCCCGGCCCAGAAATCTGGGTTGAAGCCCCACTGTGGGCCGGACCAGTACATGCCTGTCGGCAGTAGGGTGGTGTACTCGGCAACCTCCCACAGCGATCGATCAATCAGGTCGTTGGCGGCGTTGGAGGCGCAGTCTAGCGAGCCACGATCCAGGCCCGTGTACATCTCGCTTGAGGGCACATTGACCGGAATACCCCCGGCCTGTTCGACCCAGTTGGAAACCGTGGAGCCGGCGGTGCGGATACGTTTACCCTGGAGTTCGGCCAGGTTGCGTACTGGCTCTCGGCAGAACAGGACATAAGGCGGTGTGTTATAGGCGCCAAGATAGACGATGCCGAGATCTTCCCACTCCTGAAGCTGAATGGGATTGTTCAGGCTAAAGTCGGTGACCGCGAGGATGCCGACGAGGGGGTCGTCGAAATTGAACCCCAGCTCCTGTACCGCGTTGGCTACCGGCATTTCCGATGGCGTATAGACGGCGGCGTGGTGGGCTACCTGGACGATATTGTCCTGAATGCCCTGCAGGTTCGCGCGCGGTGCCAACAGCACGGTGCCGGTGTAGACCTCCGGGTCCAGCTCGCCGCCGGAAAGCTCACGCAGGGTCTCGGCCCACTCGATGTAGCCGTAGCGGGAATGCGGATGCTGTTGATCGTAGAACGAGTTGGCAATGAAGGAGGTGGCGGCAAAGGCGCTTGCGGCCAGCGTAGGCAGAGTCAGGGCGGCGACCGCGAGGGTCAACCGTCGGGGAGCGAATGTCATGGAATTCTCCAGGGCCGTGACGGGAGGCGAATTATTGCTATTGTGATACCTGTCATCCGGGGTGAGCCGCGGCCTTGCCGAACTCACTCTTACCAAGGTAGACAAGAGCCTATTTAAAAACAAGCAAGACTGTTTGTTTGTGGTGTCATCGGTTCATGGGGATCGAGACCAAGAGAGCGGTGCAGACGATGGAAGCAGAACGAGGAAGGGCGGTGGGGCAGCGGCGGGTCGCAGGCCGAGCGACGAGGGTATCGACGCAGGCTGTGTGCCTAACCGCGGCGGGGACCTGGCGAGGATTGCGGCAGATGCTGCCGCTGGCGGGGTTCACCGTCGCTTTTGGCTTAGCCTTTGGTGTGGCGGCTCAACAGCAAGGGCTGGAGGACTGGCAGGCCTTGAGCATGAGTGTATTGATGTTTGCGGCACCCTCGCAGTTTGCCGCCCTGGAGCTGTGGCAGTCGCCGCTGCCGCTGGTGGCGCTGATGGTGACCACTGCGGCGATTCACACTCGTCACATGGTGATGAGTGCTGCTCTGTATCCGTGGCTGCACCCATTGCCTCGGCGCCAACAGTTGGCCTTGCTGGCGCTGGTCACCGATTCCAGCTGGGCGATGGCACTGGGTGGCTATCGACGTGGTGAGCGAGACGCGGGCCTTCTCTTGGGGAGCGGTATCGCCCTGTGGGGTGCTTGGTGGATCGGCACCGCGCTCGGCGTAGGCTTCGGCGGTGGGGTGACGCAACCCGATCGCTTTGGGCTGGACGTAATCATGCTGTGCTTCTTGCTGGCGATTCTGTGGGGCGAAGGACCCCAGTACGGCATGCTGGTGCCGTGGACGGCGGCAGCATGCGCATCGCTTGCGGCGTACCTCTGGCTGCCTGCCTATATGCATGTGGTCGTGGGCGCTCTGGTCGGAGGCATTGTCGCTTGCTGGCGGTCAATGCTATCGACAACAACAGGAAGGCCCTCGTAGTGCCGAGCCCGGAACAATCGCTGGTGGCCATCGTTGCCATGGCGACCATCGCCTATGGCGCTCGGGTGGTCGGGTTCCTGCTGATGGCGAGGATGCCTATCGGCCCCCAGGCACGTCGCTTCCTCGACGCCATGGCGTCATCGGTTCTGGTCGCCGTGATCGTCCCCATGGTGGTCTTCGGTGACGGTGCCACGCGCCTGGCGACGGTGGTCGCGACGGCGGTGGCCCTGTGGTTGAAGCTGCCCCTGGCCGCCATCGCCGCTGGCATGCTGGCGGCCGCATCCTGGCGCTGGCTCGCGGGCGGCTAGTGAGGGGCAGTAGGGCACGTTCGGCGCGATGTTCAGCAGCGTATGCTGGCTGCGCTCGATGATTGAGGTGCCGTGATCGTAGAGGCCGCAATGAATCAGAATTCTCCGATCAACCGGAGAAACCACCTAGTTGGTGTCGCGTACGTCGCAGCACCGGGTTGAGCGTGTCGGCGGCGTCGGGCGCGATTGATGCTCGGGATAGGATTCGAGCTGTCAGCGGCAGGGCACGGCACCGGTCGGTGGCCGGGTCGAGTGCCTCACCAGGCCCTTGCCTGGTGAGCTTGGCAACGGTGGATGCTCGGCGCCGTGCCAAAGGCGGCCGCCGTGCACGGCTACGAGGGGCCGCGAGGGGAACATCCGCGACGGCTCAGCCGTTGGCCGCGCAGTAGTATTTCGTTTCGAGGAACTCGTCCATGCCGGCCCGCGCACCTTCGCGGCCGAGGCCCGACTGCTTGACGCCACCGAAGGGGACATGGGGACCGGTGATGTCCATGGTGTTGATGCCGACCATGCCGGTTTCCAGGTGGCGCTGGAACTTGCGGATGCGCGCCGCGTCGCGGGCGTAGACATAGGCGGCGAGGCCGTAGATGGTGTCGTTGGCCGCGGCGATGGCCTCATCGTCGTCCTCGAAGGCGCAGACGGGGGCCAGCGGGGCGAAGGCTTCTTCTCGGGCCACTCGCATCCCGGCGTCAAAGTCGGCCACCAGGGTGGGCATGAAGAAGCGCGGCCCGGGAGCGTGTTGCTGATCGCCGCCGAGGATCCGTGCCCCCTTTTGCCTGGCGTCGTCCACCAGTGCCTTGGCCTTGTCGACGGCCTTCTCGTTGATCAGTGGCCCGATGGCATTGGCCTCATCGAAGCCGCTGCCCACCGCCATGGCCTCCATGCGTGTCTGGAAGCGATCGAGGAACGCGGCGTAGAGCGAGCGGTGCACGTAGATGCGGTTGGCGGCGACACAATCCTGCCCGCTGGTCTGGAACTTGGCGGCCAGTGCGCCGTCGACGGCGGCTTCCAGATCGGCATCCTCACAGACGATGAACGGGGCATTGCCCCCGAGCTCCATGGCCGTGCGCTTGACGGTAGTGGCGGATTGGCGCAGCAGCTCCCGGCCCACCTCGGTGGATCCGGTGAAGGATAGCGCCCGGACTCGATCATCGGCGCACACTTGCTGCGCGAAGCGTTTGCCGGAACAGGTCACCACGTTGAACTCGCCGTGAGTGAAGCCGGCACGCTCGGCGAGAACGGCCAGTGCGAGGGCACAGAAGGGCGTCTGGCGGGCGGGGTTGACCAGGGTGGTGCAACCCGCGGCGAGGGCGGCCGCGACCTTGCGCGTGATCATGGCCAGCGGGAAGTTCCAGGGGGTGATCACCGCCGCGACCCCCACCGGCTCCTGGGTGGTGCCGAGGGAAAAGGCGGGATCGTCGGCCGGAATAGTCTCGCCGGTGGCGCGCCTGGCCTGCTCGGAGAACCAGCGCAGGAAGCTCGCCGCGTACTCGACCTCGCCGCGGGCCTCGGCGATTGGCTTGCCCTGTTCCAGGGTCATCAACCGGGCCAGGGCTTCGGCGTTGTCCTGCATGCCGTGGTACCAGGCCATCAGCTTGTCGGCACGCTCGATGGCGGGCCTGTAGCGCCACTGCTCGAAGCTTGCCGAGGCGTCATCGATGGCCTCGTCGATGGCGTCCGCGGACAGGTCAGGGACCCGCCCGATCGGGTCGCCTGTCGCCGGGTTTTCCACCGCCTCGGTGGCATGGTCCCTGGCCTCCTTCCAGTGGCCTCCGATAAAGGCCTGCTCTCGCATCAATGCGGTCTCATCGGCTTGCATCGACAAAGCTCCTGACGTTGATTGGCGACATAACGACAACGCTACTCTTGCTGCCCTGTGGTCCTCAAGGACTGTGCCGTAGTGTTACCTTGACCCTTGTTGTGCCCTTCGGTTCCTGCATGCCAGTGCGGCTCGGTGCCTGTTCCTGGCTGGCAGGAGGCCGCGAGGGCTGATGTCCGTTTCGCGTGATCGAGGGTAAGGAGGCTTTTATGCAAACACGTTCGGCTGGCGTCGTTATCGTTGGTGGGGGAGCCGGTGGGTTGGAACTGGCCATTCGGCTGGCGAGAGAGGGGCACAAGGACGTGCTGCTGATCGACCGTTCCGGGACCCATGTGTGGAAGCCACGAATACACGAGCTCGCTGCCGGCCTACGCCGTGGTCATGTCGACGAACTCGATTATGCTGGGCTTGCCGAGCACTGGGGGTTCGCCTTCGAGCGCGGTGAGCTTCTCGATATCGATGCCACCGGGCAGCAGCTGACCCTGGCCGAGCTTCTCGATCGCGATGGGCGCACGGCGGTTGGCGAGCGCCGGATTGGCTTCGATGCCCTGGTGCTCGCCATCGGTGGGGTGACACCGGACATGGGCGTCGAGGGGGTTCTCGATCAGGCGCTGATGCTGGACAACGAAGGCGACGCCGAACGGCTGTTCGAGCGTTATTCCACCGGCCTTCTCGCCCACGCGGTGGCCGGGAGCGAACGCCCTTACCAGGTGGTCATCGTCGGCTCCGGGGCCACAGGCGTGGAGCTCGGTGCGCTGTTGGCCACCGATGCCCCGGGGGCGGATCTGGCGCCAAGGGCGTCACAGCCGAGAATCGAGGTCACGATACTCGAGGCCACCGATACCTTCATGCCGGGCATGGACGAAGCGGTGCGCGAGTCGATTGCCAAGCGGCTGGCGACGGCGGGTATCGCGATAGAGGTCAATCAGCAGGTCAGCCGGGTCACCGGCGATAGGGTGGAAACCGACGCCGGTGATAGCTTTACCGCGGATCTGACGGTGTGGGCGGCGGGACGCGTGGGGCCGCCGATTGCGGATCGGATCGCGGGGCTGTCGACCAACAAGAAGCGTCAGTGGCGAGTGCGCCCGACACTACAGAGCATCGACTCGGAGAGGATCTTCGTACTCGGCGACTGCAGCTATATCGATGACGAACCGGCGCCGCCCACTGCCCAGGCGGCGAGCGAACAGGCCGAGTACCTCGCCACGCAACTGCCGCGATATCTGGCCGACAAGCGCCTCGAGCCTTTCGAATTCAAGGACAAGGGAACCCTGCTATCGCTGGGTGATGCCGGCAGCGTAGGGGAAGTGCGCGGCTTGTTCGGCGACGACCTGCAGTTGCGTGGCCGTTTGGCCCGGGCGGCCTATAACGGCCTACAGCGACAGCACCAGTTCATTCTGCTGGGCGCCGTCAAGGGGACCGCCGAAGCCATCAGCGATGTGTTTGGCCGTCGCGTGGGCCCACGCCTGAAGATTCACTGAGGCGCGGTGGAGGCGGTCAGCGACTCGAGCGCGACGTGAATGGCGTCACCCCAGGCGACGCGATAGGCCGCGTCGAGGCTCGGATGCTGGCTCTCGCTAGCGCCCTTGGCAAGCGCCTCTCCGCGGGCGGTGAGATAGTCACCCGCGCCAGGCGCGTCGGCGATGGCTTGAAAGGCCTTCAGCGCGGTGAACAGGCGCGGTGTCAGCTCATCCAGTTGGGGGCGAACATCGCGGCCAAGGTCGGGGGGATCGTCAAACGGCGCCCGTGACTGCTGTGTCCACTGCTGATGCAGCGCCTGCTGGATGGTCTTGCTGGCGTCGAACTGGTCCTGAAAGAAGCCTTCGGCAAAGCGCGAGTCGACACCGGCTGCCGAGGCCTGTTGGACCACCCTGGCGAGAATCTGTGCTTCGCGCTCGGGGGCATTGATGGGGGCACCGGAGTTCCACTTCGCCATGGCAACGTCGGCGGCGATGGCCAGGCGCTCGTCGATCAGGCCGAGCAGGCGGTCGACGGTCTGGCGAGTATCGGCGGAGGCGGTGGTTTGCGTGTGGCTGTAGGACTGGCATCCGCCAGTGAGCAACAGCGCCAGCAGGACGAGAAGCGCTATTCCGTGGCGCTGGGCGGGATGGCGGAATCGTGACAACGATGGCATGGGAACTTCCGTGTCGGCGGCTGAAGGGGCGTAGGCCTACCCTAGCGCTTTGCCACTCTCGGCGGAAGGCACCGGCGCGCGGTCCGTGCCTTCGTCTTGTGCTCGTCACCTCGCCACGCGGCAGCGAGTCGTCCCGTCGCTTTTGGTCCGGTGTCGTCGACGGGTGCCCGGCGTCGCTAGGCAATCAAGCCATCCAGCGCCGCCACGCCACGACTGCGTGGGAAGACGTGATCGCCAAGCGCGCCTTCATCGATGTGCATATGATCGCGCAGCACGCCCTTGAGCACGCTTCTGACGTCTCGGGTGGTGACCAAGTCGCGGCCGTCCTTGAGCCGCGCAAGCCCCGGCCATTCGCCATGCACCTTGCCCCCGCGGATGGCGCCTCCGGCCAGCAGGACGGTGCTT
The DNA here is from genome assembly GCF_052645355.1 of Halomonas sp. V046. Lineage (NCBI taxonomy): Bacteria > Pseudomonadati > Pseudomonadota > Gammaproteobacteria > Oceanospirillales > Halomonadaceae > Halomonas > Halomonas sp. V046. The sequence continues at coordinate 36,880 of NZ_JBQXYF010000022.1, forward strand.
GCCGTGCCGTGATCGGTGCCCCGGGTGCCGTTGATGCGTACCGTGCGGCCGAACTCGGTCACCACGATTACCGCCGTGTCGCGCCACCGCGGAGCGAGCGTCTCGCGCAGACGCCGCATGCCGCTGTCTAGCTGCTCGAGCTTGCGTGACAGCACCGCGTTCTGCTGAGCGTGGGTATCCCAACCATCGTCCTGGACCAGGGCCACCTGGGGGCCCTGGGCATCGGCGAGAAATTCGCCTGCCGCGGCCATGACATCGTCGAGCTGGCCGCCGCCGGCAAGGTCTCCCGGGACGACTTGCTGGGCGGCGACGGCCCGGGCGAAGGCGGCCCCCAGAGCGGGGTCTCGGGCGTACAGCTCGGCGACGCGGTTGGCCAGGGCGGCGGGGCTTTGTCTGCCGGGGGTGGGCGACCAGGTCGAGAACGGCGCATCACCACGGATAATCAGCGGTCGCGAGGAGGCGATGCCGAGGCCCTGGCTACCTTGCATGGCGCCCACGGCACGGTTGAGCCAGCCGGTTCGGCTGCCGGTCGGGGAGTCGCTGCCGTTTTCCAGGCATTCCTGGGCATCGAAGTGGGATCGCCCTTCATAGGGCAGGCCGCAGGCGTGGACGACGGCGAAGTCGCCGTCACTAAAGAGCCGATGGCAAGACGCCAGGGCGGGGTGCAGGGCAAAGGTGCCGTCGAGCTTGAGCAGGCCCGTGCCGCCGCTGCCGGAAAGATCGAGCTCACCGCGCAGCGCGGCGAAGGTTGGCTCCGCGTAGGCTGGCACGGCGGCGAGGCCGTCCAGCGCCCCGCGCAACAGCACGACGGCCAGCCGCTGGGGCCTCGGGGGCTGACCCTCGGCGGCAAGCAGCGCCAGCGGTGGCCAAAGCAACAGGCTGGCGCTGGCGCCGAGTCGAGCGAGGAACTGACGTCTATTCAACATGCCGGGGACTCCTGGTGGTGGGGGCGCAACGCGCTGCGGCGGCCATGTCGTTCGGCGGGCATCGCCACGAGGTCACTGTCACCGCCGTATCAGCGCCACTGAAACTCGGGGCTGGCGAACACGATCGCGATGGCCTGACTGCGGGGGGCAAGGCTGACGGCGACGGCGGTGTCGGCGCCGAGCCACGGCCCGAGGCTATCCTGGGCAAGTTCCATGGGGTCACGTGTCGTCGGCAGGCGATCGGTATGGCGCTGCGCGATCAATAGGCGCTTCCACAGTGCGTCGGCGCCTATCCAGTCGGCTGACGTGTCGCCCCAGCCGTCGGGTGCACCGGCCTGAAAGGGGGGCTGTCCCAGCAGGCGTAGCTGCTGCCCCCACGCGGTTTCGCCCTGGGCGGGCGCTATCGCGAGGGCGCGATACAGGGCGATCAGAAACTCCTCGGGGCGACGGAATTTTCGCGTGCTGTCCTGCCAGGCGGCGTCGTGGCTGAACAGCGCCCGGTAAACCGCGGACAACTGGCCGTTGTTCTGGCGAAAGGTTCGGGCCAGTTGCGCCACCAGTTCGCCGGACGGGGTGTCGGCGACGAAATGGCGTACCAGCTTGCTGGCAATAAACGTGGCCGTGTCGTCCTGGCGGGCCAGAAAGCGCAGCATGGCTCGGCCCTGTTCGGCGCCGGGCTCCCCGAAGCGGGTGCCCAGCAGCGTGCGGGGTCCCGGCTGATGGGCGATCTGTTGAAAGACGCTGCCGTAGGGCGTCAGGGTCGGCATGTTTCTACCACTGGGGGTGCCTGGCACTTCCAGCCGAGTGCGCCAGCCGGTGAGCCCCTGGGCGAGTTCGATGACATCGTGTTGCTGGTAGTCGCCATCGACGCTCAGGGTATGCAGCTCCATGATCTCTCGGGCCAGGTTCTCATTGAGGCCCGCGGGCTTGGCGGTGGCCTGCCGTTGTCGGGCATTGCGCCGTTGGCCGAGCCGAGAGTCGGGGCCTATCGACTTGGCGTTGTCGAGATACAACAACATGGCCGGGTGCTGCTCGGCGGCCAGCAGCAGCGTTGCGAAGTCGTCGCCGATGTGGGGGCGAATCGCCTCACGCTCGAAAGCGCCGGGCAGCAGCTGAACGCTGCCGCCATCGCCCGAGACGGTGAAGTGATTGCTCCAGAACATCGTCAGGCGTTCGACGACCGGCGTTTGCGTCAGGCACTGCTGGCGTGCCCGCTGGCCAATTTCGGCCTGCTTGTCGGCGCCGAAGCGCTCGATCAGGGTAGGCAGGGCGGCGCCCGCGGCGCCGGTGTCGGGTTCGCCGCGGGCGATGCGCTCGCGGGCGCGGCGGTGGTCGAGGCGAAACCGGGAGAACCGTGCGAGATAGTCGGAGGTTCCCGGGAGTCCGCGAAGGCTCGAGGCGTCATCGGGAGCGGCCTCGAGCTGTGCCAGCACCCAGCCTTTGGGATCATGAGCGATATCCACAAGCTCGCCCGGCCTGGCGCCGAGGCCGAAGCGGTTGGCCGCGAGGACGGCCTGTTGAAGCCGGTTTTCCATACGCTACTCCCTGTCAAATCCGGACCGTACTGGTGAGAGGGCGCTTGATGGGACAGCGCGGGTGTCGAGGCCTCAGGCGCGGCTCGTGTGGCGCAAGACGGCTCAACGAGGATCGTGTCCGAGGGCGGCTGTCCGGCGACGCTTATCCGGCAGGGGGTTAGAGGTGACGATGGGGAGGGGGTTCGGGTCTCCAGGCCTTGCTGCGGCGCCTGGGGTAAGAGGTAAGCGGTTGTCGCTTTTTACGGCTTAGTTTGTGCTCAAACACTGATGCCTGTGCGGCATTGCCGTGGCTGGGAGGTGCGGTGCGCGGGCAGCGCCGATTCCCGCTGATCACCTTGGCGCCAACGGCGCTTCAGCCCTCGCCGAGGCGCGTCATCGGCAAGGCGCGCCATCGACAAGGCGCGCCATCGACAAGGGCCATGGGGCGATTACTCGCTAGCCGGCACGCCTCGCTGCCATTGGTCCCAGTGATCGACCATGTCGTCGACCACGCGACTGCCCACCAATTCGATGTTGGCGACGGTCTCGGCGAAGCCGCCGGCGGTCTCGCCTGGGGCCGGGTCCAGGTGCTGCAAGGTGGTTTCGTCGGGATTGCCCTGATCGAAGTTGACCGCGCCACGCAGGCTCAAGATACGCTCGGTGCCATGCAGGCGATCGATGACCTGGGTGATGGCGGCGGCCTCCATCTCGGTGATGAGGTAGTCGTCGGCCCCATACAGCTCGGTCATGTACTGCGCTTGGCGCGAAAGCCCCGGACCATGAAAGAAGGTATCGCCGGTCATGTGGGTACCGGTGGCGACGAAGGGCGCACGGCGTGCGGCCTCATCCGGGTAGCGCAGGCGGTACTGCCGGGCGGATTCGGAGTCCTCGAGCGCCGTATCGTCGCTCAGCGCCATGGCGCGCTTCACCAGCGAGGGATTCAACGGGTAGACGCGGATGTCTTCATAGCCAGAGCGAGGCATGAACACCGGCTCGCCGGGCTCGCCTTCCTCGGCGGCCCAGCGATGACCGAGGTCGTAGTCGACGAGCCAGGTGGCCCAGCTGACCATGCCGATGGTGCCTTTGGAGGGCGGCGTGCCGGCGACGCCGCTGAGAACAAAGTAGGCATCGGAGAAGTCGTAGCGCGGGTCGAGCAGAATGGCCTGCATCGAGGATGACGAGGCCACCTTGCCCATGCCCAGCACCGAGCCACAGACACCACTGTCGTTGCAGTAAAGGTCGTGGGCGGCACCGCGCACGGTGACGGGGTCGGCGTTGGCGAAGTAGCGCTCATACCAGTGCTGGAACTCCCCGGCCCGGTCGCCGCTGTTGTCACCGATCTCGAACATGCTGGCGACGAAGACCTTGACCGGGATTGGAGGCGCTGTGGGCGTCGTCTCGGCGAATGCCGAGCCCGCCGTCGTGAGCGTCAGTGTGGTCAGCAGACCGCAGGCGAGTGGAGCGCAGGCAAGGGCTGCGGGACGGACGAGGAGAGTACGCGGGAAGACAGCCATGGGGGGCCTGCTGGTCAGAGAAAGACGAAAGCGCGGCCGGCACGACAGGCGGCGTCGCAAGATCGCGCGGGCTTGTTGCTACCCTAGCACAATGATCGCGCTGGCCCCGCTGTGACATGGCATCGGTCCGCGTCGCCGAGAGCGCCTGGGGTGCCGGCTCCTCGCCCGGACTCAGGTCAGCAGCATGCGGAGTGGCATCCATAGGCCCATGGCGACCATGGCCAGGTTCTCGCTCAGCGAGATGAAGCCGAGGGGTACCTGGCTGTCGCCGCCGACGCAGGCACACTTGAGTTCACGCTTATCGATGTAGACGGCCTTGAAGACCGAGATCGTCCCGACCGTGCCGATGAAGAGCGCCAAGGGCGCCGCCAGCCAGACCAGCGCGCCGGCCAGCATCAGGATGCCGGCAAGGGTTTCGGCGTAGGGATAGAAATAGGCGTAGGGCACGTAGCGCTGTGCCAGAAGGTCGTAGTTGAGGAACATGGAGCTGAAACTCTCCACATCCTGGGTCTTCTGCAGGCCGAGCAGGCACATGGCGATAGCGATGGCGTACTCGGGCATCCGCGGCGACAGCAGGGAGCCGGTGGCGGCCCAGGTCACCGCCAGCCCCATCGCCAGGGCGGTGGCGAAGATGACCAGTACCGGCCGATAGCGGGTGTCCGACGCCGTGGTGGAATCGATGCCGAGGTGCTGGCGCAGTTCTTCGTAGCCACCGATTCTCTCGCCTTCGATGTATACCTGCGGGGTGGTGTCGACGTCTTCCTGTTGCTTGAAAGCATCGATGGCGTCGCGGTTGGTCAGGGGGTGGTCGTCGACATCGAAGCCTTTGCGACGCAGAAGATCCAGGGTTTTCAGGCCGAAAGGGCAGAGATGATCGGCGGTCTTCATGCGATAAACACGAGCGGTGGTGCCAGGTGATGAACTCATGATCGGGCTCCTTCGATGGGCGAGGGCTTCCTCGCCGTGCACGAAATTGCACAATCTAGCGTATCGACTCACCGACCCTGATCGCAAGCCGCAAGCCGCAAGCCGCAAGCCGCAAGCCGCAAGCCGCAAGCCGCAAGCCGCAAGCCGCAAGCCGCAAGCCGCAAGCCACCGGGCCGCAGACAGCCGATGGCGCTGGACGTGGCCGTGAGCGGGCTGCGTGTGGAGCAGGGCGGCCGTCGGGAGCGGCGCGGTAGGGGCAAAAAAGAGCGGCGCGGGAAAGGAAGGCGAGAGAGGGCCACAGTGACTACCCGGGATGCCGTTGCTGTGGCGCTCCAATGCATCGGCTTCCCACCCCAGCGGCGGGGCGTTGGGGTGGGCAACACGGTGGTAGCGCCAAGGGCAGCGACATTAGCCTTGGGTCGAGGCAGCCCATAGATTGACGCCGCCATCGACGGCGTACTGGTCGATTTCCCTGAGCTCATCGGCACTGAACTCGAGGTTGTCGAGGGCCTTCACGCAGTCGCTGACCTGCTCGGGACGGCTAGCGCCGATCAGGGCGGTGGTCACGCGGCCGCCACGCAACACCCAGGCGATGGCCATCTGGGCCAGCGTCTGGCCGCGGCGTTCGGCGATCTCGTTGAGGGCGCGTACGCGGCGCAGGTTGTCGTCGGACAGGTGGCTCTCGCGAATGGCGCCGCCGCGGGCCAGGCGGCTATCGTCGGGCACGCCGCCCAGGTACTTGTTGGTCAGCAGGCCCTGGGCCAGCGGTGAGAAGACGATCGAGCCCATGCCTTGTTCGTCGAGGGTGTCGAGCAGACCGTCGTCCTCGACCCAGCGATTGATCATCGAGTAGCTCGGCTGGTGGATCAGACACGGCGTGCCGAGCTCACGCAGGATCGCCGCCGCCTCCTTGGTGCGCTGGGCACTGTAAGACGAGATGCCGGCGTATAGCGCCTTGCCGGACCGCACCGCGTGGTCCAGCGCGCTCATGGTCTCCTCCAGCGGCGTCTCGGGATCGAAACGGTGCGAGTAAAAAATGTCGACGTAGTCGAGGCCCATGCGCGTAAGGCTTTGATCGAGACTCGACAGCAGGTACTTGCGGCTGCCCCACTCGCCGTAGGGGCCGGGCCACATGTGATAGCCGGCCTTGGTGGAGATGACCAGTTCATCGCGATAGCCGCGGAAATCGGTCTTCAGTATGCGCCCGAACATCTCTTCGGCGCTGCCCGGCGGCGGGCCATAGTTGTTGGCCAGGTCGAAGTGGGTGATGCCGTGGTCGAAGGCCGTGCGGCAGATCGCCCGAGCATTGTTCTCGTGGGCGTTGTGGCCGAAGTTGTGCCACAGGCCCAGCGACAGCGCGGGTAGTTTCAGGCCGCTGCGGCCGCAGCGTTGATAACGCATGGCGTCATAGCGCTGATCGCAGGGACGGTAGCTCATCGTGGACTCCTTCAGGGGCATCGCGGACGGGTTCGGGATATCGCGGGCGCGCGGGCGCATTGGTGGCGCATTGGTGGATAGCCGAGCCCTTCACTCTAGCGACATGACCGCTGACGGTGAAGGTGCCGCGACGAACAGATCGTTTGCCATGGAAAACAATACTGGGGAGTATTGATCGATATTTCCGAGCAATGGTGGTTCAGCCATGATGCGTGAACACAAGCGACTCGAGAGCCTGGCGCTTTTTGCCGAGGTCGCGGAAACCCTGAGTTTCACGCGGGCGGCCGAACGGCTGGGGGTGTCCAAGGGCTATCTGTCCGAACAGGTCAAGCGCCTGGAGCGTGAGCTGGGCGTGGCGCTGCTGATTCGCTCCACGCGCAGTGTGCGCTTGACCGAGGAGGGCGAGCGCATCCGCCGGCGCATGGGCCAGGTGCGTGGCACCCTGGTGGATCTCGAGCGCGAGCTCGAACATGCCGATCAGGGCTTCTCGGGGGAGCTGTACATCACGGCGCCGGTGCTCTTCACGCAGTGCTTTCTGCTCGAGCTATGCCATGAATTCCAGACCGAGCATCCCGAGCTACGCTTGCATCTGGATGTCAGCTACACCAGCCATGACCTCGGCCGCGATCGCTTCGATCTGGCCTTTCGTTCTACCCGCACGCCGCCGGACAGCATGATTGCCCGGCCGCTGTTGCATTACCGCAGTCGGTGCTGTGCATCGCCCGACTACCTCGCTCGACGCGGCACGCCGCAACGACCGGATCAGCTCAATGAGCACGACTGCTTGCACTATCGGCACGGGGATCTGTGGTCCTTTGGCGGCGGGCAGTCGGCTACCGACGGACCGCTGGCGGTCAACGACCACCGCCTGCTGAAACGCATGGCGCTGGAAGGGCGAGGCATTATTCGGGTGGCGGATTACCTGGTGGCGCAGGAGATCGCCGAGGGTCGGCTGGTGTCACTGCTCGAGCAGGATGCCGATGACGACCGCACCATCTATATGATCTATCCGCCGACGCTGCGCCAGTCGGCCAAGCTCAGTGCCTTTGTCGCGCTGGTGCAACGGCGGTTCGGCCCGGCGTGATGGCGCTGAGCGCGGCATGTTGTCCTGTGAACTCTGAGCTCGGCCGAGCAACGCATTGCGAAAGAGTGCCGAATGGCTCGAAGCGAAGGGTAGGGCACCGGGTCTCCCTCCACGCTGGGATGACAACGCCGAGTCTCCCTGCAGGTGGGGAATGGTGTGTTCACTAGCGTGTATCGGCAGCCGCGAGTCGGCAAGGAGTCAGCAATGAGGGAACGGGACTACGACATCATGCCTGAGGTGAGCTTTTCGGTGACCGCCGGTGTCAGGCTAGACTGGTGGTTGACCTGCTTCGAGGACGGCGAGGTGGCGAAGGTGACGCAGTACGATGACCACGATGTGGCGCTGGCCTACGCCACGGTGTGGTTGATTACCGAAGGCTAGACGCCAGGCCGCCAGGCGCTGGAACAGGCTAAGGCAGCGGGCCAGAAGGCAGAAGACGGAGGATAGGAGGGTAGGAGGATAGGAGGATGGAGAGGATAGAGAGGCCAAGCGTCGCCGACGATTCTTGCGCCGGCGATGCCTGGCCTTCGAGCATCAGCTACCTTGGGCAGTGGTGCTCTGGGCCGCGGCGACGGCCTCGTCGTTGGAGAGTAGGTCGTGGAGCGTCTGGGAGGCCATCTGGGAATCGCCGTCCATGACGCTGTCGAGCCACAGCAGGGCCTGTTCGCGATTGGCATTCTCCAGGCCATTGGCCGAGAGGTAGGCCTTGGCCAATGCCAGGCGGGCGGTGGCATGTCCCTGGCGGGCGGCGGCGAGCAGATAGTCGGCGCCCTGGGTGCGGTCTTGCTGGAGGTTTTCCCCGCGCAGGTACTCGCGACCAAGGCTCGCCTGGGCGCCGGCGTTGCCGCCTTCGGCGGCACTGGTGAGCAGGCGCTCACCGCTGGCGGTATCCTGTGCGATGCCCTGATCGCCGCGGACCAGAGCGGTGCCGAGTTGGGTGCGGGCAGACAAGTTGCCGGCGTCGCTGGCCTGGGTCAGCCAGCGTTTGGCCGAGGCGGGGTCGGCGCTCACGCCGAGGCCCTCGAGATACGCCTCGCCGAGGCGCTGGGCGGCAAAATCATTGCCCGTCGCCGCCGCCTCTTCGAGCAGGCGCTTGCCTCGTTCAGGGTCGGCTTCGACGCCATTGCCGGTCAACAGCAGTTGCCCGAGATCGGCGCGGGCGCCGGCGTGGCCTGCGGCCACCGCGACCTTGAGTAACTCCGCTCCCCTGGCCGGATCCTTGCTGACCCCGTCGCCCTCCAGGTACATCCTGCCGAGCGATGCGGCAGCGCCGGGGTGGCCCTGGCGGGCGGCGCGTTCGAGCCAGCGGCGTGCCTCTGAGGGATTGCGCTGGACGCCCTGCCCGTCGAGGTAGGCTCGCCCCAGGTCAGCCATGGAGCCGGGATTGCCGTTCTGGGCCGAGGCGATCAGCGCCTGGATGTTGCCGGCCTGACCGCGATCACGCTGGGTGCGTGCCAGGGCCTCGGCGGCGGAGGGGTGGCCGGCCTCCTGAGCGCGGTTCAGCCAGTCCATGGCGCGGGTCAAGTCGCGGTCGACGCCGGTGCCATCGCGATAGGCTCGGCCCAACACGACCATGGCGTAGGCATCGCCCGCACCGGCCGCTTCCTCGAGCATCTGGCGGCCACGCTCGGGTTGGGCCTCACCGAACTCTCCCGCAAGGTAGGCCTCGCCGAGACGCGTCTTGGCGCTCGCGTCGCCTTCCGTGGCGGCCTGTTCGAGCAGCGTTTTGGCCTCCGAGGGGTGGTAGGGCAAGGGGCCGTCCTCGGCCAGGTAGGCCTCACCGAGGGTGCGCAGGGCGCCGCTCTGGCCCTGGTCGATGGCGTCTCTCAGCAGGCGCTCACCGCGGCGCGGGTTGGCGACCACGCCGCGACCGGAAAGGTACAGCTCGCCGAGCAACTCGGTCGCGTAGGGGTGGCCGAGTTCGTGGCCGCGCTCCAGATAACGAACGGCCAGGCCAGGCTGGGTCGGCACCAGCGCATCGTCGAGATAGACCTTGCCGAGGGCGGTCAGCGCCAGGGCGTCGTCCTGTGCTGCGCCCTGTTCCAGCAGGGTGATGCCGCGGCGTGGCTCCGCCGGCAAGGCGTCGCCGTCGACCAGGGCGCGGCCGAGGGTCACGGCAGCGTCCAGGTTGCCTTCGTTGGCGGCGGCCTCGAGCCAGCGGCGGGCCTCGATGGGACGAGGCGATACGCCTTCACCCCGCAGCAGGACCTTGCCCAGACGCGCCATGGCGTCGACATCACCGTTCTCGGCGGCCTTGGTCAGCATGGCCACGCCCTGTTCAGGGTTTCTGCCCTTAAGCATTTCGCGCCCGGCCTTGGACAGGGCATCCGAATCGCCGGCCTGTGCGGCCTGGGTCAGCCAGTGCACGCGTTGTTCGGGCTGGCCGGAGAGCAGGCCGTCGTCGGCGTACAGCGAGGCGAGCTCGGTCATCGCCGAGACGTCGCCACCACCGGCCTTCAGGCGGATGTCCTGAGCGTAGTCCTCGGCGTATTGGCGCGAACGGGCCTTGTCGGCGGGGAGCCAGCCGCCGTCGGCATAGGCATAGGCCAGGGCCAGCTGAGCCTCGCCGTTGCCCTGTTCGGCGCCGTGGGTGTAGAGCCGCAAGGCGCGGTCGGGATCGGCTTGCACGCCGTCGCCGCCACGGGCCAGCAGTCCGGCCATGACCAGGCCCTCGTCACGCCCGATGTTTTCCTTCATGGCCTGTTCGAGCAGGTAGTAGGCGACCAACGGCTGACGAGGGACGCCCTCGTCCTCGAGGTAGAGCTTGGCCAGGTTCAAGGCCGCATGGCCGTGAATGTACGACGGTTCGTCGAGTGCCTGCTCGTAGTACTCGGCGGCCTTGACCGGATCGGGATCGACGCCCTTGCCTTGATCGTAGATCTTGCCGAGCTCGTAGTAGGCCTGGGGGATGTCCTGGTTGGCCAGTCCGCGGAGCTCGAGGATGGCCTGGCGGCTGTCGCCCTCGGCCAGTAGCCGGTCGGCCTCGTCCATGGTGTTCTTGTGCATCCACTCGGGGTTATGCGGCTGACCGCCGTCGAACCAGTCCTGGTACTGGGCGGGCAGGGGAGCGACACCGGGCCCGGCGAATTCGGCGCCGGGGGTGGCGCACCCGCCGAGCCACAGCGCCAGGGCGGTGGTGGCGGTGAGCGGGAATGCCTTGGCCCAGCGCTGGCGTGGGTCATGCGCGGGGGCACAGCGGGGAGCAATGGTGGGAGTCTGCATGATCAAGCGAGCCTCTTATTCAGAAGGTGAGTTGTCCTCAAGGCCTTTGAAGGCCGTGGTCTCGCGCTTTTCGTCGTCCATGACCAGGTGGTCCTGGGCGTCGGGCTGCATGAAGTAGAGGGTTGCGTAGCCGCCGGCACTGCGGTTGTAGACGGGTCTGACCTGGGCCAGGAAATCCGAGATCCGCGGCTCGTCGAAGCGGCGTTGGTAGATTTCCATCCAGGCGAAGTACTGGTTGTCCTTGAGAAAGCCGGTGTACTGCTCGTGGGGCGCCATGTCGCCGAGCTGGGTCGGGTCCTCAAAGATGGTCAGCGCGAAGTCGACGGCGTCGTGGATGCGGTGCCCATTGACCTCTAGATCGAAGATCGAATACCCCTGGCGGGCGATCACCTGCATGTTGGTGATCAGGTAGAGCAGGGCGTAGTTCTGGTAGTGGGTGGCACGTCGACCACGGGCGACTTCCAGCGGAAAGGCGCCTTCGTCGGTCATGTCGGACAGCGCGGAATAGATCGCGCTGACGCCGAAGCGGAATAGTTCGTCGTCTTCGGTTACCACGCCGATGATGCTGGCGTAGAGCGCGCGGCGGTAGAAGTGGTTGTTGCAGCAGCTGTTGCCGGGCTGGCCGGGGATGGCAACGTGCTTGTGGGCCAGGTCGTTGAGCCAGGTTTCGATGCGCTGGCGTTCTTCCTGCTGGCCGTCGATGTCCGGACGGACCAGGGAGTAGGCCATGCCGGCGGCGAAGATCATCGACTCGGTGGCGAACCAGGCCTGGGGTTCCATCGGGTCGTAGTGGAAGTCGGTGAGGGCGTCATCCTGGGCCCAGCGGTCGAGAAACGACACCAGACACTCGGCGTAGTAGTCGTCACCGGTGGCGACATAGGATCCGGCGAGCATCGACACGCTGTCCTCGAACTGAAACAGCGGCTCGGAGGCGAGTTCCCACTCCTTGGGACTCGGGTAGTAGCCGGGAATGCGCAGGCGCGTCGTGATCGGCGCGAGCGACAGCAACTGCTGGCAGCTGGGGCCGTTCTCGAGCTTGTCCCTCTCCTGAAGCAGGATCGAGTTGTCGGTACCACCGAGTTCGGACATGCGCGCCTCGACATCGAAGTACGAGGCGTCGGTATCGGTGACGCGATACGCGCTGAGATCGAGCTCCCCGCGCTCTTCGAGGGTCATGGCCTGGGCCGCGGGGCTGGTACCGAACGCAAGGCTCGCCACGAGAACTAGCGACAGACCCACGGCGGAGCGCCGAACAGGCCCTCGGGACCGGCCAGTCCCTGGCGCCGAGGGAGACGTCGAGCCGAGTCCAGCAGCGCCAGGGGAATTGGCGAGGGGGACATCAGGTGCGCGGGACGTCGCGGTCGTCAGGGGCATCGCAAAAATCTCCTTGGGCGCGCCCCAGGGAGAGGGGCGCGCTGATGGCGGTGGATAGACGGCTGGGCCTTACGAGCTCGGCGCGTAGAAGCGGAAATCGGCGAAGTCGGCGTGCTGGTCATGGGGCGTGCGCCAGTCCTTGCCGTGGCCGCCGAAGAAGGTCGAGAACATCAGGCCGTCGATGGTCACGTCATCGCTGGTGCGGTAGACCATGCCCTGCTGTTCGAGCACCGGGCGGCCGTCGACCCAGACCCGAACCACGCCATTTTCCTGACCCGGATCGTTCAGGATGACTTCCTGTTCGAGGGTCACCCACTGTCCGGTGGGAAAGCTGAACAGGCCACGGCCGACGGAGTCGCCGTAGTCCGAGTCGTCATCGCTCTCGCGGCTGTCGGCGACATACTCGTAGAGCTCGCCCTGTCCGTTTTCGCGCCACATGTAACGCAGCGAGAAGCCGTTTTCACCGGTGACCTTGTCGCCACCGCTGGGCGCTTCGCCGCCATAGAGGCCGGGCAGCTTGCCGCCCTTGACGAAATCGAAGCCGTCCTCGAAGCGCACTGCGTACCTGAGGCAGGCATGATCACGACCCGAGAAGCCCTCGGGCGCCGAGTAGAAGCCGGCGCCGCCGACCTCGGTATCCCCCGGTGACGAGGTGCCTTCCGGGTAGCCGACTCGCAGTGCGGTGGAGCGTGAGGCGCCACCGCCGAGCAGCTCGACGTTATCCTCGGTGCCCCAGGTGCGAGTGGTAGAGAAGCCTTCGCGAATCGCCTCGTCGGCACTTTGAAGGCCGAGGGCTGGGGTCGGCGAGGCGACCAGCGGGTAGCGCTCGGAGCACGCGGCGACGCTGGGGACGCCGAGGTGGCTGTCCTTGTCCGAGGCCGCCTGTGCAGATACAGCCTGAGCCGCCAGTGGCAGTCCTGCCAGCACGGCGATCCAGGCCGGCGACAGCCGTGGGCGACTCGCCGAGCGGGTGTCGCGGGGGCATGAGGTGCGTTTGGCCAGGGAGCCTGGGTTGCGCATTGTGCTCTCCTTATTCATGGCTGAGGGCCGTGATGTCGTCTGTGGGCCCATCGAGAACCCATCGCGGCGCGAGGGGCCTTGGGGCGAATGGTTCCCGGCCCTGCGGGGCCGGAAGCCATGGCGTGCCTTGATGTCGTTGCCTTGACTCGAGGGGGCGGCGTTAGCCCGCGTTCTGGGCGGTCTCGTCATCGTCGTCGGTCAGGCCCGACAACAGATGGCTGACGCCTTGGACCACGGCGCGTCCGCTCTGCCACACCCACTCGGCGGTGGCACCGAGCAGCGGGGCCTCGGTGAAACGTACGTCCACCGGGGTGCCAACGCTCTCGGTGGGCAGCGGGTCTTCCGGCACCAGCAGCACGCTGGCGACGTTCTGTTGTTGGCGCACCCAGCTCGGGAAGCCGGCGCGGGGCTGGCGCTCGATGTCCAGCGCGACGCTGCGGACTCGCGCGCTGACCGGGCCAGAGGCATTGGGTAGCGACAGGTACGCGAGCTGGTCGGGTTCGATGCGATCGATGTCGTCCATGTGCACCAGGGCTTCCACCATGACCTCGTCATCGCCGGTGCGAATCAGGGTCATGATCTTTTCGCTTTCATTGATGTAGGTGCCGTCGGCGCTGGACAGTGCCCAGGCCACCAGACAGTTGCAGGGGCTGTAGATCTCGTTCTGGGACTGACGCGCTTCGAGCGCCGTGACCCGGGAGCTCTGAAAGTCACGGGCGGTCTCGAACTGCTCGATACGCGCCCGGGCGATGTCCGGCGATACCGTTTCGAAGCTGACCGTCTCGCCGCTGGCCGGCTGAGCCGAGTTGGCCAGGCTGACCTGGCCCCCATCGGCGTTGTCGAGGTGCTGCTGCAGGTTGTCGATCAACTGGCTGTTATAGCGCTGGGCGGCCTGGGCCAGGATCAGATCAGACTCAAGGTCGACGTCCTTGACGCTGGTCAGGTTCGCATCGCGCTCGACCTTGTCGCCGGCCTTGAGATCGTGGGCCATCAGGATGCCGGGGCTCGGCGCACGAATGTCGATGCGTGGCGCGGTGACGGCGGCGAAGCTCGGTTCGATCAGCATGAAGTTGCGGTAGGCGGTGGCGGCCGCGACCACGGCGAGCACGGCAAAGGCCATGAACAGCGCGACGTACCGACCCAGCGGTTTGGGCGGACGTTTCGCCGGCTGCGGAGTACCGCCGGCACCGCGACGCTTGCGTGGCGTCTGCGGGTCTTCGCCCTGGAGCATGCCTTCGACATCCAGCGGGCGCCCGGCCAGGTGAGCCCGTACCACCTGGCGCAGCAGTTCAAGATGTGAGGGGCTGATATCGGTGATCTCGAAGCCGGCCTGGTGGACCCCACCGCGACCCGCGAGGGCCTGGCTGTGGCGACACACGGCGCTTACCGGTACCAGCAGCTCGGCGGAAGCGGTCTGGATCGCGATCTCGCCCTTGATGCGAGCGCCATCGCGCATCTGGCGCGGGCTTTCCAGGGCGAAGCCGCCCTGGGACAGGTCGATACCGCGAAAGCGGTTGCCGTCGTCGAAGCGCACCTCGAACGTCGGGGTGACACGAATGTAGCGCCGCTCATCGCGGCGTTCGTGGGCCAGTCCTGGCTGGGCCGACGCCGGCGTTCGGCCACCCGCGGAGGAGGCGGGGGCCGAGGACGCGTCGGAAGAGGCGCGCGCTCGGTCGGAAGTGGGGCCGGGGGCCGCATCGCCCAGGCTGGGTTCGCGGCGCTGATCCGCGCTAGAGGGCGTCATCGGGCCTTGCTGGCTGGGGGTTTCCGATGGATGGCCAGATTGATTCTCACGGTCATCATGGGTGTAGTAGTCGCTCATTGCGTATTTCCTCCTGGCCGGGGGAGTACCGGCGGTGCGCTTAGCCGTGGCGTTCGCGCACTCTGATTTGCAGATCGATCAGGGACAGTTGTTGATCGCCGAGGGTCAGGGCACAGCCCTGGGTGGCCGAACAGGCCAGCGGCGTCGTGGCGGTCGGTGAGCGGCCCCGTGAGTCAACGAAGTAGGCGCCGAGTTCGGGGGCGATCTCGAGGGTGGTGCCGCCCTGGGGACTGCCGCTGAGAATGGTGGCAAGGGTGGTGTTGCTGCCCGCGACCACGCCGGTGTCGTCGGCGCCCGCCACCGCGTCGACGTCGTTGGCACCCGCAACTACGCCGGTGTCGTCGGCACCCGCCACCGCGTCGATGTCGTCGGCACCCGCTGCCGTGCCGGTGTCGTCGGCACCCGCTGCCGCGTCGGTGTCGTCGGCACCCGCAACCGTGCCGGTACGGAGCGTGGTCGCGATATCGCGGCGGTCGGCCTCACCGCCAGGCCCGGGATGGTGAAAGTCGTCGAGCAGGCTGGCGCTGAGGCTCAGTGCACCGGCCGGCAGCTCGATGCGGCCATCCGGAGCGCCGTCGCGGATGCGCTTGGAAAGCCAGCGGCTGGCATCGGCATCGACCTCGTCGGCGGCGGGATTGATGCCGCTCATGTCGAGGATCTTTAGCGAGGTGGCGTCGGGCACCTTGAGCACGCCGGTGGCCAGCATCAGCACGAAGACCATCAGGCTGACATGGAAGGCGTGCAGCACGTGGCCCATGCGACGCTGGCGTCGGGCCGCGCTGGCAGACGTCGGCTCCCCGGCGGAAATGCCCTGGCGTGACCAGGACTGGCGGTTGAAGCGAAAGCTGACCCAGGTCTTCAGCACGGCGCCAAACACCTGGTTGTAGTAGATCAGCGGGATCCACAAGAGGCTGAAGCGACCGCGTTGCCAGGCCAGAATCAGCGTCGACAGGCCACGGGTAAACAGGATCCAAAGGGCATAGGCGAAGATGAACGAGGGGCGCATAAACAGCGTGACCAGAATCGCGACCAGAGGGCCGATCAGGGTCGTCCACATCGACAGGCGCTGGTCGATCAGGCTCCACCAGGTGAAGAGCCCCATGGGGCGCGGCCCGAGGGCGATGGCGCGGCCACTGGTGCGCAGCATGTTGCCGTACCAGCGCCGCATCAAATCCGTGGTGGAGGCGAAGAAGCGGTGTCGATTGGGCAGCTCCTCGAAGCCGGACACGTAGACATCCGGCAGATACAGCATCTTCCAGCCATTCTTCAGCAGCCAGTACCAGGTCGACTTGTCGTCACCGGAGAGGAACTTGAAGTTGCCGAAGCGCCAGTGGTCAACGTGATCATTCTCGACCATCTCGATGAAGTCGGGGTGGGTCGCCAGGTCGGCCCGAAAGGCGCTGTAGCGTCCGGTGAGGACCAACAGGCGTTCCGATACCGACATCGAGCTCATCACCAGGTGACGCTGGGCGTAGCGCAGGTCGTACCACTCCTTGGTGGCGTCGTTGCCGGTGACGATCGCGCTATTGTTGGTGGTCAGGGCGCCCAGGTCATCGCGCAGGGCGAAGAAGCCCAGTGAGCGATCGAGAGTGCCGGGTTCGAGCAGAATGTCGCCGTCCATGGACACCAGCAAGGCGCCGGGAGCCGGCGCGCGACGGGAGATCGCGCGCAGTACCTCGGCCATGGCCGAGCGCTTGCCGTCACCCTTCTGGAACATGTAGCGCATTTCGACATTGGACGGCCAGCCGTGGTCTTCCAGCACGTGTGAAATGATGTCCACGTCGGTCTGGTCCGAGACCGAGGCAAACACGGTCGTCGGCACACCGTAGTCGCGGGTTTCCCGCACCAGGGCGTCATAGACCCGATAGCAGACGTCGGGGTCGATGCGAAAGGACGTGCACAGCACGTACAGCTCCGACGGCTTGCCGTCGGCGCCAAGGGCGTCGGCCTTGGCGCGCATGCGCGGAAAGAGGCGCCGGTTGTACCACACCGACCTCAGGGCCTGGACGAACCACCACGAATAGCGCCACGCCCCCACGGCGCCCACGGCGAAGAAGAAGCTCTTCGATTCAGGCGAGAACACCTCCGAGGGCAACTCACTGAGCAGCACGATCAACAGCGACAGCATCAGCAGCAGGGTGGTCAGCTCCGTGGCCTTGCTGGCCACGGAGGTGTGCTTGGGTAGAGTCGACATGGGGCGCCTCAGGGGGTGACGGTGTGCAGGGAGTCACCGCGGCCGATGGCGTAATACTCGAGCCCGGCGCCCTGGACGTCTTCGGGGGCGTAAAGGTTGCGGCCATCGATCAGCACCGGATGGTTCAGGGTGCTGGCGATGTGCGCGAAGTCGACGGTGCGAAAGGCCTTCCACTCGGTGCAGATGACCAGCGCATCGGCGCCTTCTAGGGCGGCATCTCGCTGCTTGGCAATGCACAGGTCCGGGCGCTCACCGTAGATCCGGTGGCACTCGGCGGCGGCTTCGGGATCGAAGGCCTGGACCCGGGCACCGGCGGCCCACAGTTTCTCCATCAGGGTACGGCTCGGGGCTTCACGCATATCGTCGGTATTGGGCTTGAAGGCCAGGCCCCACAGGGCGATGGTGCGCCCCTCCAGGTTGCCGTGCAGCGCCATCTCGAGCTTGTCGAAGAGGCGCGACTTCTGGTCGGCATTGACGGTTTCCACCGCCTGCAGCATGCGCGCTGGCGCTCCGACCTCGCTGGCGGTACGCGCCAGGGCTTTGACGTCCTTGGGGAAACACGAGCCACCATAGCCGCAGCCCGGGTAGATGAAGTGATAGCCGATGCGCGGGTCGCTGCCGATGCCATGGCGCACGTGCTCGATGTCGGCGCCCAGGTGCTCGGCCAGGTTGGCGATTTCGTTGATGAAGCTGATCTTGGTCGCCAGCATGGCGTTGGCGGCGTATTTGGTCAGCTCGGCGCTGCGCACGTCCATGAAGATCAGCTTGTCCTTCTGGCGGCTGTACGGTGCGTAGCATTCGCGCATCAGGCGGCGAACGCGCTCGCTCTCGGTGCCGACGACGATGCGAGCACCGCGCGAGAAGTCCTCGATGGCGGCGCCTTCCTTGAGGAACTCAGGGTTGGAACAGACATCGAACTCCAGGGCCAGGCCGCGATCCTCGAGGGTGTCGCCGATCACCCGGCTGACCTGGTCGGCGGTGCCGACCGGTACCGTGGACTTGTCGACGATGACGCGATACTGGGTCATGTTCTCGCCGATGGTCCGGGCGACCTGGAGCACGTGGCTCAAGTCGGCGCTGCCATCCTCATCGGACGGGGTGCCGACAGCGATGAATTGCAGCACGCCAAACGCGACGCCTTCCTCGGGGTCTGCGCTGAACTGCAGACGCTCGCTGTCGAGATTGTGGCGAATCAGGCTTTCGAGCCCGGGCTCGTAGATCGGCACCTCGCCGCGCCTCAGGCGGGCGACCTTCATCTCGTCGACGTCGACGCACATGACCTCATGTCCGACGTCCGCTAGGCAGGCACCGGTGACGAGGCCGACGTAGCCAGAACCGTGAATGGTGATCTTCATGGTCGATCTCCTTGCGATGCAGTCACGTTTTTTTCATGGGCCAACGGCATGACCTCTTCCGCTACCCAACCTGGGGCAGTGACGGTCGGTCGTTGACTTGGGATGTCAGGACGGCATTAACGCAAGATGCAGTCCAACAAGGAAAAAATTGTTTTTGAACAGTGTTTTGTATGGACTGAGGCAGGATGGCCGTGGCCTGGGGGGGCATTCGATGCGAGAAAAACGTCTCCTTTTAGAGACAGTATGAGAGGGATAATAAAAAATTGTTATAAATCATGTGTTTATATGTAGCTAATAGACAACGCTTGGCGCTGTTTTATTGCAATTCATTGTTTTAAATATGTTTATTGGGTTTTTGTCTGGTCGGGCCTTTTTCGTCAGCGTCATCGGTCAGTCCTTTGGCGGTTTTTTGTGTACGGGAAATCTCAGTCCTGGAATCGAGCGTCAGGGCCATGATGACGCTGAAGGCGTCGCGTAGTGGCGCGGCGTGTCCGGCCTAGTGGATGGAGTATGAGTCAACCATCCGCGCTGCCGGCGGGCTTCGGAGGAAACACTGACGACGTCCAACAACCGTCCTTTTTTCATCCACTTGGCTGACTCTTGGCGATCTTGAACGGGCGCCGTCGGTGATGGTCTGGCCGGTGCCCGGAAGAAGGCGGAGTGATGCGCCACCGATGTTCCGGTGAGAGTTTTGGCACAAAAACCTGACTGATCTTTTGCACTTCCCGGCTCATTAGCATGGAGTACGTCGTACTAGGTGACGTCGAAAGTAGTCTCATGCAGGCGGTTTCCGCGCCTCGGGTTCGCTACATGTACTTCAGTACAATGCTGATCAGCGCAGTTCTCCGCTATTTCTGGCATCACAAAGATGCCGGTGGGATCTTTTTTTGCCCATTCGACGAAATAGACGACGTCAACGCAGTTGACGAAGCGAGGACGAGATGGCGAACGCGACGGTCATGATGGTGGAAGGTCAAGCCTGGGTGGAGGGTGAGGATGGGGTGCGGCGCGAGCTCAAACCCGGCGATACCCTCGAAGACGGTCAGCGTCTGACGACGTCCAGCGGCGGTCGCGTGGTCATCGACTTCGGTGGAGATACGGAGCCTGCGGTGCTCAGCGGCACGGGTCAGGTCAGTTTTTTCCCTTCTGGTGAAGGTGATCTTGATGCGCGTATGGACGCCGTCGAGGCTGCCATCTCCGAGACCGAAGCGCCGGCGGGTAGCGGTACTCCTCGCGCCGATCAAGCCGAACTCGCCGAACAGGCCGACAACGTGCTTGGCGATCAGCAGTTAAATGATCTGCTGGCGGCCATCGATTCTGGCAGCGGTGATCTTCTCGACGAACTGGAAGCGCCGGCCGCCGGTGGCGTCGGCGGTGCGGCTGGCGCCGGCGATGAGGGCAGCACCTTCGTGCGTCTCTTGCGCATTGTCGAGAGTGTCGACCCGCTAGCCTTCGAGTTCGGCCTTGAGCGCGCCGAGGACATCGAGTTCCGTGAATTCGATGCCATCGATGATGCCGATCCTGACGCCGATGATCAGGGTGTCACCTTGACCGGTCTCGAGGGTCCGGGAGACCCCGGTGGTCCTGGTGGCCCCGGCGGCCCCGGCGGCCCTGGTGGTCCTGGTGGCCCAGGAGACCCCGGTGGTCTGCCGATCGGTGCGAGTAGCGCCGAGCAGACCCTGTTCGAAGCCAATCTTTCCGGTGGCAGTTCGCCCGATGCCGCCTCGCTGACCCGCTCTGGCAGTTTCGGTTTTACCGCCGGCGATGGGCTTGCCACCCTGAGCGTTGGTGGTCGTGAGCTGACGCTTGCCCAGCTCAATGCCCTGGGGACCAGCCCTCAGACCATCGCCACCGCCCATGGGGTGCTGACGCTGACCGGGTTCTCCGGGACCGCCCAAGGGGGCAGCGTCTCCTATACCTATGTTCTTGATGACAATGTCGATAATGACAGCCAAGCCGGTGCCACTGATGGCGGATTCCTTGACAGCCTGAGCGTGGTGGCGGTCGACGTCGATGGCAGCAGCGCGACCGGGTCGCTCGACATTCTGATCGTCGACGATGCCCCCCAGGCGGTGGACGATCCGACGTCCAACACGACCGATGATGTCGCGGTGACGATCAACGTCATCAACAACGCCGAAGGCGCCGACACTCTCGGGGCCGATGGTGGCAGCCTGACTGCGGCTGAACTCGTGGATCCGGCGGCCGGTACGCTGAGCTTCTCTGCCGATGGTCAGGTCACGTTTACCCCGGCGGCCGGTTTCGAAGGCACCGCTGACATTCTCTATACCATCACCGACAATGACGGCGACACGAGCCAAGCGACCTGGCAGGTGGTGGTGGAAGACGACGAACCCGAGATCGACGTCACCCCGGAGGAACCCAACGCCGAAGGCACCAATCAGGTGGACGAGGCGGGTCTTGACGATGGCGGCAGCCAGGCCGCGACCGATCTCGAGACCACCAGTGGCTCGCTGAACATCGATACCGGCTCCGACGGCGTCGGCAGCCTGGTCATTGGCGGCGTCAATGTGACCAACGGCGGCACGGTGCAGGGCAGCTACGGCGTCCTGACGGTCAGCGTCAGCGCCGGTAACTACACCTACAGCTACACCCTCGATGACAACACCACCGAGCACAGCACCCAGGGCACCGACAGCGACGGTATTCAGGACGACTTCGCGGTCACCCTGACCGACAGCGATGGCGACGTCGCGACCACGACCCTCACGATCGACGTGAAGGATGACGTGCCGG
>NZ_JBQXYF010000023.1:0-46975 GCF_052645355.1 Halomonas sp. V046
AGCCATTTGAAATCAACCACCTGAACCACCAATCACCGCGGGCAACGTTTGCTCGTTGCCGGCAGCGGATGCGTACTTTACGGCTTCAGCGGCGCCCCCGCAAGGCCTTCCTGTAAAAAAATTTCAGACGCGTGACGCCAGGATGACACCTCGACGAAAGGCGACTTATCCACACCGCACAATAACAACCGGCTGTGGATACACGGCGATGTCAGGCTAGCCGCCGACCACTCACAAAAACGCCCGCACTGCGGCGGGCGTTTCTCGGACGTCGACGCGCCGATCAGGCCTTGATCATCACTCGGGCATAACGCTTCTTGCCCGCTTGAATCACGAAGGTATCGCCAACGGCCAGCATGTGGTCCTTGGCAACCACCGCTCCGTCGACCTTCACGCGCCCGTTACCCAGCATATCCTTGGCCTGGGCGCTGTTGTTGGCTAGCCCGGAACGGTTGAGAACCGCGGCGATGGGGGCCTGGTCGGCGCCGTCGAACACGATTTCTACCTCGGGCATGTCTTCCGGAAGCTCGCCATCGGCCAGCTGATTACCAGCCAGACGGTGGGCATTGGCTGCGGCCTCTTCGCCGTGATAGCGACCGATCAGCTCCCGCGCCAGCTCCATCTTGATATCACGAGGATTATCGCCGCGCTCGATACGCTGGCGCAGGTCTTCTATCTCGGCATTGTCCTTCAGCGACAATAACTCGAAGTAGCGCCAGATCAAGGTGTCGGGCATCGACACCAGCTTGTTGAACATCGAGCCCGGCGACTCATCCACGCCGACATAGTTGCCGAGCGATTTGGACATCTTCTGCACGCCGTCAAGCCCCTCGAGCAGAGGCATGGTGATCACCACCTGAGCCTCCTGACCGACGTGTTTCTGCACCTCGCGCCCCATCAGCAGGTTGAACTTCTGATCGGTGCCACCAAGCTCGACATCCGCCTCCAGCGCCACGGAGTCGTAGCCTTGCACCAGCGGGTAGAGGAACTCATGCAGGGAAATCGACTGGCCGCTCTTGTAGCGCTTCTCGAAATCGTCGCGCTCGAGCATACGCGCCACGGTGGTCTGGCCGGCCAGCTCGATCATGTCGGCCGCGCTCATCGTCGAGAACCACTCGGCATTGAAGCGCACTTCGGTCTTATCCGGATCGAGAATCTTGAACACCTGCTCCTTGTAGGTCTGGGCATTCGCCTTGACCTCGTCCTCGGTGAGCGGCTTGCGGGTCACGTTCTTGCCGGTGGGGTCACCGATACGGCCGGTAAAGTCGCCGATCAGAAAAATCACCTGATGGCCAAGGTCCTGAAACTGACGCATCTTGGTCAGCAGCACGCTGTGCCCCAGGTGCAGGTCGGGAGCGGTGGGGTCGAAGCCGGCCTTGATCCGCAGCTTGCGCCCGGAAGCGAGCTTCTTCACCAACTCGTCTTCCAGCAGAATCTCATGGGTGCCGCGCTTCAACAGCGCCAGGGCGTCAGCCACATCGGTCATGGTGTCCTCTCCACTCCTCATCAAGGCAAGTCATCAAGTCAAGTCATCAAATCATCACGACAAGGGTCGGCTGGCGACCCTGGCATTCGTCGAATGAACAGAATGGTACCATGATCCTCCACTCCGGTTGAGACGACAGGATCGCCCATGCAACGCTTCGTAGGACTGATGTCCGGCACCAGCCTCGACGGCATCGACGCCGCTCTGGTGAGTTTCGATGATCAGGGGGTCCCGCGCCTGGAAGCGACCCACGGCGAGGCCATGCCGGCAACGCTGCGCGCCACGCTCTGGCGATTGTGCCACGAACAAAGCGTGGCCTTCTCCGACCTGGCAGTCGCCGAAGAGGCATTCAGTCAATGCCAAGCCCGCGCTGTCGGCGGGCTCCTGGCCGAAGCCGAACTCCGCGCCGACGCCATCAGCGCCATCGGCAGCCATGGCCAGACCATCGAGCATGCCCCCGATGGGCATGATCAGAAGGGTCAGGCGGCGGGGCCGGCATATACCTTGCAGCTCGATAACCCTAGCCGACTGGCGGAGTTGACCGGCTGCCCGGTCGTCGCCGATTTCCGCCGACGCGACCTGGCCGCGGGAGGCCAAGCCGCCCCTCTGGCCCCCATCTTCCACCAGGCCATCTTTCGTCACCCGACTCGCTGGCGGCTGGTCCTCAATCTGGGTGGCTTCGCCAACCTGACGCTGCTGCCCCCAATTGGTGACGATCGTGACCCCGTCGGCTTCGATACCGGCCCCGCCAATGCCCTGCTGGATGCCTGGCATGAACACCACTGCCAGGGACCCTTCGATGCCGACGGCGCCTGGGCGGCGCGAGGAAGGGTCGACGCCTCGTTGCTGGAACGCCTGCTCGCCGAGCCATTCTTTCACCGCCCTCCACCACGAAGCACCGGTCGTGAGCTCTTTCACATGGGCTGGCTCGCGGGCCACCTGGCCGGCGAGGAGGCGGCCGTCGACGTACAGTCGACCCTGGCGGAACTGACGGCCACTACCATCGCCCTGGGCGTCGAGATGGCCACCGAGGCCTTGGACGCCCCACAGGATCTGGACATCGTTCCCTGCGGCGGCGGTGCACACAACATCGACCTGCTCGGGCGCCTTGCCCAACGGCTACCGGAGGCCACGCTGCTCACAAGCGATGACCTTGGATGGCCCGGCGACTGGCTCGAGGCCGCGGCCTTCGCCTGGCTGGCGCGCCAACGCCTGCTGGAGCTGCCCGGGAATCTTGCGTCGGTCACCGGCGCATCGGGGCCGCGCGTGCTGGGCGGACTCTACGCACGCTAGCCCGTAAACCGACACCCGAGGCTCGCGGAAACCGGCGAGAGGGGCCCTGCCAAGAACGCACGGCCGGATGCTGACGGCACTATAACGACAGCGTATGACGAGCGTGGCGCTCGGCGTCTTGGCGTGCGACCACGTTGTCGGTCACGAGACGGCCAAGCGCGGCATCCAGGGTCTGCATGCCGAGCTGAGCGCCGGTCTGGATCGCCGAATAGATCTGCGCCACCTTGTCCTCGCGGATCAGGTGGCGGATGGCGGACGTGATCAACAGGATTTCTCGCGCGGCAACCCGCCCTCCCTGCCGCCGCTTGATCAGTGTCTGGGATACGACCGCCTGAAGCGACTCGGAGAGCATGGCCCTGACCATGGCCTTCTCCGCCCCGGGAAAGGCGTCGATGATGCGATCGATGGTCTTGGCAGCGGAAGCGGTATGCAGTGTGGCGAAGACCAGGTGACCGGTCTCCGCCGCGGTCAATGCCAGCCGAATGGTCTCCGGGTCGCGCATCTCGCCCACCAGGATGACATCGGGGTCCTCGCGCAGGGCGCTGCGCAGCGCCGGCGCAAAGCCAAGAGTATGCCGATGGACTTCGCGCTGGGTGACCAGGCTGCGTTTGCTGTGATGAACAAACTCGATGGGGTCTTCGATGGTCAAGACATGATCGGGACGCTGACTATTGATATGGTCGATCATCGCGGCCAGCGTCGTGCTCTTGCCCGACCCGGTCGGCCCAGTGACCAGCACCAGCCCCCTTGGCAACGCGGTGAGGCGCTCGAACACTTCGCCCAGCGCCAGGTCATCCAGCGTCGGAATGCGCGTCGGAACGGCACGTAGCACTGCCGCAGTGCCCCGTTGCTGCCGATAGACATTGACCCGATAACGCGATAGTCCCGGCATCTCGTAGGAGAAATCGAGCTCCAGGGCGCTCTCGAAACCGCGCCTCTGATCGTCATCCATCAGGGTGCCGACCATGCTCGACACCTGAGCGTCATCGAGGGCCGCCAGCTCCAGCCGACGCATCTCGCCATCGACGCGAATCATCGGCGGCAACCCCGCCGACAGGTGTAGGTCTGACGCCGCGTGCTTTGCCGAGACTGCCAGCAGTTCGGTAATATCCATGAGGCTCCCTGGCTGATCCCTGGCGACAGGGAAGAAAGGTGCCTCACCATAGGACAGACATTACCCCATGACCACGCAGATCGCCGATTCCTTGACCTCCGCCAGAGACCGGCTGGCGAAGGCGCTAGAGAGCGCCGGACGCAGCACACAAGACGCTCTCCTTCTGGCGGTCAGCAAGACCAAGCCTGCCTCGCTACTGCGTCAGGCCTACGGCCTCGGCCAACGCGACTTCGGCGAGAACTATCTGCAGGAGGCACTGGGCAAGCAGGCGGAGCTTGCCGACCTGAGTGACATCGTCTGGCACTTCATCGGCCCTCTCCAATCCAACAAGACCCGCGAGGTGGCAAGCCAGTTCACCTGGGTCCACAGCGTCGATCGCGACAAGATCGCCCGGCGACTGTCGCAACAGCGCCCCGCCGCCCTGGGCCCGCTCAATGTCTGCTTGCAGGTCAACGTCAGCGGCGAGGCCTCCAAGTCGGGCGTCTCGCCGGCAGCGTTGCCGGAGCTGGCGGCGACCGTCGCCAGTTTGCCCGGCCTGCGCCTGCGTGGCTTGATGGCGATTCCGGCTCCTGGCGAGCCCCAGGACCAGGACGCCCAGCGCGCACCGTTTGCCCAGCTACGCCGAGCGCTGGAGACGCTGCGCACCGAGCTTCCTGACGCGCCCCTCGATACACTCTCCATGGGCATGTCCGCGGATCTGGAAGCCGCGGTTCTCGAAGGGGCGACGATGGTGCGTCTGGGCACCGCCATCTTCGGCTCGCGCTCCTGACGCTGGCCGCCGAGCGCCGAGACCAGCACAATCAACGACAACAGCAGCACAGAACATCCCGTCAACAGCGGCGTAGACGACGCCGCTGCCGCCATCTAAGGAGCCTTGCATGGCCAGCAACGTGACGTTTATCGGCGCCGGCAACATGGCCAGCGCTATCTTCGCGGGCATGGTCGAGAGTGGTTACCCCGCCTCCGCCATCACCGCCACCGCCACCCGCGAGGCCACCCTGGCACCGCTGCGGGAGCGCCTGGGCATCCAGGTGACCACCGATAACCAGGCCGCCATCGCCAATGCCGACGTGGTGGTACTGTCAGTCAAGCCGCAGATCATGCGCAGCGTCTGCGAGGACCTCCGCGAGGCCACCCAGGCACGCAAGCCCTTGATCGTCTCGGTGGCGGCGGGTCTCACGGCAGACACCCTCGAGTCCTGGCTCGGCGGGGACCTGGCGGTGATTCGCTGCATGCCCAACACCCCCTCCCTGGTGGGGGCCGGTGCCAGCGGCCTATACGCCAACCGACACGTCGATACCGCCCAGCGCGAGCTGGCCAGCGCACTGCTGGAAAGTGTCGGTATCGTCGAGTGGGTCGATGAAGAGGCGCTGCTCGAGGCGGTGACTGCCGTCTCGGGCAGCGCACCTGCCTACTTCTTTCTGATGTTCGAAGCCATGGAAGAAGCCGGCACCAAGCTCGGTCTGCCCGCCGCGACAGCCCGACGGCTGGCGATGCAGACCGCTTACGGCGCCGCACGTATGGCGATGGCCAGCGACAAGGCTCCCGCCGAACTCAAACGCAATGTGATGTCGCCCGGCGGCACCACGGAGCGTGCCATTGCCCACCTGGAGCAAGCCGGCTTGCGCGACGCCGTGGAAGGCGCCATGCGCGCCTGTGCCGAGCGAGCCCAGGAAATGTCTGCCGAACTCGGCAAGAGCTGACACCAGCCAACACACCACACGGAGGAGCCCCAATGGGCGGTCAAATGGGAAACGCGGGCCTGCTGCTGGTCAACACGCTCATCAACATCTACCTGTTCCTGCTGATGCTGCGCTTTCTGCTGCAGGCATCACGGGCGGACTACTACAATCCCCTGAGCCAGTCGGTGGTCAAGGTCACCCAGCCGGTCGTGCGGCCCTTTCAGACCGTTCTCGGGCCGGTCGCCGGCCGCTATGACCTGGCCAGCCTGGCGGCTGGCTTCGTGGTCAAGGTGGTCAGCATCATCATCCTGCTGCAGGTGGCCGGCATCGGCATGCCTCCGATCGGTGGGCTGGCCATCGCCGGGGTGGCGGCACTGGCCAGCGCCATTCTGAAGATCTACTTCTTCGCCCTGATCGTGATGATCATCCTGAGCTGGGTGGCGCCCCAGGCCAACCACCCCGGAGCCCTGCTGGTCATGCAACTGGTTGAGCCGATCATGGCCCCGGTACGACGGGTGATTCCGCCACTCGGTATGCTCGATCTGTCACCTATCGTGGTTTTCATCGGCATCAATCTGATCGATGGTATCGTGGTCGGATCCCTGGTCCGTGCCGCCGGCATCTCCGGCATGCTGGTCGGGCTCTAGGCAGCCCCAGCACTGGGCGCGCAGCGCCATGCGCTAGAGCGGGCCACAGGGGCACGGTTCGCGCCGGCACCTCCGGCGCGAACGACCCGAACCATCGAGACGACAACGAACAGACTTTCACTTCACTGGACACGACACGACTGATGCCCGAGCTTCCTCGCGATTCGGTCGGACTGGTGACGCCACAGACGGCGCACTTCGACGACCCTCTGTCTCTGGTCTGCGGCAAGACGCTGCCGACTTACGATCTGGTCTACGAGACCTACGGCACGCTCAATGACGAGCGTAGCAACGCCATTCTCATCTGCCATGCCTTGTCCGGACATCATCATGCCGCCGGCTACCACGCCGACGACGAGCGCAAGCCCGGCTGGTGGGACGCCCATATCGGCCCGGGCAAGTCCATCGATACCGAGCGCTTTTTCGTGGTCTCGCTGAACAATCTCGGTGGCTGCCACGGCTCCACCGGCCCCTCGAGCCTCAACCCCGAGACGGGCCGTCCCTGGGGGCCGGACTTCCCCATGGTCACGGTCTGTGACTGGGTCCAAAGCCAGGTACGCCTGGCCGAGCGCCTCGGCATCCAACGTTTTGCCGCCGTCATCGGCGGCAGTCTCGGAGGCATGCAGGTGCTGCAGTGGTCGCTGGCCTTCCCCGAGCGCATCGCCAATGCCGCCGTCATCGCCGCCACGCCCAAGCTGTCGGCCCAGAACATCGCCTTCAACGAAGTCGCGCGCCAGGCCATCCGCTCGGATGCCGACTTCCACGACGGCCACTACGCCGATCTCGAGACGCTACCTCGACGCGGTCTGAAACTCGCTCGCATGGTGGGACACATCACCTACCTGTCGGAAGACGCGATGGGATCCAAATTCGGCCGCGACTTGCGCACCGACGACTTGAACTACGACTTCGGCGTCGAGTTCCAGGTCGAGTCCTATCTGCGCTATCAGGGCGATGCCTTCTCGACATCCTTCGATGCCAACACCTATCTGTTGATGACCAAGGCGCTGGACTATTTCGATCCCGCCGCCGACCACGACGGCGACCTGGCCAAGGCCCTGGCACCGGCCGAATGTCCCTTTCTGGTCGTCAGCTTCACCACCGACTGGCGCTTTCCTCCGACGCGCTCCAAGGAGCTCGTCAACGCCCTTGTCCGCGCCGGGAAGTCGGTCAGCTATGCCAACATCGACTCGCCCCACGGACACGATGCCTTTCTGATGCCCGAGCCACGCTACCAGGCGGTGTTTGCCGGCTTCATCGATCGCATTGCCAACGACCTGGGGCTGGAACCACGCAACGAGGAGGCCGCGCGTGCGCTCTGACCTGACGCTGATCTACGACTGGGTGCCCGAGCGCGCCAAGGTTCTCGACCTGGCCTGCGGCGATGGCACCCTGCTGCACGCCCTGGCACGTGACAAACAGGTCTCTGGCTACGGGCTCGAGATCGATCCCGACGGCATCACTCGCTGCGTTAGCCAAGGCGTCAACGTGATCGAGCAGAACCTCGATGAAGGCCTGGCCAACTTCGAGGATGATGCCTGCGACCTGGTCATCATGACCCAGGCGCTACAGGCACTGCGCCGCCCCGACCTGATGCTCGACGAAATGCTCAGGGTCGCCCGCGAGTGCATCATTACCTTCCCCAACTTCGCCTACTGGCGCCACCGCGTGCACCTGGGGCTGCGCGGCTACATGCCGGTATCCAAGACGCTACCCCATGCCTGGTACGATACGCCCAATATCCACCTGTCGACGTTCAATGACTTCGAGGCCTTGTGCCGCGACAAAGGGCTGAAGATTGTCGACCGGGCGGTCGGCATCAAGGATCATGAGGGCCGCCTGATGTCACGCCTGTGGCCTAACCTGTTCGGTGAGATCGCCATCTTCCGCATCACTCGCGACTAGGATGTCAGGCCCGCCACGCCATTCGACATTCAGGCGGCCCGCCAGCGCCCCGTCATGGGGAGGAGGATTGCATGCAAGCCATTCATCGACGCCTGTTCCCGCCCCTGGGGTTGGCCATCCTGCTGGCGCTGACAGCGCCTTCCAGCCATGCCCAGCAGTTCGAGCGCTTCGGCGATGTCGAGGCACACTACAGCGCCATCCCGACCACTTTCATTCCCCGTGAAGTGGCCGATCGCCTGGGCCTCATGCGCAGCCAGGCCCAGGGCCTCGTGACCCTGACCGTGCGCGACGCCGCCGGCGAGACCCTGAACGTTCCCGTGGACGGAACGGTCACGGTGGTCGGCGAGAGCGGCGAATCACCGCTGGCCTTTCGCCGCCTCGACACGGGCGGCGGCGTTTCGCGTATCGCCACCTTCCCGTTGACGACCAGCGCTCCCATGCGCTTTCGCCTCGCCCTCCAGCTCGACCGCAATGCGGCACCGGAGACCCTTAGCTTCATGCAGCGGTTCCATCGTGACGACTGACACGCCTTCCTCCTCCCGAGCCCTCGCCGGCACCGAGCTCGGTGACGCGCTGTCCGCCTGCGCCCGCGGCTCCCTTGCAGGGCTCGAGGCCCTGGCCATTCACAGCGTGCCCAGCATGGTGACCATCGGACGCCAGTTCATGGCCAGCGACCGCGATATCGAGGATGTCGTTCACGATACCCTGGTGCTCGCCTGGCACAACGTCTGGCGCTTCGATGCCAGTCTGACGACCCCGGGCCATTGGCTGATGAGCGTCTTCGGCAGCCGCCTGGGCAGCCAACTGCGCGCACCCCACATCGAGTCCGGGGCCCTCACCCCCTCCGGCCGCCTGCTCGATGTCGATCGCATCAATCTGCCGCCCCCCCAACTACCGTTGGAGCCGTTGAGCGGCGAACGGTTGTGGGACATGGCCCAGCAACTGCCCGGCGCCGAGATCGACGATGGGCTGAAATCGCGACTCTACTGCGCCTTCGAACTGCTCTCCGCCACCGCCGCCATGCCGCTGACACCGGACGGCGAACATGCCGACCCAAGCCTGTTCGACCCCATCCTGGCACCACGCATGCAGCTATCGCGCTTCGCCTTTCGGGCCAAGGCGGCCTTCAACCGCCACCTGGGGATGCGCCTGGAAACCGCCGCCCTGGCGCTGTGGCGACATCAGGCACCGGGTAGCCGACGCATCGAAGCCACGGGCTTGCCGCGACGCGCCATCGAGAACCGCTACGCCGACGCCCTCGACGTCAACGTCGATCCTCGAGCGCTGCTGCGTCAGGTCAACTACCCTCGCTCCTTCCCCGACCGGCGCCTGCGCCATCGCATCGGGGGCCAGCTACTGTGGCACGGAGACTGGGACTTGCCCTTGACCCATGCGCTGTCCAGTCGCCGCATGCACTTCATCGCCGATATCTGGGAGCACCGCCGCGACCCAGCCCACAGCGCAAGCTTTCATCAGCTTGCCGAGCGCCTGGCCCGAGGCAAACCGGTGGCATCACACTCCGAAGGCATGCTGCTGGATCGGCCGGAACGCATCCTGGCCTATCTGAAGCGCTACCTGCTGTACATGGAGTCCATGGCCTGCTTCGGCTTCGATGAGGGGCTCGGCAAGGATCGGCTCGGCGCCGCCGTGGACCGTCACGGCGGCCTGATCAAGATCAACAAGGGACTCCACCGCATGGCCATGGCCCAGGTCCTCGGCGTGCCGAGCATCCAGGTGCGAGTACGCGGTATTCATCGTCAATGGTGGCAGCAGACGGCCGACGGCGCCCAGGGGGAGCAGGCGCTGGAGAGAGTGCTCGCGGCGCTCCCGAACTGTCGCCCCTCTCCCCCACCGGCCTGATCACCACCAGCGGCCGGACCGGCTCTCGTGGCCGGCACCCCACCCGCTCGCTTTTTGCCCGCGCCGTCAGACCAGGTCCGGCGCCGCCAGCCGAACGTCGAGGCTGTCGCCCAGCGCAATACCGAGCGGCCGGCCCAGGTCATCGCGCATCACCTCGATGCCGCTGGCCATCACCTCAACGCCGTTCCTCGCCACTCGACGCAGCGTCTCGGCGTAGACGGGGTCGAGATGGGTCGCCGGCGCGACGTCACGAATGCCCTCGTGAGCGACCAGAAACAACAGCACGGCACGCTGGCCCTCGGCCGCCAATTCGGCCAGCACTTCGAGGTGCCGGCGCCCGCGCTCGCTGACGGCATCCGGGAAGTAGCCATGGCCATCGTGCTCGCGCAGCGTCACCTGCTTGACCTCCACGAAGCAGTCGCGACGCCCCTCCGCCCGCAGGCGAAAATCGAGCCGAGCCCCCTCGACCTTGGCTTCGCGCTTGAGCTCCTCGTAATCACCTAGGCTCAGTGGCGCGCGAGCCCCCGACAACCCTTCTTCGACGATGCGGTTGGCACGCCCGGTGTGCACCGACGCCAATGCCGTGGCGCCGTCCGGCTGCGCCAGCTCGATCAGCTCCCAGGTCCAGGCCAGCTTGCGCGCCGGATTGTCACTGGCGGCCAGCCATACGCGACTGCCGGGCACATTCACCGCCCGCATCGAGCCGGTATTCGGGCAATGGGCGACGACCACACGGCCATCGTCGAGCCGCACATCGGCGAGAAAGCGCTTGTAGCGCTTGACCAGCACACCGGGTACCAAAGTGGGATACATCATGGTCGCCTCACCGTTGCCGGGCCAGGAATCGTTCGAGGCGCCCTACCGCCTCTTTGAGGCGGGGAACAGTGGTGGTGAAGGCGATGCGCACATGATGCTCACCGCCTGTCAGCGCAAAATCGGTCCCCGGGGTGATGGCGACGTTCTCCTGCTCCAGCAGCTCCTGACAGAACGCCTGGCTGTCGCGGCTATAGGCGGAAATATCCAGCCACAGGTAGAACGCCCCCTGGGGCGGCAGCGCCGGCGCCAGCCCAAGGCGCTCGAGCCCCCTCAGCAGAGCATCGCGGCGGACGGCCAACTCCTGCCGGCGCGCTTCCAGCACCTCCAGACACTGCGGTTCGAAGGCGGCCAGAGCCGCATGCTGAGCCGGCGTCGAAGGCGCCAGGAACACGTTCTGCGCCAGCCGGGTCAGGGGCTCGACCGCCTCTTCCGGCGCGACCAGCCACCCGAGGCGCCAGCCCGTCATGCCGAAGTACTTCGAGAAGCTGTTGACCACAAAGGCACGGTCGCTGATCGACGTCACCGAGAGCGGCGCCATGCCATAGTTGATGCCCTGGTAGATCTCATCGACCAGCAGATGTCCGCCTCTGGCCGCCACCACCTGCGTCACCGCCTCCAGCTCTGCACGCGGTAGCACGTGCCCGGTCGGGTTGGAGGGCGAGGCCAGCATGGCCAGACGCGTGGTCTCTCGCCAGTGGCTTGCGATCAGCTCGGCGGTCAATTGCCAGCCGCTGTCATCGCCGACCGCCACGGCATCCACCTCGGCCCCGGCAAGCGCCATGAAGTGTCGGTTGCAGGGGTAGTTCGGGTCCGCCATCACGACGCGATCGCCCGGGCCCGCCAGCAGTTGGCTGGCCAGCAGCAGCGCCCCGGAGGCCCCGGGCGTCACCAATATCCGCTCAGGCGCGACATCGGCAGCGAAGTGATCGCGATAGTGGCCCGAGATGGCCTCGCGCAGCGCCGGGATGCCACAGGCCGGGGTATAGCGGGTACGACCGTCCGTCAATGCCTGCAGCCCGGCATCGCGCACCGCAGTGGGGGTCGGAAAATCGGGCTCGCCGACCTCGAGATGAATGACGTCGTGACCGTCGGCTTCTCGCCTCTGTGCCAACTCCAGCAAATGCATGACGCGGAACGGTGCGACCCGATCCAGCCTGGCATTCCAGGTCATGGGTGTCTCCAAAACAAGCGGCCGGCCGGGCCAGACCCGAAACCTTAGCCGTGTGGGTTAGTCTAACCAATGCCTACGACTTTTGGGGAGGTAGAGCAAGTCACAGACGCTCAGGTGTTGCATTACGTCCAAATATTCGCTAAACAAGCTTCCCTTTGGCGTGAGATACCTTAGCCTAGCGTGGGGTATTGATCAGCAGTCACTAAAGTAACGA
Source organism: Halomonas sp. V046 (assembly GCF_052645355.1). Classification (NCBI taxonomy): domain Bacteria; kingdom Pseudomonadati; phylum Pseudomonadota; class Gammaproteobacteria; order Oceanospirillales; family Halomonadaceae; genus Halomonas; species Halomonas sp. V046. The sequence goes on from NZ_JBQXYF010000023.1 coordinate 12,189, forward strand.
GGCAATCCCATGCCAGTAGCAGAAAAGAAAACGGAAGTGCCCAAGAAGTTCACCCCCTACGAACCGGCGGCGGGTGAAGAGTACATGAACGAGAAGCAGCTTGAGCACTTCCGCCAGATCCTGCTGGGTTGGAAACAGGAGCTGATGGAGGAGGTAGACCGCACCGTCCGCCACCTCCAGGAAGAGGCGAACAACTATGCCGACCCAGCTGACCGGGCCACCCAGGAAGAGGGCTTCAGCCTGGAACTGCGCACCCGCGACCGCGAGCGCAAGCTGCTGAAGAAGATCAATGAAACGCTCGAGATGATCGACGAAGACGATTACGGCTTCTGCGATGCCTGCGGTGTCGAGATCGGCATCCGCCGCCTCGAGGCTCGCCCCACCGCCACCTTGTGCGTGGACTGCAAGACGCTCGCAGAGCTGAAGGAAAAGCAGCTCGGCGGCTGATTGTCGTACCAGACGCAACACAACGGGCACCCCAGGGTGCCCGTTTGCGTTTGAGTCGGCTGGGCTCCCGCCTCGACAGCCAGGCCAACGGCAGTGGCGGATCCACACCAAACCGCTTGCTCGGGTGGGCCACGCGGTACCCCTGGCAGGCTGCGCCAAGGCGCCCTAGCAGCACGCCAGAGCCCCGAATGGTACGCTATCGGCCAAATTCACAGCTCCCACCCAGGTAGGGCTCGACGGGGACACCGCCACCTTGCGTGAACCACCTATCGCTCCCCGACGGGAGCCACCCCATGGCCGTTTCGCCCCAACGCCCTCCGGCCCCCTCCATGCCGGCTCCCTGGTGGCGGCGGTGGCAAGCTACCTCGATGCTCGCCATGTCGGCGGGCGCTGGACGGTGCGCATCGAAGATATCGACCCACCGCGCAACCCCACCGGGGCCGATGCCACCATCCTTGCCCAGCTCGAGGCCTTTGGCCTGCACTGGGATGGCGAGGTCAGCTACCAGAGCCGGCACGGCGAGGCCTACGGCGAGGCCCTGGCACGGCTGATCGAACAAGGGATCGCCTATCCCTGCAGTTGCTCACGCAAGCAATGGCGCGACTACGCCGTCTACCCGGGCTGGTGCCGTCACGGGGCTCGTCACCCGGATGCCCCCAAGGCCTGGCGCCTGCGCAGTGACCTGGCCACCCGCCCGGTGGCCTGGAGCGACCGCGTCTACGGCGCTCAGAGCTTCGATCCCGAGGCCCTTGGTGACGTCATCCTGAAGCGCAAGGACGGGCTCTGGGCCTACCAGCTCGCGGTGGTGGTCGATGATGCCGCCCAAGGCGTCACCGAGGTCGTGAGGGGAGCCGACCTGCTGGACAACACGCCCTGGCAACTGCAGTTGCATTCGGCGTTGAACCTGCCTTCGCCTGGCTATCTGCACCTGCCCCTGGTGATGGGCGACGATGGCCAGAAACTGTCGAAACAGAACCTGGCCGCCGCACTGCCCGGCGAGCCCCCGGCCATCCGGCGACTGCTCCACGAGACACTGGTTGCCCTCGGCCAACCCGCTGATCCGCACCGCGCAGCGTCACCGGTCGACGAACAGTTGGCCGACGCCACGCAACACTGGGACACCTCGCGGATTCCCGTCGGCGAGCTGCGCCTTGACGCGCAGGCGTACCTTGACACCGGTGAGCGCAACAGGCGTTAACATCGCGTGACCCGAAAGGCCTATGCTGGCAACGGTATCAACCACGGCCAGCCACGACGCTTGCTCAAGGAGGCACCCTTGTACGTCTATCGCATCATGCTGTTTCTGGTGTTCGGTGGCTATCTGCTGTCGCCCCTGTTGATGAGCGGCTGGGGCCAGGCCGGTGCGGCCTGGTATCGCCCGTTCGCGATCTGGGGCGTCCTGATCGCCCTGACCCTGTGGCTCGACCAGAAGCGGGCCCTCGATGAACGCTAGCCTGGCCGCCATCCTGGCCCTGGGGGTCGGCTATCTGGTGTTGCTGTTTGCCGGTGCCCAGGCCGTGGAGCGCCGCCTGATTCCGTCTCGCTGGGTGCGTCACCCGCTGACCGCCACCCTGTCCCTGGGCGCCTACGCCAGCGCCTGGGCCATCCTCGGCAGCGTCGAGTTTGCCGGCCGCGTCGGCTACGGCTACCTGGCCTACTACCTGGGCATCGCCGGCGCCTTCCTGCTGGCCCCGGTGCTGCTGGTGCCGATCCAGCGCATGGCTCGCACCCACCAACTGGCATCGCTGGCCGATCTGTTCGCGTTCCGCTTTCGCTCACGCTGGGTCGGTACCGTCATCACCCTGATCAGCCTGCTGGCGGTGATGCCGTTGCTCGCGCTGCAGGTCCAGGCCATGGGCAACGCCCTGCATCTGCTCACCGGCATCGCCTCCCCGGCACTGATCGCTTTAGCGTTCTGCTGCTTGATCGCGCTGTTCGCGATCCTCTTCGGCGCCCGCCATACCCACGCCCACCGCCGCCACGACAGCCTGATGGCGGCGCTGGCCACCGACTCCCTGGTCAAGCTACTGGCGATGCTCGGCCTGGGGCTGTTCGCCCTCTACGGTGTCTTCGACGGCCCCGGTGATCTTCAGGCCTGGCTCGACGGGCCCGGGGCGGCGATGCAGGCATCGGCCCATCAGCTGGATCCGGCCCAATGGCGCACCCTGCTGTTGCTGTTCTTCGCCGCGGCCTTCCTGATGCCCCACATGTTCCACATCACCTTCTCCGAGGCGCTGTCCCGCGACACCCTGCTCAAGGCGGGGTGGACCCTGCCGCTATTCCTGCTGCTGATGGCGATACCGGTGCCCTTGATCCTGTGGGCCGGGCAGAAGCTCGGCGTCAGTGTTAGTGCCGGCGACGCTTACGTCGTGTTCGCGCTGTCCTCGTCATGGGCCGTCGGCGCACTGGCCTTCCTCGCCGTGCTCGCCGCCGCCAGTGGCACCATGATCGTCATTTCCCTGGCCCTCGCCGGCATGATCCTCAACCACCTGGTGCTGATCGCCCATCCGCCGGTCGACCAGCCCGACCTGTATCGCTGGCTGCGCTGGGGCCGCCGTGGACTGATCGCGGCGGTGATCCTGGCCGGCTGGCTGTTCTACCGCACCGTGGGGCTCAACCACGACCTCACCTCCCTGGGCCTGGTCTCGTTTGCGGGCATGGCACAGTGCCTGCCAGGCATTCTCGCCTTGCTCTACTGGCCCGGCGCCAATCGCAAGGGCATGCTGGCCGGGCTCGGCGTGGGTGTGGGCATTTGGCTGGCGGGCCTGTGGTTGCCCTTGCTCACCGGACTGCCCTCCCCCCTGACCCTGCTTCCAGGGCTCGACCTTGTCGCCGAGGCCCCCGGCTGGTATCGCGTCAGCCTGGTGTCACTCGCGGCCAACGCCCTGACGTTCATCCTGGTATCTCTGCTGACGCGCACGTCAGCAGGAGAGCGGGCCGCCGCCGAAGCCTGCTCGGTCGACGCGGTGATCCGCCCCAAGCGTTTGCCGCTATCGGCAACCAATGGTGAAGACTTCAAGCGTCAGTTGGCGCGGGCTCTCGGCGACGACGTCGCCGAACGCGAGGTCCAACTGGCCCTGTCCAGCCTGCGCTTGTCGCCTCAGGACGGCCGCCCCTACGCCCTGCGCCGCCTACGCGATCGCATTCAGGCCAATCTGTCCGGGCTGATGGGGCCATCGGTAGCGCAGGACATCGTCGACCGCTTCCTGCCTTACCGCGACGACGGCCCCGGCGCCAAGGAAGACATTCACTTCGTCGAGAGCCGCCTCGAGGCCTATCGTTCACGGCTCACCGGCCAGGCTCGCGAGTTGGACGGCCTGCGACGCTACCATCGCCGCACCCTCACCCGGCTCCCGGTGGGGCTATGCGCCTTCGGCGATGATGGCGAAGTACTGATGTGGAATGACGCTCTGGCCCAGCTCAGCGCCATCGAAGGCGACGGCGTCGTCGGTGATCGACGCGAGAACTTGCCCGCGCCCTGGGCCGAACTGCTCGGCCGCATCCTCGCCAGCCCCCACGACCATCTCTACAAGGAAAGCGTGATCCTCGACGATACCCCGCGCTACTTCAGCCTGCACAAGGCCGCGCTGGACGATGACGGCGACGCCTTGGTCCAGCAACCCGCGGGAAGCGTCATCCTGGTCGAGGACCACAGCGAGATGAAATGGCTGGAAGACGAACTGATCCACGCCGCTCGGCTAGCGTCCATCGGCCAGATGGCCGCCGGGGTGGCCCACGAAATCGGCAACCCTATCACCGGCATCTCCTCCTTGGCGCAGAACCTGCGCTACGACACGGACGATCCCGAGGTACTCCGCACCGCCGATCAGATCCAGCAACTCACCCAACGCATGTCTCGCATCGTCGGCTCGCTGGTCGGCTTCGCCCACGACGGTCGCCATATCGGTGGCAGCCAGTTCCGACCGGTCGCCGTAGCGCCCCTGGTCGATCAGGCCTTGCACTTGATCCTTCTGGCCAGAACGGGGGAGGATGTCCGCTACGCCAACCTTTGCCCGACCGGACTCACGGTCATCGGAGATGAACAGCGCCTGTTACAGGTACTGGTCAACTTGCTGAGCAATGCGCGCGATGCCAGTACCCCCGGCGGACGGGTTCTGATCGAAGGCGGCAGCGAGCGGGGCCATCACTGGCTTTCCGTCACAGACAACGGCGAGGGCATCGCGGCATCGGTGCGAGATCGCCTGTTCGAGCCCTTCACCACCACCAAGCCTCCGGGAGAGGGAACGGGCCTCGGCCTGCCGCTGGTCTACAGCATCATCGCCGAGCACCACGGGCGAATCGAGATCGCCTCGCCGCCAGACGGCCAGCCATCGGGCACCCGTATCGTGGTGTGGTTACCCCAGCATCTGCAACGGCGTGGTAGCGATCACAAGGGCCATGAGTCGGATATGGCGTTCACAGAACCGGGAACAGAGTGACAGCCTTCATGAGTCGGATCCTGATTGTCGAAGACGAAGCCATCATTCGTGGCGCGCTCAAGCGCCTGCTGGAGCGTCATGGCTACGACGTCGTCGAGGCGGGCAGCGTCGCCGATGCCCGCGACGCCGACCCCCAGCGCTTCGACTTGATCATCAGCGACCTGCGCCTCCCGGAAGACCCCGGCACCGACCTGATCGCACTCGCCGCACCGATACCGGTCCTGATCATGACCAGCTACGCCAGCATGCGCTCGGCGGTGGATGCCTTGAAACTCGGCGCCGTCGACTACGTCGCCAAGCCCTTCGATCATGACGAACTGCTCGAGACCGTGGCTCGGGTGCTGCACCAGCAGGCCCACCGATTGAGCGAACCCCCGGCGGTATCCGGTGACGGCGGCGAGCGCCAGGCCATGATTGGCAACTGCCCTGCCATGCAGGTGGTCTACACCCGCATCCGCAAGACCGCACCCGCCGATGTCACGGTGCTGATCCAGGGCGAGTCGGGCACCGGCAAGGAGCTCGTGGCCAGGGCCCTGCATCAGCAAAGCCGGCGCGCCAGGGCACCGCTGGTGTGCGTCAACTGTGCCGCCATTCCCGAGACGTTGATCGAGTCGGAGCTCTTCGGCCACGAGAAAGGCGCCTTCACCGGCGCTACCGCGACTCGCACCGGGCTGGTCGAAGCCGCCGACGGCGGCACCCTGTTCCTGGACGAGATCGGAGAACTGCCGCTAGATGCTCAGGCCCGTTTGCTGCGCGTGCTGCAAGAGGGGGAGATCCGCCGCATCGGTTCGGTGGAGACCCGTCACGTCGACGTTCGCCTGATCGCCGCAACCCACCGCGACCTGCGCGCCCTGTCGCGCAGTGGCGAGTTCCGTCTCGACCTCTATTACCGCCTCAACGTGATGCAGATCGATCTGCCACCGCTTCGCGAGCGCGCGGACGACATCCTGGAGATCGCCGATATCCTGCTCGACAAGGCCTGCCACCGCCACGAACGCGACGGGTTGCGCCTGTCCCGGGCCGCCCGCCGCGATATCCACGACTATCCCTGGCCCGGCAACGTCCGCGAGTTGGAGAATGCCCTGGAAAGAGGCGTGATCCTGGCCGAAGGCCACCTCATCCACCCCGATGACCTGGGGCTCGGGCCCATGCCGCGCCCGCTGGAAAAGCCGTCACAGCCCTTGCCGGCACCTGCCGCAGGCCAGGCTCCCGTGCGCGACGACGCCGCGGCGCCGCTTGCGTCGTCAACCGAGGCGTCAGCGCCAGGCTCGTCGCCAGGACATGAAGGGAAAGAGTCGAAGCTCACGACCAGCGACGAGGACCTGTCCCTGGAGGACTACTTCGAGCACTTCGTCCTCGAGCACCAGGACCAGATGAGCGAAACCGAACTGGCGCACAAGCTCGGCATTTCACGCAAATGCCTGTGGGAGCGCCGCCAGCGGCTCGGCATTCCGCGCAAGAAGCCGCCGCGGCGCGCCTAGTGACCTAGTGACCTAGTGACCTAGTGACCTAGTGCCAGGCGAGCCCCTCTCAAAGCCCCTCGCTCGCGCCAGGCAACCCTTGGGTCATCGCTCACGCCTGACGATGACGGCCTGTCGGCCCCGGCTCGCCCAGGACCGCCTCTGATGAGCCCAGGCACGTCCCTCCCTTGCAATGGTCCACCGTGGCTGCCTGGCATCTCGGGGCGTCACTCCCTCACTTGTCCTGAGCACATCACGCCGCCGCGAGACCGCTTCTATCAAGCACTGCGAGGCCGGTGCCGGCGGAGGCGCCGCCCCCTCCTTTGGTCCATTCGACCATGGTGCAAGTGCCTGTAATGCCGAATACAGGCACTGTAGGCCCTGCACGCCAGCTCCCAGGTTCGCACCAGTTGTTACCATCTCACACAACGGGCGCACGAAAATGGGTAGATACGGGTAACACCTTTGAACCGGCGGCCTGCCTCCTTCCAAACACAAAGAGGCAAGCGGCTGAAAAAGAAGAAAAAATCCAAAGTAGGCACGACGACTGCAGTTAGTCTGGGCAAGAAAAACAAATCCGGTGATCGCAGGCCGCCAACAATAACAAGACACGCCATAGCGATCAGTTCTGCCAGCCAACAAGAACAACAGCTTCGAGAAACGAGCAGCACAGAAGCAGGCAGATCAGTTTTTTGCGCAGCGCCGACCGCCAACAACAACAATCGGTCAGCAGCAGCGAGTACCTTCGTCGAACAATAACAAGACGACGAAGCCCGGAAGACCAGGACGCGACGCACCAAACGACGACCGCCAAACAACATCAACAAGGTCGTCAGGGTGCACTCCCGGCAACAATGCCAAGAATCCGGGAGGAGGCATGATCCCATGCCGTCGTGGTTGGATTATTGTTTTGAATACGAGACGGTCGCCCCCAGGAGCGCCAATAACGACAACAATATTGCTTGCCTGAACCTCCTTGGTGACTGTGGTGCGTATTCAAGGCGATGCGCCATCACGAAGAAGAATCAGCAGCACGGACGCTGCATCCTGCTTTGATCGGGGAGGCCTCAGGCCTCCCCTTCTTCTTTTACGTGCCACGCTGCCAGCGGCCCGCCCCTGGCCACCCTAGCAGCCGACCCAGAAGATCGTCAGCATACGACCAAGGTGCCGGTTACCAGGCACCGAATCAGCCAAAGCCAGGAGCCAGGACACGAAACACAGGACCCCACGGATTCGCCCCACCCTGCCCCGCGTCGAGCGAGCGGGTATAGTGGCAACGAATTACCGCGGCACCTGACGCCGACCACCCAGCAGGCCCTCGCCGCCACGGTCGGCACCGGCGGCCGACGACGGTCCCCCCGAGCCGAGACCAGGCGACGACGCCCCCTTCAAGCCGACACGGCGAGCCAAATGGATCGCCCGTCATCTGCCGACCACGGTCACTGGACTGTATCGGTGCACGCTTTGCAAGGTGGGTAGCGTCCGCTACACTCATCACCTTTCCGCACCCCGCGAGTCGATATCGCCGCATGATCAAAGGATTTACCCGCTTTCTGCAGAGCCCAGGCGAGCACCTCCGGTCCCTGTTCGGCCCGCAGGAGGCAGCCGCAGGCCCCCCGACACCGCGCGTCATTGCCCGGGACGACCACCCGGTATCACGCCGCCAGTTCAGTGAAGCCGCCCTCAAGGTGCTCTACCGCCTGCACAATGCCGGCTACGAGGCCTACCTGGTCGGTGGCTGCCTGCGTGATTCGCTGCTCGGGCTGACCCCCAAGGATTTCGACGTTGCCACCGACGCGACACCGGAGCAGGTCAAGCAGCTGTTTCGCAATTCGCGCATCATCGGCCGCCGCTTCCGCATCGTCCATGTGCGCTTCGGCCGCGAAGTCATCGAGGTCACCACCTTCCGCGGCAAGCCCAACGACGATCACGCCGAGCATATCTCCGCGCAGTCCGACGATGGGCTGCTGTTGCGCGACAACGTCTGGGGCAATATCGAAGAAGACGCCATACGCCGCGACTTTACCGTCAACGCGCTGTATTACAGCATTGCCGACTTCAGCATCCACGACTTTGCCGGTGGCCTCGAGGACATCGAGAGTCGCACCTTGCGCATGATCGGCGACCCGGCAACGCGCTACCGCGAAGACCCGGTCCGCATGCTGCGCGCCGTGCGCTTCGCCGCCAAGCTCGACTTCGACTTCGCGCCGCAGACAGAAGCCCCCCTCGCCGAGATGGCACCACTGCTGCTGCAGATACCCGCGGCGCGCCTGTTCGATGAAGTGCTCAAGCTGTTCCTTTCCGGCGAAGGCCTCGTCGCCTTCCGCCTGCTGCGCGACTACGGTCTATTCGCCATGCTGTTCCCCGAGGCCGATGAGGCGATGGCGGAGCTACCCTGGTTCGAACCCCTGATCGAGCAGGCCCTCGAAAGCACCGACCGCCGCATTCGCGACGAACGCCCGGTCACGCCGGCGTTCCTTCTGGCCGCCTTCATGTGGGGGCCGGTCCAGATTCGCCAGGCGCGCCTCGAAGCCGACGGCATGCCTCCGGTGCCGGCCCTGCAAGCCGCGGCCCAGCAGGTCATCACCCACGAGCTCCAGCATGTCTCCATTCCCAAGCGCTTCAGCATGCCGATGCGCGATATCTGGGACCTGCAGCAGCGCCTGCCTCAGCGCCGAGGCAAGCGGGCCTTCCAGACCCGCGACCATCCGCGCTTCCGCGCCGCTTACGACTTCCTGCTGCTGCGCGAGGCTGCCGGCGAGCTCGAGCCCGGCCTCGGTGACTGGTGGACCGCCTTTCAGGAGGCCGATGACCACGAGCAGCGCCGCCTGCTGGGCAAGGTCGGTGCCGACCCGGCGGGTACGGCGGTGCCGCGCAAGCGCAAGCGCCGGCGGCGCAAACCGCGCGCCAATGGTCCCTCGAACGGCTCGCCAGACGGCCCTTCCGACGACTCATGAGCGACGTTCAGGCCGGCGAACGCGGGTCCGGAGAGGCTCAGGCCTGGATCGGGCTCGGCAGCAACCTGGACGGCCCTCATGAGCGTATCGTTCAGGCATTGGCGGCCCTCGAGCGGCTGCCGCTGACGCGCCTCGAGAGCGCCTCCCGGCGCTACGCCAGCCGCCCGGTAGGCCCTCAGGATCAGCCCGACTTCGTCAACGCCGTGGCCGCCGTCCGCACCCGCCTGTCACCGCTCGCCTTGCTCGATCAGCTGCAGGCACTGGAGCAACAGCATCGCCGGGTGCGAGAACGCCACTGGGGGCCCCGTACCCTGGATCTTGACCTGCTACTTTACGCCAAGGAACGCTGGCAGCATCCCCGTCTGACGCTGCCACACCCGGAGATGGCGCGACGCGCCTTCGTCCTGCTGCCGCTCGCCGAAATCGCCGCCACCCTGGTCTTGCCCGACGGCCGCCGCGTGGCCGAGGCCGCCGATGAATTGGCCATGGGGTTGGCCGCCGATGATGTTCGAGCGGTGTGACCTTGAGCGTGGCCCGTCGGTAGCAGTGTTACCTATCGACACTCCTTCACGCATCGGTAACAATTCACGGTAACACCCGAGGAGGCGCCCATGTCGCCCTCCCACCGCCAACCACGAGATCACGCCATGACGTCTGTCACCCTGAGCTCGCTCAAGGCGCGCAAGCGCGCCGGTGAGGCCTTCAGCTGCCTCACCGCCTACGACGCCTCTTTCGCCGCCGCCGCCGGCCGTGCCGGCATCGATGTGCTGCTCGTCGGCGATTCCCTGGGCATGGTCCTGCAGGGCCACGACAGCACTCTGCCCGTCACCATGGCCGACATCTGCTACCACACTCGCTCAGTGGCCCGCGGCAAGGGGGACAGCCTGCTGATGGTCGACCTGCCGTTCATGGGCAACCCGAGCCGCGAGAAGCTGCTGGAGAACGCCGCCGAGTTGATGCGCGCTGGCGCCGAGCTGGTCAAGGTCGAAGGCGAAGGCTGGATGGCCGACGACATCCGCGAACTGACCCGCCGCGGGGTGCCGATCTGCGCCCACCTCGGCCTGACTCCCCAGACGGTGCATCAGCTGGGCGGTTACAAGGTACAAGGGCGCGAGGCCGAGGCCGCCAGCCGCATCCTCGAAGACGCCCGGGCGCTGGTCGATGCCGGCGCCTCGGTCATCCTGCTCGAGTGTGTGCCAGCGAGCCTCGGCCGCGCGATCACCGAAGCGCTGGAGGTACCGGTGATCGGCATCGGAGCCGGCCCGGATACCGACGGCCAGATTCTGGTCATGCACGATGTCCTGGGCGTCACCCACGGCCGCACGCCACGCTTCGTGAAGAACTTCCTCGACGGCGCCGACGGCATCACCGATGCCTTCCGGCGCTACCACGAGGACGTGCTCGCACGCCGCTTTCCGGCCGACGAACACTGCTTCTAGGAGGTCGCGATGCACACCACCAGCGATGTCTGCGACCTGCGCACGCGACTCGATGCGCAGCGCCGCGCTGGCCACCGCATTGGCCTGGTCCCGACCATGGGCAACCTGCACCGCGGCCATCTGGCCCTGGTCGAGGCGGCTCGCGCCCGCTGCGATACCATCGTCGCCACCATCTTCGTCAATCCGCTGCAGTTCGGTCCCAACGAGGATCTCGACAACTATCCGCGCACGCTGGACGCCGACAAGGCCAAGCTCGAAGCGGCCGGCTGCGATCTCCTGTTCACGCCGACGCCCCAGGTCATGTATCCGCGTGGACTCGAGTGCCAGACCCTGGTCAGGGTGCCTGAAGTCAGTGAAGGGCTGTGCGGCGGCTCCCGCCCCGGCCACTTCGACGGGGTATCCACCGTGGTCAACATGCTGTTCCAGCTGACCCAGCCTGACGTCGCCTGCTTCGGCGAAAAGGACTACCAGCAGCTGGCGGTGATTCGGCGCATGGTGACCGATCTGCACATGCCGATCGACGTCATCGGTGTGCCCACGGTACGCGAGGATTCCGGGCTGGCCCTGTCGTCCCGCAACGGCTATTTGAGCGATGCCGAACACGCCACCGCCGCCGAGCTGCAGCAGACGCTGCGCCAGATCCGCGACGCCCTGCAAGCCGGAGGCGACATCCAGAGCCAGCTGCACCTGGGCCACGAGCGCCTGAGCCGCGCCGGCTTCGTCCCCGACTATCTCGAAGTGCGCACCCCGGATCTCGGTGCCGTGACGGCCACTACCCGTGAAGCCATCGTCCTGGCTGCCGCCAGACTCGGCACCACCCGTCTGATCGACAACCTGTCTTTGACCTTGCCGCGCGAAGCCGCGGACGCTTGACGCGAGGAATAGCCCCATGCAGACCATCATGCTCAAGGCCAAGCTGCACATGGCCCGTGTTACCCATGCGGTGCTCAACTACGAAGGGTCCTGCGCCATCGACGGCGAGCTGCTCGACCTCTCGGGCATCCGCGAAAATGAGCAGATCCAGATCTACAACGTGGAAAACGGTCAGCGTTTCACCACCTACGCCATCCGCGCCGAGGAAGGCTCACGAATCATTTCGGTCAATGGTGCCGCCGCTCACCTGGCGAGCGAAGGCCAGCGGGTGATCATCTGCAGCTACGCCCAGTACAACGAGGCGGAGCTCGAGCGCCATCGCCCGGCCCTGGTCTATCTTCAGGAAGGCAATGCGGTCAGCCACACCAGCAACGCCATCCCGGTGCAGCTCGCCTGACGCAGCCTACCGTCAGGCGCTCACCGCGCACCTCGCCGACCGGCGGGGCGCTCCATCGCCACGCGCGAATTCCCGTCCCGTTTCACTCCCCAGGAGGCTCCCCATGGCATCGCTCAAGGAACAACTCGGCGGCCTGGTCTACTCCACCGAGCACGGCGATATCTGCCCGACGTGTCGCGCCCCACGCGAGGCTTGTCGCTGCGATGAACTCGGCGACGAAGCCCGGCTCGCCGCCCTCGACGGTATCGTGCGCATCCGTCGCGAGACCAGCGGCCGCAAGGGCAAAGGCGTGACCACGATCAGCGGCGTGCCGTTACCCCAGGCCGAGCTCAAGGCACTGGCCAAGGAGCTGAAGAAACGCTGCGGCACCGGGGGGGCGTTGAAGGAGGGCGTCATCGAGATCCAGGGCGATCATCGCGAGACGCTCAAGCGCGAACTGGAAAAAAGCGGCTATCAGGTGAAGCTGGCGGGCGGCTAGGCGCCTCAGCGCCCGCTCCCGTTGCCGAGGGCCGCGACCAGCGCTTCCAAGGCCTGGTCGGCACTCGCCTCGAGCTTCAGCGCGTAAAGCTCATCGCCGCGGGTCCGCCCCAGGTTAAGACAGGCCACCGGTTGCGACCGCTTGGCGCAGGCGCGTACGAAACGGTAGCCCGAGAACACCATCAGCGACGTCCCGACGACCAGCAGGGCATCGCTGTCCTCCACCAGCGCGAAGGCATCATCGACCACCCTTCGCGGCACGCTGTCGCCAAAAAAGACGACGTCGGGTTTCCAGACGCCGTCGCCGCAGCGCGAACAACCGGGCACCCAGAAGCTAGAGAAGTCGGCCTCCAGATCCGCGTCACCATCCGGCGCCGCGCGCTCGGGGTTGGCCTCGGTCAGCCACGCCGGATTGTGGCTGGCGAGTTCGGCGTGCAGGGCGTGGCGCATCTGGCGTGCACCGCAACTCATGCACACCACGAGGTCGGCACGCCCGTGCAGATCGATCACCCGCTTCGATCCGGCACGCTGATGTAGCCCATCGACGTTCTGAGTGATCACCCCGCTGACCCGTCCTCGGCGCTCGAGCTCGGCCAGGGCGAGATGGGCACCGTTGGGACGCGCCTGCTCCAGGGTGCGAAAGCCGACCAAGGCCCTCGCCCAATAGCGTTGTCGAGCCGCCGGGCTGGTCATGAAGGCTCGATGCTGAATCGGCGGCGATCGCTTCCAGTCGCCCTGCTCATCGCGGTAGTCGGGAATGCCGCTGGCGGTACTGATGCCCGCACCGGTCAAGACCGCGAGTCGTCCATGCCCGGCGACGAAGTCCACCAGGGCCTCGACGCCCTTCGGTACTGCGCCGGGCTTCGCCGCGCCGTGATTCATGTTCGCCCCCTTTGCCAGCCCACCAGGCCTGCCAGTCTACACCGAGTCGCGTATCGATCGGCTCGACGTGGCCCCCGACGGGATAAGTTGTCTACAATGGTCCCCATTCTTCTTTCTCGCGAACGCCAGGAAGCCCTCCGTCACCGGGCAAGCTTCCAAGGCAAGGAGTGCCGATGGCCTGGCTGGACTATCTTCTGCCACTGATCTTCCTGTTCCCGCTGGTCGCTGCCGGCGTGGTCGTGGTGGCCTTGCGCAGCCTGCACGATGCGCGCGTCCACTCGCCCTTCGACGCCCATGCCCTGCGAGAGCCCGGCCAGATGCTGCGTGACCGCCTCGACCGTGCCTTCGCCAACCTGTTTCTCAATGCCGCCCTGGGCCCGCTGATCATGCTCGCGCCGCTGGTCTATGGCATGGGCCGCATGCTGTTCTCGGACCACCAGAACTGGGTCGAATGGGCCCTGTACGGCGCCCTTTGCACCGTCCTGGCCCTGCTCGTCTGCCTGCGCCTGATCCGCGACTATCAGCGCATCAGCCGGCTCAAGCTGGGGCTCGCCTGCGAGCTTGCCGTGGGACAGGAGCTCGAGCGCCTGATCCGCCCCGAGGCGCACCCCTTCTACGTCTTCCACGATGTGCCCGCCGACACCTTCCTGATCGACCACGTCGCCATCACCCCCTACGGCGTGTTCGTGATCGAGACCCGGGCGCGGACCCCGGCCATCACCCCCGCCGGCGAGACTCAGGATACGGTCGTTGTCGAGCACGAGCGGTTGCGCTTTCCCGGTTGGAACGAGCGCCTGCCCCAGCGCAAGACTCGCCAGGCGACACGCTGGGTCGCTGCCTGGCTGTGCCGCGAGCTGGGCCAGCCGGTGCCGGTACGCGGTATCCTCGCGCTACCGGGCTGGAAGATTGCGCGGGAATCGGAGCCGGGAGATCTCGAAGTGGTCAGCGGAGAGGGCCTCGCCGCCCACATCACGGACGCCCGCCCCGGCAGCATTGCCCCGATCGTTCACGATCGCATCATCACCGCCCTGCGTGGCCGTGCACGACTGGTGGAGCTCGGCCACCTCGAAGGGCCATCGGTCTAGCGCTCCCGCGTGGCGTGGCGACCGGTCAGAACGCGGGGATCTCGATCGTACGCGGGCAGCGCCCTCGCGCTATCGCCACCAGGCTGTCGGCCGCCGGGAAGTCATCGATGCGATCGGCGTCGATGCCGATCCGCGCCTCGGTCAGCAGGCGATTGCCGCGCCCACCGCATTGCAATGACAACGCCCGCCCGGTGTTGCGCCCGAAGGCTGCCTCGAAGGCCTGGATCAGATCGTTGCGCCCCACCTGACCTCCCTGGTGGACAAGCACGAACTCGGCGAAGGCGCTGGCATTGACGAGGTCAGACAGCACCACCGCAGCGGCGAAGAAATCGTCCTCGGGAAGCGTCAGACAGGCCGCATGCTTGGCGAACTCGTAGCGATCCAGACAACTGGCGCGCCCCGGCATGGCCTCGTCCAGCGCCTCCTCCAGGCCTGGCTCCAGGGCCAGCGCCGGCCCGGCCTGACAGAACCCGCCCCTCGGCCGTGAGTCCTCGACGAAGCAGCCTTCGCGGTGCCATTGCGCCACCGAGACGCCCGTCTCGATCAGCCGCTGCGGCCGCGATGGCCATAGGCCATGGATCACGAACCCATCATCGGCCGCCGCCATCAAGCGCGGCTCGCGGCACTCGCGTGGCGGTTGACGGCGCGTGGCACAGAACCCCGGATGCCAGGTCAATGCCAGGGTGTAGTGCGCGAAGCTGGTCCGTTCGATGTCCTCCAGGGCATCGCGTTGCGCACTGGACGGCGCGAACTCGGCCGCCGCCGGCGACGCGCCAACCAGGCCGATGGCCAGCCCCAGCAAGGCCGCGACGACACGGCGGCGACCCCGCGCCATCGTCGAACCGCTGGCGCCTGTGCGCGTCGTCGGTCGCAGAGAAGTCACCATCCTGTGCTCCTGATCTGGCGGCGCCATGCCGGCGCCCGATAGTCTGGCAACCGCCCCCACCGGGGCCGGCCAGGCCCGCTAGTCGCCTCTGAGGCGTCCGCCCATCTCCTGGGCCAGGTCCACCGCGTAATGGTCGGTCATGCCACCGATGAAATCGAGCATGCGCCGATAGCTGTCGTACAGCGACCAGGAGGGCAGTGGCGTGTTCTCCCCGATCAATGCCAAAACCCGCTGGTGCTTGAAGCTCGAGCGCCCGGTATGGTGCAGCTCATGGGCCGCACCGATGAAGGCCTCGAGCAGGATGCCGAGGGTCGTGTAGGCGCCGATCTCGAGCTTGGCCTTGCGGGTGTTCTTGAAGATGCGCTTGCGTGCCAGCTGCTTGGCAAGCTTCACCCCCCAGTCCAGATCCGGGTGGCACAGCTCCAGCAGGTCATCCTGCAGGGTGCCGCCGAGCAGTTCGGACTCGTGCTCGACGAAGACCTTGGCGACATCGGTCACCGCGCGTTCCATGGCCGCGCCGCGCAGCGCGGCGATACGCCGCCGCTGGGAAACACCGGCGCGGCACATTTCGGCGTAGTCGGCGGGCTCGCCACCGGCGATCTGGATCAGGATCTCGGCCACCTCGTCGAAGCCGAGAATATCCATCTCGACGCCATCCTCGAGATCCAGCAACGCATAACAGATGTCATCCGCCGCCTCGACCAGCCAGGCCAGCGGATGACGACACCAGCGATTCTCGCCCTGGGGGATCAGGCCGAGATGGTCGGCGACCTGCTCAA
Source organism: Halomonas sp. V046 (assembly GCF_052645355.1). Classification (NCBI taxonomy): domain Bacteria; kingdom Pseudomonadati; phylum Pseudomonadota; class Gammaproteobacteria; order Oceanospirillales; family Halomonadaceae; genus Halomonas; species Halomonas sp. V046. Next base: position 28,310 of record NZ_JBQXYF010000023.1, read on the forward strand.
GCAGCTTGACCTCGCTCTGGTAGCAGCCGAACTTGCCGGCCAGCCCCCCATGAACGACCGTCCAGGGATACTTGAGCAGTGTCCCGAGGGTCGCGGCGGAGAGGCGCATGCCGCCGCGGAACTGGTTGTATTCGATCTGGGTGACGATACGAAAGCCCTGGGCGTTGCCCTCGTAGGTCAGCAGGTCCTCGCGCTCGAGCTCCGACAATCCGTCGAGCAAGCCACTGCCGTTGACCTCAGCGCACTTGAACCAGTCCCGAATGGCGTACTCGCCGGCGTGACCGAAGGGCGGGTTGCCGATGTCGTGGCCGAGACAGGCCGCCTGGATGATGACCCCGAGTTCCGCCGGAGTGATCCACTCAGGCAGCCGCCCCTTGAAGTGTTCGGCAACGCTCATGCCAAGCGAGCGCCCGACGCAGCCGACTTCCAGCGAGTGGGTCAGGCGGGTGTGAATATGGTCGTTATCGGTCAGCGGGTGGACCTGGGTCTTGCGTCCCAGACGCCGAAAGGAGCCGGCGAAGACGATCCGGTCGTGATCCTTGTGGAACGGACTACGGCCGATTTCTCTCTCGCTGGTACCGCGAGGATCGTGCAGGCGAACGGGATCGAGCAGTCGCTCCCAGGTCATTGACTTCATGAACGCTCTCTCTATGGGAACCCGATCATCTCAGGGCCCTTGTCCGTGAGGGCTCCATTCTGGCACCGGGCAGCCACAGATTGCCACGCCGAGTGGCGAGAAGTTGGTTCCGTTCGCCACCGGCGCGCTCGCCCCTCTGGCTCCCGTCGGCTTGCCTGCCAGGTTTATGCGGCTAGGCGCCGACGAGCCCGGGCACGACCAGGCCGAAGCCCAGCCAGACCAGGCAGATGACGACGCCGGCGCGCAAGATCCAGTCGCCGAGACTGGCCCCGGCGGCGTGGTCGTGATGGTGCCCATGACCGCCATGGGCAGGCGTCGCCTGACGCCACAGCACCACCAAGGCGGCGGAGCCCGCCAGGAAGATCAGGTTAAGGACGAAGCCATAGTCGAAAGCGAAGAAGTCTCGCTGGGTAATGCTCTGCTGGCCCTGGTTCTGGGGCAGCAAGTCCAGCGTCGCGAGCCCAAGGTGCAACGTCAACGATACCGCGACCAGACCACAGAACAGCAGCAGCAGGATGTACAACGACATCTTCCAGCCATAGTAGGTCGCATTGATGCGCAGCACCGGCAAGACCACCAGGTCCGAAAACACGAACGCCATCACCCCTGCGAAGCCAACGCCGTTGTCGTACAGGACGGCCGCCAGCGGGATATTGCCCATCGAGCCGATGAAGGTGAAAAATGCCGCAACGGGTGCAACCAGGGTCTGGGTGACGACGTCCAGAGGCCCTGGCGCCGCTTGTTCTCCCGCGCCCGGAAACAACACGGCGTAGAAGCTCGCCGGGACGAAGGCGGCAATGATGCCCGCCACCGTGAACCCGATCAGGACATCCTTCCACACCATCTGCCACTCCATGACATAGGTCTGGCCAATCTGCTGCCAGCCCTCGCGGCTACGCAGCTTGTCACGCCAGTTGCGGCCCTGATCATCAGGCTCGTGAGCCCCCCCGAGGCGCTCGCGGACATCTTTCACCATCTGCCAAGGACGCGTAAGCGCAACGAAGGCCCAAGCAAACAGGATCAGAAGCAATCCGCCCAGGTATTCCCCCACCACGAACTGCCAGCCCAGAAAAATGGCAATCACGAAACCCAGCTCGATGACCAGGTTGGTCGATGCCAACAGAAAGGCCAGCGATGGCACCAGGCCCGCGCCTTTTTGAAACAGCGTCCGGGTGGTGGCCAAGGCAGCGAAACTACAGGAACTGGAGAGAAAACCGAAGAAGGTACCGAGAGCGATGCTGCGTGGACCGGTCGTGCCCATGGTGCGCTGCATGCGCGCCTGGGTCACCAGCACCTGGATCAGGCTACTGACCAGGTAACCGAGGCCAAAGGCCCAGAATGCCATCCAGAAAAATCCCAGACTGGTCACCGACGCCTGATGCCAGGTGGAGAGAAAATCCGCCATACGCTCGCCTCCCGAAGGTCATGGATCACGACCGGCCTCCGATGCCGTCCCCGCCGAGCGCGTATGCCATTGTTCAACGCAAAGAAACGATGAGCGCTGCCGAGGAGAGCGATCACGCCCCGGGCGATTGCCAACCAGAGCTTTCAAGACCGAACTTCGTGTTGAGCCAACGTAAACCTATGTGCAGCACAAAGGTCAAGGCGAGGACTGCTGCACAGGCCATCATTCGCCACAATCACTAGAAAAATGATACAGAAACACGTAAAAAGCCCCCTTTCAGAAGGGGGCTTCGGGAACCTATCGGCACCGAAAAATCAAGGCGACAACCCGATCACTCCATACCGACATGCAAGGTATAACGTCCACTAACCTCCTCGACGCTACCCAGCGCCTGCCCTGTCACTTCGAGAGTATAGGTTCCGGCCTGAACGTCTTCTACCATGGTGAAATGGCCATTCTTATCCGTATCACTGGCGACAAGCCTGCCATCTTCATCATAGAGCACGCCGCCGATGGCTACCGACTGGCTGGACTCGCTGGCCAGATGCTCACTGCTGAGATACAGCTTGCCCGCGCGCGCCACCGGGATGGAATAACGCGCCGGACCTCCGCGCAGCTGCTGGGTCTGCGAAACACCCTCATCCAGCACTTTCAGCGTGGTTTCTTGATGGCCTGGTGCCGCAACAACTCCAGCGGAAACGCTCAATCCGAGGACAATGCTCAAGACTTTAAATTGACGTTTCATGATACTACCTCCGTGATGGGTTCTCCCTCACTTTGGTTGACAACACTGAAAATACGCTGAATAAAGAACCATTATTTCTCGGCCCAAATCTGTCGCTATTAGAACCACATCCTGACACCCACAACGACAACGGTATCTTCGGTAGAACCCCCCGAGTCTCTTGCCAGGTCAGCGGTTTGCGCATAGAGTTTTTTCCAGTAGGCGCCCACGTAGGGAGCGAATTTCCGATGCAGCTCATAGCGTAAACGAAGCCCGGTCTGGACCGAATTAAGGCCGTCTCCGACGCCGAATTCCGGCGCATCATCGAGCGCGGCCGCCACTTCGAGTCTCGGCTGCAGGTAGAGCCGCTGAGTCAGGCGCAGGTCGAGCTCCTGCTCGAGGCTCATGGACAGGTCGCCGTCATCACTCACCCGCAGATCGGCCTCGGTCTCGAAGCGATAGGGCGCCAGACCCTGTAGCGTCAGTACGCCAAAATAACGCTCCGGGTGATCCTCGCTGCCAAGCCCTCCTTGATAGCCGACGCCACCCTGCAATTCCCAGAAATCATCGATCAGGCGGCTATAGAGGAGGTCCAGCGACTCGAACTCGGCGTCTTCACCGTCACCCTGGGTATTTTCCCCCTCGCCCTTTACGTACAGGCGCTGAAAGTCGCCGCCGTACCAGGCCTGGAAATCCCAGCTCAGCGCCTCTTCGCCGTCCTCGGGCCAGGCGTATTCGAGACGATCGACCAGCACCGAGCCGACGGCGTGTTCGGTCATGGGCGAAGGCCAGTCCGCGGGGGCATCGTAGCCATCATCGGCCTGGGCCGTGAAGGCGACGGCCAGTGTCCAGACGGCGGTCGCGGAAAGCGTAAACCTTGGTGATTTCATAGGGTGTCCTCAGGCGACCTTGACCACGCGGAACATGCCGGCGTCCATGTGATAGAGCAGGTGACAATGGAAGGCCCAACTGCCTTCGGCATCGGCGGTGATCAACGCCGAAAGACGCTCACCGGGTTTGACGTTCAGGGTATGCTTGCGCGGGATCAGCTCTCCGGCACCGTTTTCAAGCTCCATCCACATGCCGTGCAGGTGAATGGGGTGCTCCATCATGGTCGTGTTGACCAGGATCAGGCGCAGGCGCTCGTCCTTTTGGAAGTGGATCGGCCCCGAGACTTCGCTGAATTTCTTTCCGTCGAACGACCACATGTAGCGTTCCATGTTGCCGGTCAGGTGCAATTCCAGCTCGCGCCCCGGGGGCCGGCGATCGGGCCAGGGGCGGAAAGCCTTGAGGTCGCGATAGACCAGCACTCGGCGCTCACCCGGGGTAAAGCCAATCCCCGGTTGGTCCAGGCGAGACCCTGGCTGGGCGGCGCCCGCCGGCAGCCCGCCGCCGCTCGAGGCGTCGGTGAGCGATGCCGAGCCGCCCATCCCGGCCATCTGCGAATGGTCCATGCCGGCCATCTGCGAATCGCCCATGCCGGCCATCTGCGAGTGATCCATGCCGGCCATCTGCGAATGGTCCATGCCGGCCATCTGCGAATGGTCCATGCCGGCCATCTGCGAATCGCCCATCCCGGCCATCTGCGAATCGCCCATCCCGGCCATCTGCGAGTGATCCATGCCGGCCATCTGCGAATGGTCCATGCCGGCCATCTGCGAATCGCCCATGCCGGCCATCTGCGAGTGATCCATGCCGGCCATCCCCGCCATACCTGCCATGCCGGCATGGGCTCCCATCGCCTCCATGCCACGATCGGCAATCTGGCGTGGCGGTGGAATCGCGGCTTGCATGCCGAGGCGAGGCGCCAGCGTGCCACGCGCGTAGCCGCTGCGATCCATCGACTCCGCGAACAGCGTATAGGCGACGTCGTCGTTCGGGGTGACCAGGACGTCGTAGGTCTCGGCCACCGCAATGCGAAACTCGTCCACCGGGACCGGCTGCACTGGCTGGCCATCCGCCGCCACCACGGTCATCGTCAGCCCCGGAATACGGACATCGAAGTAGCTCATCGCCGAGCCATTGATGATACGCAGGCGCTGGGTCTCGCCAGGTACAAACAGCGCCGTCCAGTTATCGGCGGGGGCATGGCCGTTCATCAGATAGGTGTAGGTGCTGCCGGTAACGTCGGCGATATCTCGCGAGCTCATGCGCATTCGCCCCCACATTCCGCGACTGGCCCAGGTCTCGGCCAGTCCCTGACGGGCAACATCGTCGAAAAAATCGCCCAGGGTGCGCTGCTGAAAGTTGTAGTACCCCTCACCGGTCTTGAGGTGACGAAACAGCGTCGCCGGCTCCTCGAAGCTCCAGTCCGTCAGCAGCAGCACATGCTCGCGATCGTAGCGAAACGGCTCGGGCTCGGCGGCATCGATGATCAAGGGACCGGCGTGCCCTAATTGTTCCTGCAGGCCGGAGTGGCTGTGGTACCAGTAGGTACCGTTCTGGCGCACCGGGAAGCGGTAGGTGAAGGTCTCGCCGGGGGCAATGCCGGCGAAGCTGACCCCAGGCACGCCGTCCATGCCCGGTGGCAGCAGCAGACCGTGCCAGTGAATCGAGGTAGGTTCGTCGAGCAGGTTGGTGACGCGCAGCACGGCATCGTCGCCCTCGCGCAGGCGAACCAGGGGGCCGGGGCTGGTGCCGTTCAGGGTGATCGGATGCGCTTCTCGGCCCGCAATCCGCTGGGTTTCCCGCCGCACGGCAAGGGATACGGCGGGCCCAACCTCCTCACCGCGGGGGTAGCGGCCGGTCTGGCCCCAGGGGTTCGCCCAGGCGGGCACCATGCCTAGCGCCGCCGAGCCCATGCCGAGGGCGGCACCGCCCTTGAGCACGCCGCGTCGAGACAGGCGCTGCGTCAACTGCCGAGTCGTTGCCATTCGAGCTTCCTTTCTGAGCGATAAGACAATCTCGATCATCGCTGCGAAAGCTGAATGCAGGCTGAATCATTTGCGCCACGCCCCGTCGCCCCGTGCTGAGCCTTGCTCCACGCCGCCCTCGTCCCCGTTCAGCATCAGCGTCATGACGACCTCGAGCCCGCCGAGGGTGGCGCGCCGAAACGCCACCTCGCCACGATAATGATCGACGAGCTGCAGCAAGATCGACAGCCCAAGTCCATTCCCGGAGCGCTGTTCATCAAGACGGCGTCCGCGCTGACCGAGGCCAGAGAGCTGGCTGTCGTCGACCCCCTCACCATCGTCTTCGACGCGCAGCGTGAGGCGCGCATCGAGGTCGAGCGCGACCCGCACATCGCGCCTTGCCCATTTGCCTGCGTTATCGAGCACTATCCCCGCCATCTCCATGAAGTCCTGCCTTTCCATGGCGATACAGGTGGACGCGTCGACGTTGGCGGTCAACACAAACCGCTTGTCCGGATAGAGCCCGCGGAACATCTCGAGCAAGCGCTCGATTTCCTCGGGCACGCTCAGGCTCTGGCCGGCATCCGGTCCCGCCAAACGCGCCCGGCGCAGCTGCGCTTCGAGCTGTGCCTGAATATCGGACAGACGCTCCAGCACCTTGCCCCGACGAGTCTCATCGATCGGGCGTCGACCACGCATGACCTGCATGACGGCCGCAAGCGGAGTCTTGATGGCATGGGAAAGATCCGCCACAGCATGGCGGGAGCGAGCCAGACGGCTGTCCTGGGCATCCATGAAACGGTTGAGCTGGGTGATCAGGGGGGCGATCTCGCTGGGGGCGGCCACCTGAATGCGCGTGCGCCGGCCCGCCCGCAGATCACGCAATTGACGCTGCAACTGCACGATCGGCTTGAGGGCAGCGCGCACCGCCAGCAGATTGAGCGCGATCAGGGCCACCAGCACAAGCCCCGCGATGGCACCGATCCACCAGTGCAACTCGGCCAGGCCCTGTTCGACGCTGTCGAAGGCTTCGCCCACCAGCAGCACCCCGGAATGCCCTTGAAAGGCAAAGGGTCGGCGGTAAACCAGCAAGTGACTGCCCTGCCGGTGCACATCGATCAGCGCCTCGTCGGTGCCGTCCAGCAACGGCTCGAGGGTCGCAAGCCAGGCGGGGTGTGAACTACTGACCTGTGCGTCCAGGCGCAATACGTACAGATGATGAAACACCTGGCTGGCCAGACTCGAGGGTGCCGCCTGGGTGGGATACCGGGCGGGAGACTCCTTGAGCTGGGACAGGGTGTACTCGGCCTCCTGGCGTAGCCGGTCGCCGAGAAAGTCACGCGCGGTCTCGCGCAGCAGAATGCCGTGCAGGACCCAGGTGAGCCCCATGACCACCAGGGCGCCGCCACCCAGGCTGAGCAGCAGGCGGACTCGTAGGCTCTTAAGATCAATGCGACGCAAACACGTACCCCTGGCCACGGCGGGTCTGAATCAGGTCACGTCCTAGACGGCGCCGCAACCGGCCGACATAGACCTCGACCAGGTTAGGCGCCGGCGCATCCTGCTCCAGGGTATAAAGCTGATCGAGCAGGCGCTGCTTGGAGTGAACCCGGTCGGGGTGGTGCATCAGGTAGCGCAGCAGGCAGAATTCGGTGGCGGTCAGCGCCTCCCAGCGCTCGCCATCGACGCTGACACTCTGCTGACGCTCGTCCAGGTGCACACCATTGACGCAGCAGCGACCGTCATCATGGCCGTGCCGACGGCGCAGCAGGGCATGCAGCCGTGCAAGCAGTTCGGGTTCGTGGAACGGCTTGGTCAGATAGTCATCGGCGCCGCGGTGCAGGCCCTCGACCTTATCCTCCCAGGTGTCACGGGCCGTCAACGCCAGCACCGGCATCGTCATGCCGCGCGCTCGCCAGGCCTCGAGCCGATCGAGCCCCGAGCCGTCCGGCAGCCCGAGATCCAGGATCACCAAGGCGTACTCTTCGCTTTTCAACAGCGCCTCGGCCACGCCGAGACGCGCGGCCGTGTCCAGGCGGTAGCCATGATCGCGCAGGGTTTCCGCCAGGCTGTCACACAGCAGATCGTCGTCTTCGACCAACAACAGCTTCATGTCGGCTTGTCACTCCCGCCTGGACGAGTCCTCAAGAACGATCGCCCGGTTCGCATCGGGTTGCCCGATGCGAATCTGGCCCTTCATGCCCGACTCGAAGTGACCGGGAATATTGCAGGCATAGATGAGGGACTCCGCGCCCGACGGCGCCGTCCACACCAGGGTACCGGTTTCGCCCGGTGCCAAGGTCAGCGCCGGCATGTCCATGCCGTGGCCACCTTGATCACCGTGATGGCCCGCCGCCATGTCATGGCCCATGTCACCGGCATCGCCGCCGGCCATCTCTCGCATCATCTCACGGTGCGCCTGTTGGTCCTCGGCCGCGCCGATGACAAACTCATGGGTGAGCTGACCGGTATTGGTGATCTCGAACGCCACGGTGTCACCAGGCGCCACCGCCAATGCCTCGGGATCGAACCACATGTCCCCGGCCTCGAAAGCGATGGTGCGATCGACCTCGCCTTCGCCAGCCTGGCTGTCGGCATGACCGCTACCTGCGTGGCCGGCGCCGGCCAGGGCAGGGGTGGCGGCGAGTCCCAACAGGACGGCCAATAGCATCTTGCGCATAACAACATCCTTCGTCAGAGAGGTGTAGCGATATTTTTACCGCCGCAACCTGAAAGGAAGCTGAATTGCCCAGATCCCCTTGGCGTCGCGGCCAAGGTTGGCGACGCGGCTTGTGCTCACCGCTCCTGCGCTGGTTATCCTCTCTACCGCAGGCTTAGCCTAGCCGCCGCTTGAGCAGCATCGCATAGACCGCCCCGGCGACGATCATGCTCACGGCGAAGGCGTAGATGCCGACCGAGATGCCGCTGGACCACAACAGGCTCCAGTCACCACCGCTGATCGACATCGCCCGGCGCAGGTTGAACTCCATCTGGCCACCAAGCAACAACCCCAGCACCACCGGCACCGTCGGAATCTCGAGCTTTCTCAATACGTATCCGAGCACACCGAAACCCAGCATCATGTACAGGTCGAAGGGGCTATTGTTGAGCGAATAGACGCCGACGAAGGCAATCAGCACGACCATCGGCATCAGAAACCAGCTCGGCGCCTGCAGCACTCGGGCGAACAGGCCGACCAGCGGCACGTTGAGCACCAGCAGCATGATGTTGCCGATGAACAGCGCCGCGACCAGCCCCCAGACCATGTCCGGCTGTTGTTCGAACAACAGCGGCCCGGGCGTGATGTTCATCGACAGCAACAACGCCAGCAGAATCGCCGTGGTGCCACTGCCGGGAATACCGAGTGACAGCATGGGGATCAACGCCCCACCGGCGGCGGCATTGTTGCCGGCTTCGGGTGCCGCCACGCCACGTGGATCGCCATTGCCGAAGTCGCCCTTCTTGCCCAGCCAACGCTTCTCCAGCATGTAGGACAGAAAACTGCCGAGCGACGCACCGGCACCGGGCAGCACCCCGGCGATGAAGCCGATCACAGAGCCGCGCCCGATGGTGCCGGCACAGGGTAGCGACGCCTTCATGCCAGGCCAGGCCGAACCGAGCTGGATGTGCGGCTTGTCGGCGTCATGACGCCGTTCGAGAAACACCAGACACTCGGACACCGCGAACAGCCCGACCAGGGCAACGATGAAGTCGATGCCGTCGTAGAGTTCGAAGGTACCGAAGGTGTAGCGCGCCACACTCGACACCGGATCGATGCCCACCGTGCCCAGCAGCAGTCCCAGGCAGGCGGCGATGAAGCTCTTGGCGAAGCTGCCGCTGGTGACCCCGCCGATGGTGGCAAAGGCCAACATGAACAAGGCGAAGTACTCCGCCGGACCGAACTTGATCGCCACCTGCACCAAGAGCGGGGCGAACAGGGTCAGGCCGATGGTGGCGAAGGTGGCGCCGACGAAGGAGGCGACAGCGGACAGACCCAGGGCCTCGCCGCCGCGCCCCTTCAGCGCCATCGGATAGCCATCGAGGGTGGTCATCATCGCCGGCTCATCGCCGGGAATGTTGAGCACGATGGAACTGATACGGCCACCGTACATGCAGCCGTAATAGACGCTGACCAGCAGGATCAGCGCCGCGGTGGGTTCGAGGCCGAAGTTGAACGCCAGCGGAATCATCAGCGCCACGCCGTTGACCGGGCCAAGCCCCGGCAATGCGCCGATCAGGGTGCCGACGGTGCAGCCGATCAGCGCCAGCAGCAGGAACTCCGGTTGCGTCGCCACGGCGAAGCCGTGGGCAAGAAAAGCTAGCGTCTCCATGTCACTCTCCTGCCCAAGGCAACGTCAGCCAGGGCACATCCGGCAGCGGCATGCCGAGACCAAACTCGAACAGCGCGTACAGCCCCAGCGCCAGCGCCACGCCGTAGATCAGCCCCTGGCGCCAGGCGGCGCCAAACAGGCGCAACAGCAGCACGCTACCGACCACCGTGACCGGCACAAACCCCAACGGCTCGAGCAAGCTGGCATAAATCACCAGCAGCACAATCACCGCCAGCTGACGGCCGAGTGCGGCACGGTCCGGCCAGCGCTCGTTGAAGCCCGGACGCAGGATCAGGTAGGCCGACAGCAACGCCAGCGGCACGGCGACCAGCCGGGGGAAAGCCCCCGGCCCGACCGGCTGCATGAAGCCGGTCACGAAACTATGCGAATGCCACCAGGCGCCGACTGCCACGATCAGCAGCACCGCCCCGGCGAGCCGGTCGCCGACCGGTGCCGGCCGGCGAAGCTCCTCCTGGGCTTGTGCCGGGCCCACTTCACTCATTGGATGACCCCGATCTCGCGGGAAATGGCCTCGACGTTGGCGATGGATTCGCGCACAAACTCGGAGAACTCGTTACCGCCCCGCCACAGCGGCACCAACCCATTCTGCGCGGCGGTCTCCTTCCATTCATCGCTGTCATAGAGGGTGTTCAACGACTCGACCATGGCGGCGTAGTCCGCATCGGAAACCTCACCGCCGGTATAGAAACCGCGCCAGTTATAGCCGGTCACGTCATAGCCCTGGCTGACCGCGGTGGGCAGGGCATCGAACGGCTCGGGCAGCGGGTCATCGGACAGCACCGCCAGCACCCGGACATCGCCGGATTCGATGAACCCCGCGACCTCGCCAAGATCGGTGGACACCACGTCGACGTGGTTGCCCATCATCTGGGTCACCGCCGGGCCGCCGCCATCGAACTGCACCCAGCGCATCTGAGCGATCTGGTCACCGGGCAGCCCCGCGGCCTTGGCCAGCATCAGCGCGCGAATATGGTCCCAGCCACCGGCGCCGCTAGAGCCGGCGACGGCGAGCGACGTCGGATCATCGACGATGGTGTCGAGCAGCTGTTCGAGGGTCTCGAATTCGCTGTCGTCGTCGACCAGAATCACCCCCACGTCGGTCCCGAGCATGCCGAGCCAGCGCATGGTGTCGGCGCCCCCCGGGTAGCGGCCCTGGGCGATCTGGGTCATGCCGACGGTACTGGTCGCCACCACCAGGTCACTGTCGTCGGCACGCTTGGAGGCCACGTTGGAGAACGCGACCGCGCCGACGCCACCGGGCATGTTGGTGACCTGCACCGAGCCGTCGGTCAACTCAAGCTCGGTCAACAGCTTGCCGACGGAGCGGCAGGTGAAGTCCCAGCCGCCGCCCGGGTCGGCCGGCGCGATGCATTCATCGATGGGCACGGCCAGGGCCGAGCCCGAGAAGGCGAGGCCGGCGGCCATAGCCGGCGCACCGAGCGCACGCTTGAAGGAAACTGGCATAGGGGTTCTCCTTGGCCGCTGGTGCGGCATTGTTGTGATGGAGCATGGTTGGCGGTCGCAACCGCCGGGTGTCAGCGTTGTGTCATGTCCCTATCGGGTCATGCGGGGTCGTGCCTGGTCTGGCGAGATGCGGCTCCCTGCGCCGCCTCTCACGCCTTTTGCGGCGCGCGCCGTGCGGCCGGTCCAGCGACTACCTTAAACCACTCCTTGCTGGCGCAAGGCCGCGCGCATCGGTTCATCGAATCCAAGTTCGGCGAGCACTTCGTCGGTGTGCTCGCCGAGCCGCGGGGCGGGGCGATGCACCGCCGCCGGCGCCTCGCGCATCTTGACCGGAAACCCGGTGGTCATGATCGCCCCGACGTCGCCCTGGTCGAGGCTCAGGAGCATCTGCTGTTGGCGAATCTGCGGATCGTCGAAGGTCTGCCCCAGGTCGTGGACGCGGCCACAGGGAACACCAGCATCGTTGAGGTGAGCGATCCACTCATCCACCGGGCGCGCCCGGGTGACCTGATTGAGAATGGCCTTGAGTGCCTCGCGGTTGGCCATGCGCGCGGCGTTGCCGGCGAAGCGCTCGTCTTCGAGGAGGTGCGACTGATCCAGCGCCCGCAGCAGTTTTGCCACCATGGCTTCGCTGCTGGGAGCGATGGCGACCTCGCCGTCGGCGGCCTCGAACAGGCCGTAAGGGTAGAGCATGGGGTGATCGTTGCCGGTACGCCGAGGGGGCTTGCCGGTGACGAAAAATTCGGCGGCCAGATAGCCGAGCATCGCCACCAGGCCGTTGGTCAGCGCGGTCTCGAGGATTTCCCCCTGCCCGGTGCGCTCGCGCCGCACCAGGGCCGCGCTGACGCCGAAGGCCAGGTTGAGGCTCGCTACCATGTCGCTGATCGGCGGCGCCGCACGCATCGGCTCGCCGCCGTCAGCGCCGTTGACGCCCATGAAGCCGCTCATCGCCTGCGCCACGAAGTCGTAGGCCGGGCGGTCGCGATAGGGGCCCGTGGAGCCGAAGCCGTTGATACGCCCCACCACCAACCGCGGGAAGCGCCGACGCAGGCTATCATCATCGAAGCCCATCCTGGCCAGCACCCCGGGGCGGAAGTTCTCCACCAGCACGTCGGCCTCTTCGAGCAGGCGCGCCAGAATCTCGCGCCCCTGGTCGCTTCTCAGGTTGAGGGTGATCGACCGCTTGTTGCGATTGAACTGGGCGAAGTAGGCGCTGAAACCATTGACCATGTTGCCCTGGGTGCGAACCACATCGCCTGCCCCGAGCGACTCGACCTTGATGACCTCCGCGCCGTGATCGCCGAGCATCTGGGAGGCGAAGGGGCCGGAAATCACGCGGGTCAGATCGATCACTCGGATGCCGTCCAGGCTGCCTCGTGACCCCAGCAATGACTCGTCCTGCATAACGTATCCTTACTCGAAGAGGGCCGAAGGCGCGCTAGCTGCTGGCAGTGGCAACGCCGCTACGCGCGTGACGCTTGAGCCTGGGGCCGGCCTTGGCCACCTGAGAGGGCAGGTCGCGGCCGATCAGGCGTGACGCCAACTGGGAGGCCTGAATCAAGCGCTCGAGCATCACTCCGGTCTCATAGCCCAGTTCGGTGAGCAGGTACACCAGCTCTTCGGTGGCCAGGTTGCCGCTGGCGCCGGGGGCAAACGGGCAACCGCCTAGGCCCCCGATCGCGCTCTCGTAGCGGCCGATGCCCAGCGCCAGGCCCTGCATCACGTTAGCCAGCGCCAGCCCGCGGGTATTGTGAAAATGCAGCGTCGTCACGACCTCGGGCGCCAACCGCGTCAGCGACTCATGCAATCGCGAGATCACCGGCGGCGTCGCCATCCCCGTGGTATCGCCCAGGGTGACATCGCCGATTCCCATGTCCTGCAGGCGTCGGGCGATCTGCCCCACCCGCTCCGGGGCGACCTCCCCTTCGAAGGGACAACCGAAGGCCGTGGCGATGGCCCCGTCGACTTCGACGCCACTGCCGGCCAGGCGCGCAACGATGGCTTCGAAGCCGGCCAGAGACTGGCCGATGGTGCGATTGACGTTCTTGGCGTTATGCGTCTCGGAGGCCGAGACGAACAGCACCACGCGATCCACGCCCGCCTCCAGAGCGCGCTCGGCCCCTCGCAGGTTGGGTACCAAGGCGCTGAAATGGGCCCCGTCCAGGCCATGGGCGGCCACCACCAGCTCCTCGGCATCGGCCAGCCCCGGCACCGCTCGGGGGCTGACGAAAGAGGTCAGCTCGAAGCGCCTGAGACCCGCGTCGTAAAGGGCGTTGAGCAACCTGAGCTTATCCTCGGTGACGAGCACCCGTGGCTCGTTCTGAAGACCATCGCGGAGCCCCACCTCGGTGACCCGAACGGAAGAAGGACAAAGCGATGAACTGAGGATAGACATGATGGCTCCAGGCGATGGTCGACAATCGATATGCTGCCAATATAGAAACTAATACCTCTTATGCACATACGTCTTTTCGCTGACGCCTGACTCAGATCAGTACCCACCCCCATCCCCCGTCCGCGCCCCTCTGGCGGGGATTCCCGAGAATTCCCCGCCGTGCTATTGATCGATAGTGTTTTTTATCGCACTTCAGCATATTTTTGCGCGCTTCCACCAATCTTGTCCCGAACGGGTCTCTACCTTGCTGCGTTCTGGACATCCTGCCATCGATCTCGGCGGGCAAGCCGCGTATTGACGACAACTCGCACCTGAAAAGGCCTGGCTGCATGCATCCCTCGAACCCTTCCGCTGCGTCGCGCTCCGGCGTTGACGCGAGTTTCTTCGGACACCCTCGCGCATTGGGGCCGCTGTTCTTCACCGAGATGTGGGAACGTTTTTCCTTCTACGGTATCCGGCCCATGCTGGTGCTGTTCATCGCCGCGTCGCTGTTCGATGGCGGTCTCGGCTTCGACGAGAAGACCGCCGCGGCCATCGTCGGCATCTATGGCGGGGCGGTCTATCTCGCCGCGCTGCCCGGTGGCTGGCTGGCCGACAACTGGCTCGGCCAGCGGCGCGCCGTGTGGTATGGCTCGGTACTGATCGCCCTCGGCCACCTGTGCATCGCCCTGTCGGCGCTGCTCGGCGCCGTGGCCTTCTTCGTTGGCCTGATCTTCATCGTCCTCGGCACGGGCCTGTTCAAGACCTGCATCTCGGTCATGGTCGGCGGCCTGTATGACGAAGACGACGTGCGTCGCGACGGCGGCTTCGCCATCTTCTACATGGGCATCAACATCGGTAGCCTGCTGGCCCCGCTGTTTACCGGTGTGCTGATGGAGACGATGGGCTGGCACTGGGGCTTCGCCATCGGCGGCCTCGGCATGCTCGTTGCCCTGCTGCTGTTCCGGCTCTGGGCGGTCCCCGCCATGCGCCGCGCCGACGCCCTGCGCGGCCGGGACTCGAGCTGGGATACGCCGCCCCGTTCTCGCCGCCACGTCGGCCGCTACGTGCTCGGCGCAGTTGGCCTGATCGCCGCCGGCGTGGCGCTGGTCGCCGGTGGCGTCATCACCCTCGACCCACGCCGGGTGGCCGAGGCCATGACCAGCGTGCTGATCATCTGTTCGCTGGCCTTCTTCGTCTACCTGATGGCGTTCTCGGGCCTCAACGGCGAAGAACGGCGACGCGTCTCCGTCTGCTTCATCCTGATCGTGGCCGCGGCCTTCTTCTGGGCCGCCTTCGAGCAGCAGCCCACCTCCTACAACCTGTTCGCCGCCCAGTACACCGACCGCTCCGTCTTCGGCTGGGAGATCCCGACCCTGTGGTTCCAGTCGCTGAACCCGATCTTCATCGTCCTGCTCGGCCCCGTGTTCGGCTGGCTGTGGCCAGCGCTGGGACGCCGCCAGCTGGAGCCCGGCAGCCCGATGAAGTTCGTGCTTGGCCTGGGCCTAGCCGCCGCCGGGTTTGCCCTGATGATGCTCGCGGCCAGGCAGGTGCTGGGCGGTCCCGGTTTGGTGTCACCGCTGTGGATCGTCGCTAGCATGCTGCTGTTGACCCTCGGCGAGCTGTGCCTGTCACCGGTGGGGTTGTCGACCATGTCGGGCCTGTCACCGCAGCGCACCCAGGGCCAGCTCATGGGCCTGTGGTTCACCGGCGTCGCCCTCGGGAATCTCGTGGCCGGCTTGATCGGCGGCCACGTCAACGCAGAAGAAGTCGCACAGATGCCCGAACTGTTCGCTCGCTCCGCCATCGCTCTGGTGGTGTTCGCTGTCGTCCTGCTATTGCTGGTGCCGGCGTTCAAGCGCATGCTTTCGGGCAATCGCTTGATCGACCCGGGCGCCGCTCGACGAGCCCAGTCGCGCCTATCGGCGGTTTGATTCCCGGGCCAACGCAAGCGTCATCCGCAGAAGTGCCGGGCCAGCGCTGGCCCGGCCCCCAGTCATTGCCACTACCGGAGTCCCCGCATGTCACTATCCACCGCCGCCGAACGTCTCGCCGCCCTGCGCGAGGCCATGCGCCGCCACGAGATCGACGCCTGGTGGCTGCCGTCCAGTGACCCGCATCACAGCGAATACCTGCCCGAGCACTGGGCCGGCCGCGAATGGCTGTCTGGCTTCGACGGCTCCGTCGGCACGCTGGTGGTGACCCAGCACGCCGCGGGGGTGTGGGTCGACAGCCGCTACTTCGTCCAGGCCGAGGCCCAGCTCGCCGGCTCCGGCATCGACATGATGAAACTGACCCAGGGCCAGGCCGGCGCGCCCATCGAGTGGCTGTCCACCCAGCTCAGTGACGGCGCGGTGCTGGGCTACGACGCTCAGGTCATATCGCTGGCCCACGCCCGTCAGATGGACGAGATCCTGACCCCGCAAGGCATCACCCGCCGTGGCGACCTGGACCTGCTGGACGAAGCCTGGGCGGAGCGCCCGCCGCTGCCGACCGCTGCGGTTCAGGCCCACGACCCGCGCTTTCTCGACCAGACCCGCGCCGAGCGCCTGACTGCCGTACGCGAGGCGATGATCGAGCAAGGCGCCGACTGGCATCCGATCTCGACATTGGACGATATCGCCTGGTTGACCCAGCTACGCGGCGCCGACGTCGGCTTCAACCCGGTCTTTCTCGCCCATCTGCTGATCGGACGCGAAGGCGCCACCCTGTTCATCGCCCCGGGCAAGCTGGAGGCGGCGGTGGTCGAGGCCCTGGCCGCAGACGGCATTGAACTCGCCGACTATCGCGACTGGACACAGCACCTGGCCGCCCTACCGACGTCCGAGCGAGCCCTGATTGACCCGGCACGACTGTCGCTGGGCAGCCGCCAAGCGCTCCCCGAGGCCATGGATGTGGTCGAAGGCTTCCAGCCCAGCACCCTGGCCAAGGGCCGTAAGAGCGACCATGAACTCGGCCATGTCCAGGCCACCATGGAAGCCGATGGCGCCGCCTTGTGCCGCTTCTTCGCCTGGCTCGACGGCATGCTGACAAGCGGCGAGCGCGTCACCGAGCTGGACGTGGACGCCCGGCTGTTCGAGGAGCGCTCGCGCCATGCCGATTTCTTCTGTGAGAGCTTCAACACCATCGCCGCCTTCAATGCCAACGGCGCCCTGCCCCACTACCGCGCCACCGAGGCCGCCCACTCGGTGATCGAGGGCGATGGCCTGCTGCTGATCGATTCCGGTGGCCAGTACCTGGGCGGTACCACCGACATCACCCGCATGGTGCCGGTGGGTACCGTCAGCGACGCCCAGCGCGAGGACTGCTCGCTGGTGCTCAAGGGCATGATCGCCCTATCCTGGGCGCAGTTCCCGGAAGGCATCGCCGCTCCTCGCCTCGACGCCATCGCCCGCGCCCCGCTGTGGGCCACCGGGCGCGACTATGGCCACGGTACCGGACACGGGGTCGGCTACTTCCTCAATGTCCATGAGGGTCCACAGGTGATCAGCTCAGGCGCCCCGGTGGCGACCCATACCGCCATGCGTGAAGGCATGATCACCTCCATCGAGCCCGGCGTGTATCGCCCACAGCGTTGGGGGGTGCGTATCGAGAACCTGGTCGCCAACCGCACGGCATCGGACAGCGAGTTCGGCGACTTCCTGCGCTTCGAGACCCTGACGCTATGCCCCATCGATAGCCGCTGCCTAGATCTCGACGCCCTCGATGCCAGCGAGCTGGCCTGGCTCGACGTCTACCACGGCGAGGTCCGCCGCCGCCTGGCACCTCACCTGGAAGGCAAGGCGCTGGATTGGCTGATGGCTCGCACGGAGCCACTCGGCGCCTGATGGCGCCACGCCAACAGCACACGAGGCCCCGCTATCTGTCGATAGCGGGGCCTCGTCATTGGCACTTAGGATAGCCTCTTAGGCCAGCCACTTAGGCCAACCACTTAGAACAGCCACTTAGGACAGCCACTTAGAACAAGCTTTTCCGCCAGGCTAAGCTCGACGCCCACTCGCGGTGTCTGAAGCCGGATGTCGCGTCGAGCGCAACCGGGAAAGCCCCGTGATCGGTGGTCAAGGAGCCATGCGCTTGGAGTCTGTCATGGCGTTGCAAGGCCACGATCAGGCACGACCGATACGCGCACTGCCGGGTTCCCTGTCACGTATTGGATACGCGGGCCACCGTCGTACTGCGCTGTGGTGGCGCGGACGCTCTCGGCATACACCCACGCCTGACCAGCCCACTCTCGCTCGCGCTCGCCGGCTACCGCGGCGGCGCTTGCTTGTACCATCTGGGGTCGCGGCGGCCGATCGTGGGTCTGGGTCTGGGCCACCACAGGCCACGCCGATAGCGCCAGGAGAGCGGCCAACCCCATGGCCAGTCCCGCGCGAAACAGCGCGTCGAAAGTCATCGTAGTGAAAGTCGTCGTCATCATTGCTGCACCTCTCCAACACTCTCCCCGGTGACCAGCACCGGGGGTCAGCGAAGGCCGCCGCATCCTCTGGCGGCACACAGGCTTGCCACTCGCATCTTAGGCCTCGGCCATTGCCAGCAGCATCGGTCGGTCGAGGAAGGCGCAAGCCCCCATCGGGGATAGGCGGCCGATGAGAGCCTTGAGAAAAGCCCAGGTGGAACAGCTCTTGTGGAGAAGCTCTTGTAGAGAAGCTCTGGTAGAAAAGCCCAGGTGGAACAGCTCTTGTGGAGAAGCTCTGGTAGAAAAGCCCAGGTGGAACAGCTCTTGTGGAGAAGCTCTTGTGGAAAGCGGCACCGCCTCTTCCACGCCCTGCCCCGCCCCGCTCGCGTTTTTGCCTCGGTTCCCCGGTTCAGGCACCGACCTCAGTCATCGGCAAGGGACGGCAGCAGTACCTTGAGC
>NZ_JBQXYF010000024.1:0-33340 GCF_052645355.1 Halomonas sp. V046
AGCTGGCCATGGACTGGCAGCTGGCCCTGCCGCTGCACCCGGAGTATCGCACCCTGCCGATGGTCTGGTACGTGCCGCCGCTGTCGCCGATCCAGTCGGCGGTGGACGCCGGCCACGTCGAGACCGACGGCGTACTGCCCAAGGTCGAGTCGCTGCGCATCCCGGTGAAGTACCTGGCCAACATGCTCACCGCCGGCGACGAGGCCCCGGTGATCCTGGCGCTCAAGCGCATGATGGCGATGCGCGTCTACATGCGCGGCAAGCATGTCGAGGGCACCCTGGACGCCGCGGTGCTCGACGAAGTGGGACTCAGCGAGGCCCAGGTCGAGGACATGTACCGCTACCTGGCCATCGCCAACTACGAGGACCGCTTCGTGATCCCGACCAGCCACCGCGAGCAGGCCCGCGAGGCCTTCCCCGAGCGCGGCGGCTGCGGCTTCACCTTCGGCAACGGCTGCCAGGGTGGCAGCGACGAGACCAGCCTGTTCGGTGGCCGCAAGCAGACCACCACCCTGGTCAACGTCGAGCAGTACGACCCGGCACACCCGGAGGTCGCCAATGACTGACGTCCCGACCCTTGAGCCCCTCGGCGCCGAACCGCTGTGCGCCGAGCCCGTCAGCAGTCACGCCTTTCGGCAAGGCATCCGCGCGCTAGCGCGGATGCTCGACTACCCCGACGCAGAGATGCTCGGCGCCCTGCCCGAGCTGCGCCAGGCCCTGGCGGCCATGCCGTTGCCCAATGCCAAGGTCCAGGAGGACCTGTGCGACTGGTGTGACAGCCTCCACGGCCAGGACCTGCTCGAGCTTCAAGCCGCTTACGTGGCCCAGTTCGACCGGGGTCGCAGCACCTCGCTGCTGCTCTTCGAGCACGTCCACGGCGAATCCCGCGATCGCGGCCAGGCCATGGTCGACCTGCTGGCGGAGTACGAGACCGCCGGCTACGAGCTCGACAGCCGCGAACTGCCCGATCACCTGCCGCTGTTCCTCGAGTTCCTGTCGATCCTGGCACCGGAGGATACCGCCCGCTGGATCGGCGATATCCGCCACATCCTGGCGCTTCTGACCGCTCGGCTGCAGAGCAAGGATTGCCAGCAGGCGCTGGTGCCCCTGGCGCTGCTCAGCCTGATCGGCGCCGAGGCCGAGGTCGAGGCCCATCGCGACAAGGTCAAGGAAGAGCCCGCCGACGACACCCCCGCCGCCATCGATGCGGTGTGGGAAGAAGAGGCGGTGCGCTTCTCTGCTGAATCCGACCAGGACTGCTCGCTGCAGTCCGCCGAGGGCAGGCGCCTGGCCGAGCGCAGCAACAGCGTGCCAGCGGACACCATTCGTCTCCCCGATATTGCTCCCCAAGCTTCGACAGGAGGTCTGTCATGAGCTACCTGCATACCCTGTTGTTCGGCCTCTACCCGTACCTGGCCGGTAGCGTCTTTCTGATCGGCAGCCTGATGCGCTTCGACCATGGCCAGTACACCTGGAAGACCGGTTCGAGCCAGATGCTGTCGTCAAAGCGCATGCGCCTTGCCAGCCCCTTGTTTCACGTTGGCATCCTGGTGATCTTCTTCGGCCACCTGGTCGGCCTGCTGACGCCACACTGGGTCTACGCGCCCTTTATCAGCGCCGGCGCCAAGCAGGTCTTCGCGATCCTGGTCGGCGGTGTCGCCGGGGTGATGTGTCTGGTCGGCGGCGCCATGCTGCTGCATCGCCGCTTCACCGACGCACGCGTCAGGGCGTCGTCCAGCTTCATGGACAACCTGATCATCGTGCTGCTGGTCGTGCAGGTCACCCTTGGCCTCTTGACCATTCCCGCCGCCCTGCACCACCTGGACGGTGGCGTGATGATTCGCCTCGCCGAGTGGGCCCAGGCCATCGTGTTCTTCCAGGGCAACGCCGCCGCCCACCTGGAAGGCATCGGTTTCATCTACCACATCCATATCCTGGTCGGCCTGACCATCGTGCTGATCTTCCCGTTCACTCGCCTGGTTCATGCCTGGAGCGCCCCGCTGGGCTATCTCGGCCGGCGCTACCAGATCGTCAGGCGTCGTGCCTGAGGAGGTGTGAGATGCAGACCATTCCCCTGGAAACCGTGACCGACGCAACGCGCCCGGCCATTCGCGTCGGTGATCTTGTCATCGACGAGGGCGCCATCGCCGGCGAGATGCAGTTTCACCCAGCCACCGATCGCGAGGCCGCCGCCAAGGCGGCGGCCCGCGCCCTGGTGATTCAGGCGCTGCTGCGTCAGCGGGCGATGGTCCTGGGCATCGAGCCTGGCACGGTGCTGGAGCCCGACGAAGCCGCCATCGCGGTGATGCTGGAACAGGAGCTTCAAGTGCCCGAGCCCGATGACGCCGCCTGCCTGCGCTATCACGCCGCCAACCCGGATCGCTTCTGCGATCCGGTCCGGCTCAAGGTGCGCCATATTCTGCTACCGGCAGCGCCGGACGATGCCGAGACGCGGGATGCCCAGTATCACCTCGGCACCACCCTGATCGAGGCGCTGAGCGAGAATCCCGAACGCTTTACCGAGTTCGCTCTGACCCATTCCAAGTGCCCGTCGTCAAGCGAAGGCGGGGATCTTGGCTGGCTCTCTCCGGGCCAGACCGTGGAAGAACTCGACCGGGCACTCACGCATCTGCCGGAAGGCCTGCACGATCGCCCGCTGGCATCGCGCTACGGCTGGCATGTGGTCACCATCGACTCGCGTCTCGACAAGCAGGCACTGCCTTACGCCGAGGTCAAGACCCGGGTCAGCCACGAGTTGAAGGAGCAGGCGACACGCGTGGCACTGCGCCACTACCTGCTGGCCCTCGAGGCCGAGATCGGCGTCGAAGGCTTCTCGCTCTCCGATGACGACGTGGATAGTCCGTTAAAGCGCTAAGGCGCACCGCGGCGGCTCGGGATAGCCTTAGTTCCCGGGCCGCTGCTTCCTCGTTGGCTAGCCCCACAAGGGGTTGTCACCAGCCGTCTGACGCAGCGACACGACCCGGCACCGGCTCCTGGGCCGCCCTTCGGCCCGCGCGAGAATCGGCGCAAGCCATGCCCTCGCACCCGCGCAGACGCCTTCTGAGAACCGCTTTCTACTCGAACCGCCCCCCATTACCTTGAGGTGAGCCATGGCCCACGTTCACGCCGACACCCCCTTCACGCCGCTTGGCATCGCCGTACTGACCGTCTCGGACACCCGCGGCATCGATCAGGACGGCAGCGGGCAGTTGTTGATTCAGCGCCTGACCAGCAGCGGTCATCGGCTGATCGAGCGCCGCATCGTGCCCGACGATGTCTATCAGATCCGCGCCGCGGTCAGCGCCTGGGTCATCCGCGACGACATCCACACGATTCTGGTCAACGGCGGCACCGGCTTTACCCGGCGCGACACCACCCCGGAGGCCCTTACGCCATTGCTCGACAAGGTCGTCGAGGGCTACGGCGAGCTGTTCCGTCAGCTGTCGTACGCCACCATCGGCACCTCTACCATCCAGTCCCGCGCCCTTGGCGGCACCATCGACCGCACCCTGGTGTTCGCCATGCCGGGCTCGCCCAAGGCCTGCGCGATGGCCTGGGATGACATCCTTCAGTCCCAGCTCGACGCCCGCACCCGGCCCTGCAACTTCGTCGCCATGGTGGTGGAAAACGCCACCGCCTGTGCCACCCGCTCACCGGGCAGCGATGCCTCGATAGTGGCGGGCACGGCGTCGACCCCAGCAGCACAAGGGCAACCGGCATGAACGCCCGTCTCGAGCCCAGCGACTGCTGCCCCGGCAAGACCGGCCTTGAGGATTTGTTCGCCGCCCGTGACAAGGTGCGCTCACTGGCTCGCCCGCTTACCGCCAGCGAACGCACGCCGCTGGCTCGCGCCAGGGACCGAGTGCTGGCCGAACCGATCGCCGCGCGCCACGCCATGCCCGGCGTCGACAATAGCGCCATGGATGGCTACGCCCTGCGCCTTGCCGACCTGAACGGGCTCAGCGGCCCGCAGCGCCACCTGGCGGTAACCTTGCGCGTGGCCGCCGGTGCCGGCCCCGAGCCGCTGCCCGCCCAGGGCTGCGCGCGCATCTTCACCGGCGCACCGATTCCCCTGGGCGCCGACGCCGTGGTCCCCCAGGAGCGGGTCCGGCTGGATGAAGAGGGCCGCGTGCATTTTCCCGAACACATCACCCTCGGCGCCCATATCCGCCGGCAAGGCGAAGAAACACGGCCCGGTGATGCACTATTGGCCCCCGGCAAGGTGCTCGACGCCGTCGCCATCGCCCTGCTCACCGCCCAGGGGCTGACGTCGGTGGCCACCAGGACCCGCCTGCGCGCCGCGGTAATCAGCACCGGTAGCGAGCTGGTGCCGGCCGGGGCCCCCATCGCGCCGGGCCAGGTAGTCAATTCCAACGCCAGCATGCTGACCGCGCTGCTGTGCCAGCAGGGCGTGGACGTGGTCGATCTCGGCATCGTCGAAGACGGCGCCGATGCCATGCGCGATGCGCTGGAGTACGCGGCACGCAACACCGATCTGGTGATCTGCTCAGGGGGCGTCTCGGTGGGCGAAGAAGACCACGTGCGCCCGACGCTGGACGCCCTCGGCGGCGTCAGCCTGCACGGCGTGGCCATGAAGCCCGGCAAGCCCTTTACCCTCGGCTACGTCGGCGAGAGCCCCGACAGTGGCACGCCGGTGATCGGCCTGCCGGGCAACCCCACCGCCGCCCTGGTGGCCTGGCACCTCCTGGGCCTGCCCTTCCTGCACCGGCGCCAGGGCAGAGCCCCCGCCGCGCTCAAACGCTTCCCGGTGGCCGCCGACTTCGCCCGCCGCCCCCAGGCCAGCCGCCGCGAACTGATCCGCGTGCGCCTGGATTGGCAAGGCCCAGACCCGGTGGCCGAGCTCGCCGGCGAACAAGGCTCCAACATGCTCAAGAGTGCCTGCGACGCCGACGGCTATCTGATGGCCGAGCCCGGCGTCGGCATCACACCGGGCCAGACATACGGCTACCTGCCGTTGAGTCAGTTCCTGGCCTAAGCCGATGGCGGGCCTCGCCCACAAGGCCCAGCCCGCCATCCCCTCCCAAGGAGACATCACAATGACATCCAAAGCCCCTACCGCTCTGGTCTACTCCTGCTCCGGCTGCTCCGACGTCGCCCAGCTCGCCAACAGCGTCGCGATCAAGCTCGACCACGCCGGCATCGCCGAGATGTCGTGCATCGCCGGCATCGGCGGCAACGTCCCGGGCATCACCCGCAAGGCCCTGTCCGGTCGGCCGATCATCGCCATCGACGGCTGCCAGATGCACTGCGCCGCCCACTGCCTGAAGCAGATCGACGTCGAGCCCAACGAGCACATCAAGCTCTACGAGCAAGGCTTCACCAAGACCCGCGGTCGCAGCTACGACGACGCGGTGGTGGATGGCGTGGTCAGCGACCTGATCCCCGTCGTGGACGCGCTGACGAGCGCTCCGAGCGCTGAATCCGTCGAGTCCGCTGAGCCCCGCCATAAGCTCGCCGCCCAGGGTTGACGGGCATCGCGGGGCAGCACCGACACAAGCTGCATCGGGCAGAAAGCGCCCTTGCAGAGTCGCTTCAGGCGTCTATTAGCTTTATCAAAGGCGCCTAAACAAGCCTGAAGGGCTCGACGAGCCTCTTGAATCGTTGGTGAAGGAGCATGCTCTAGACCGACTCGGATGGCCTACCGAATAGCTGGTCGAATAGCTGGTCGAGTAGCTGTTCGAGTAGCTGTCTGGATAGCCGTCCAAACAGCCCCTTTCGCTGACCGCAGCAACAAAAAAGGCCCCGTTGAGAGATGTCTCTCAACGGGGCCTTCTGCTTACGCATGAGCACGGCGAATCACTTTTGTCTGTCACCGCTCGCCTGCGGCAACCTCATCAGCGAGCTGGGCTACACACTAGCGTATCTCCCTTTTCTCCCCCTCTCGCTCCTCCTCCCTTCTCTTTCCGCCTCGGGTCCTTAGCCTGGCGACGATCAGTCGCCGATTTCGACCCGAATGATGCGGTTGGTGGCGCTTTGATGGATGAGCAGATCACCGTCGCGCGTAGGGCGCATATGACGCACGATGCCGGCATAGAACTCCCCCGATGGAATCGGCCAGCTCTGGAAGGATTCGGCCTCGGGGTCGAAGCGTACAAGGGCATCGGGACGCATCTCGGACTCGTTGTACCAGACGATGCCATCGACCACGGCGATCGCATAGGGGTGTGAGCGCGGACCACTCGGCGATGGCCACTCGCGAACCTCGCCGCTACCCGGGTCGTAACGCCCGAGCCGGCCGCGACCGGAGCTCACGTACCAGATCATCCCGTCCCCGGCGATATCGAGCCGCCGTACCCGGGTTCCAGCGTGTGGCAGCGAGATCTCCGACAGGCTCAACGTCTGTGGATCGACCCGCACCAGGCAATTGCTTCCATTGCACGCCACCCACGGCACGCCCGAGGCGTCGATCTTGATACCGTAGGGCCGCGAATCCGCGGTCGGCATCGTCATCAGGCTTATGTCACCGGTACTCGGATCGAGACGCCCGACTCGATTAGCGTGCTGAAGCGTGAACCAGAGAATGCCGTCGGCATCGAAGACCGCGGTGTGCGGATCCCGCGCGGCGGGGTCCGGCATATCATAGACCGTGACCTCGCCGTCACCGGGGTCGAGCCGACCAAGCGTCCCATTCTTGTTTCCGGTAAACCACACGCCACCGTCACGGTCCAGCGTCACGGAATGCGGCATGGTGCCGGCTGGCAACGGGTGCTCACGCATCTCGCCACTGGCGGTATCGATGCGCCCGACCAGATTGCCCCACTGCCCCGCCCACCAGACCGAGCCATCCGCCGCCTCCACAGGATCGCGCGCCCGCTGGCCAAGAGTCGGCACCACCCACTCGTGAAAGTCGATGCGAGCGTCACCGTCGACGATAGTCGGCGCACGCCGCTCGTTCGGGGGAAAGTGCGTCGCGAGGTAGCCGGCGATGGCATCCCGGCGCGCGGGGTCCGCCGAAAGGTCGACCATCGTACCGGTCAGCGCCAACCAGTCGCTGCGGCTGTAGCCCAAGCTCTGGGTGATCCGGCTGACAGGATGGCAAGCCGAACATAACGCCTCGACGGCCTCCCGCCCCTCGCCATCAGGCAGACCCGCGCCTGCTACTGCGGTCGAGCCGACAGCCAAACAGAGCGCCACCCCGGCGATACAGCTATTCGAAAGCCTGGCCATGGACCACCTCCAGGTGCGGCTAGACGCCGATTGACCCACCGAATGGAATCGCGCAGCGGGACGCGTTTTCCGGCCGACGGCGAGTGACCAACAACGGGCGAAACGGCCGCGGATGCCAGCTTGAATAAGGCTAGGCCACACGACGCTGGGGCTCAACGGTATTTGACGCGCGCCTCCCACTTTCAAGCTAGACCACTTTCAAGCTAGACCACTTTCAAGCTAGACGGAGCCTAAGCGGGCAGGAGCGCCGCAAAGCGGCATGGCGGAATATATAGGTGGTTGCCAACAAATCGAGGCCGCAACACAGTGACAAGCCGGGATACGGCTAGCGATCAGAACGCACGACCGGATACCGAGAGCAGCGCTCTACATCAAATGCACGAGGGCTGGGTAAGATGACATTCCCGATGACGTACACAACGCCTTGACGGCCCGGGTCCAGCGGCACAACCGCAGCGCCAAAAGCAGAGGCGCGGGCAATCCTTGAAGCAATCACACAGCCAGAAGAACGCCGCCACAGAGGCGACACCGTGCCGCTACTGATTAGTGATCACGAACCGCTAAAAGTGACCCGGCGGGAAGGTGAAGCGTTCGTTGTGATGAGCGCCGACGACTGGGAGCGGGAGCAAGAAACCCTTCACGTGCTCCAAAGTAAGAATCTCATGTAGCAAATCGCTAACTCTCTTGAGACACACACGCACGGCCACGGCTATAAGCCGACCGAAGAGCAGTTAAATGAGATCACTGATAGCTGAGGGCAGCTCTAGCAATTGACATACAATTCCGCCGCACCTGACCTTGTTATGTGTTTAACCCCGGCAGTAAAGAGCGTATTTCTCAAAGTCATTTCTGCTGTAAGCCCCCTCTGCCAGAGTCAACGGCTCGCCATTCAGGAAGCGCCTGTGATGAATGAAGGGCTCCAATGTATTCCACGCCTTCACAAAAGCAGGCCCCCACATTTTAGAAAAATGCTCCTTACTAATGAGACCTGACATAGCCATATAGGACAACCGTTGCATCACAATACTGACCCGATACGCCGCATCGACCGTTTCTTGAGACCAGGAAACCTTATGATCGTCGCTCCCAAGCTCCCCGTTCGAATAATCACCGGCCGTATGGAGCAACGAAAGGTCTGACTTAACCTTTGACATCTCGTCCATTGCCCAAAGTAACAGACTACTATCTCTGTTCTTAACCTCCTCTTTAATGGTGCGGTAAGCAAAGATGACCGACACGAGCAGGAAAATGTTTATAAAAAGCATCAGGATTGATGTGATTGCCGAAACACCCGACCAATCCAGTGGATTTAGTGTTACCTGAACCGATTCCATCTTCCCTCTCAACTAGAAATGCACATCGCGCGGCTCAGCACGCGCGCCATTGTAGTGGAGGCGAAGCCACAACGAAAAAGGCGTCGCCGTGCCTGGCTTTGTTAACTCTATGCCGACAGCATTGTTACGTGTTCCCAAACCGCATCTTTAGACCGGTCTAACTCATTCAATATTTTTTCGATACGTTCTTGGTATTGCCTTACTGGCTTGTATATCGTTTCCCCGTTGTCTTTGCTGGTCACAAGAAAACCATTTGAAATCAGGTATTGAATGATTCTCTTGAGGCTTTTTTTATTTACGCCAGTCAAGCCTTTTGTTAGTGTGTGTTCCAAACGACCATTACCAGCTTGCCGATAAACCTTAATCAATATGGAAACTAGCATCGTTTGCTCATCAGTCAACCCAGATTTTTTTATTGCTGTGAGCGTATCAATTGATTCATAGCTCAATACTTCGCAATTTGTAATCCAAGCTGGGACACCGCCACTTGAAGAAACACCTAACAGCCTATCAATGCAAGAGTCTTTTATAATCACACTCTCTGGATCAATTTTCCCAAGGGTTACCGATTCGAAAACTCCGTCCGAAAATCTGATATTCTTAAGATTAGAACGTTCGAAATTCAGATCGCCAAAATGAGGTTCCATAAAATCGAATCCCTCAAAATCAATCTCATCAATTTCTATTTGATTTAGTGCCGACAGAACATCCGAAATAGATACTTTATTAGATTTATCTCTCTGCATGGACTGCTTTGCATATGTTATAAACAAGCTTGTTAGGTTTCTCTTTTTTATCTCACGAGACAGAATAGATACGCCGAGCTTCCGAAGTGGATTCAACCATTTAAGGTTGGAAATATTTTGATCTGAAGAACCAATTCTATTAACCAGATCTAATGCTCGTAAACCATCAAGAACAAAATCGTCGACGAAATTCCTATCCCCGGTCTCAGAGCTAACTCTTCCAAGCCCAGGCAGGCGTTGCAGCATCACTGTTGATTGCTCGTTCGGATAACTTCCCGTAACTTCAAAAAATACATTAACAACCTCTGATTCAGTGATAGGGCCAACATTCTGTGCTCTTTCTCGCGTAAGGCTGGCCAATCTCGATAAAACGTGCTTCACGGTGTCAGGATCTAAAATAGGGTGAATCCTAGAATCCCTTTCACACATTGCGTCTATAAAGTTGTACCAAAACTCTATTTCATCGCCGCTTGAAGAATCAAACAACTCGGATATTTTATCATTATCTAGTGACGCAATAGTTTTTAGGATCAGAGGTTTTCTAGGAAGCCAGCTTGGAAGGCTGACTTTTATATTATTTAACTCTAAATACCTATAGAACTCCTCATAACTGAATTCAGTTTTACATCTTGCGATTACCGACCGGTCCTCTCGAATCCCCAACGCAGTCATCATTTCTTTATTACTATTGAAGTAATGTTCTCGTCCTGAAACTAAAAAGCCAGCGCCTGCATTGGATAGTAAGTCTTTTACGCCTTGAAGCGCATGCCTTCTGATGCTTTCCAGCTTTTTCTTGTCCTCACTCCAAGGCCGCGAACCTAGTTCATCAAACCCATCCAGAAGAAAGCAGATCCTTTTGCCATTAAAAGCCTTTACGACACTATCAGTTTCCATTTCGCCAATGCCCAAGTGATTAAAGTGTCGCCTAATTATTTCCACTGAACTCTCTAGACCCCAAGTTTCTTTAAGATCAATGGCAATAGGATATAGTAATGTTTCATCAACCCTTCGTGCCAAAATATTAAAAACTTCACGGAAACAGCGGCTTTTCCCAGTGCCGTAATCCCCCAAAAGAATTACTTTTTTACCATCTATGATTCGTTGAGCAATTTCGTCGGCACTTGCTTCAACGGAGTTTAGAATCTCGTAGCCCACGGGCGTATACACAGCTTCGTCATTTTCGCCTGTAATCGGGTCTACAGCACTGCCAAAAGTTTTATTGGATCTCACATGTTTATAGGTATCGAAGTCAAAGAATATTTTTCTGAAATCCGAAAAAGAGAGAACTTCGACGTAGTTTTCTTTTCCAGCGTCTCTCATTCCTTGAGTAGGCTGAAAATCACAAACAATATAGGGCCTAACCATTATATTGTTGGCCATCATCTTTGTTCTTATTATCTGTATTCTGCTGATATCACCTCTTATTTTACCTAAAGAGTTATTCTCTGTGACTTCAACTATTACCTTTTCAATTTCGCTTAGGGTCAGAACGCAGTCAAAATTGACTCCGGCCAAACGATCAGATTCTGCTTTCCTACTCCAAATATACTGAGCATATTGTTTTACTTCTTCTTCCAATTTTTTCCAACTAGACATTCTTCACCTAAGTAACTGATTAATAATTTTGGGGGAGTTAACGCCTCGTTAAGAGGCAACAAAGTGTTGGCTAAAATAGCGACGAAGGAGCAAAAGCCAACTGTTTTTTGTCCTTTTGAACGACTTGTTATGCTTCGCTTTCATCAGTGGCAGCGGGTGGTTCTATTCTTTCTTTAGCTACACCACATATAGTTACCTTGAAACCTTTTTGAGTAAGGTTCTCGAAGGCTTTTACTAAGTTTATTTTACTGAAGAATGGTAGCGCAGATTTTACTGTCGAGTTATCATCTCCTAAAATTAGATATACGACTTCATAATCTGCCCCATTAATTCCATTTAATGGAATTAATGAGTCTAGATCTGAACGAATATTTCGTAGCTTTATCCTTGCTTTTTTCCTGAACTCTTTATCTGAAATTGTCACTTCAGCAGCTACATAACCTTGTGCAAATAAATGGCTTAGGCCAGAAGAACCGCCTTTTTTGTGCTTAACATGAATTAGTTGTTTATCGTCTGTCATTAAATCACAAAGTTCGATTGCTGATGTTGTAGTTCTACTTTTGATCAATTTCTTATCGAGCAAATGATACGATTTTAATATTGCAGCTCGCTCATTATAGTCTCCTTCAGATTCAATTTTTTCTTTATCTTCATGTGTCCAATTATGAACCGTCGGAAACTCTAAATCTGATATTGGAATATGGGCAAGTGCACGATCTAGTTCAACAACAAAATCATTATCAACTTCAAACCAGTCTCCTGAAAAGAGAATGAAAGTTTTACTGTCATCCATATGTTCAAAATATAAACTTTTGTATAATGAGTACTGAACTTCATTTGAATCTAAATCGTAAATGAATAATTTATGATTCTTTAATGTTTTTAATGCAATTGAATCGTCGCCAAGACCATTTAAGTAATCTTCGATTATCAAGGTAGGATAAATAGTACCTTTAGAACGAGTGAAGCTAAAACCAGATATATTGTCCCACGAAACCACTTCAGGTGCAGTAATAGCTAAATTTGTTGCATTTTTAGCGTCAATTGCACTTCTTAAAACTTCATCAAGCTCATTTTTTTTAGTGTCATTTTTCAACCTTCGAATATTATCAACCCACGAGAATTGATCCTTGTAGGATTCTTGTGTGTAATAAGAAATTAAAGATTTAGATGTTTCAAACAAATCATCAAACTCAATGTGCGCTCCAAATGAATAAACATAATCACCACCTGAAATAGATTGAAGCGGAATGCCCTCTTTAGCATTGCCAGTTACTGCTCTCAATATATCTTTAGATACATCAATGCCAAAAACATCTACGGAAGAACTCCTAACTGCTTGCGTTCTTTTTTGAACAGCAGAACGATCAACAGTGAAAATATCAACACTCTTTAAACTATCATGCCTCAAAGTATTTAGAGCCGTTCTTATACCAAAGTCAGGTAAAAAACGATCTTGCTCTAACATAAATCTCCCATAGCCAAATGCATATGCAACCACTCGGTCATTAACTTCTATCAATAGAACCGCCGAACTTGATCTATTTGATAAATCTAAATCTCCAGCAATACCAGTATTAATAAATGGCATCCAAGTAGGTTGTTTTTCCTCTGGAGCTTTTACATATAGCCGACCAGACAAATCTTCATTTCCGATTAATTCAAAATTTTGATAGGCTCCAGAAGATAAGAAGGTTTCAAGATCATCATATTCAATATCAGGTTTTGATAAAAAAGCTTTAAGGCTCACGTATGATTTTTCAATATTCAATATATCCCCCTCTAATGAAAACTCGAAATTTGATAAGAAGCATAACGCCCAAATAACAGGCTAAAAACAGTGGGCTAAAATGGAGCGAAGCGAACAGCCCGCTGTTTTTAGTCCTAGTTGATTTGCTTGTTATGCAGTTACACCACCCTTACAAGCTTGTAGTCATAATCATACAAATAAATTTCGTTAAACACTTTTTCATTTGAAAAGTAAATGTCTTTGATAGTGCCAATAATCTCTTCAAGGTTTTCTTGAATTGGGTAATGAAAAGGACTAAAACAACCTACAATCAAAACCCCAGATCCATATTCTCTATAGACTCGTTGTATTGAGTCTTTATTATATTTTTCTTTAATAACGCCTTTTAAAGTTTCATTAAAATAATCGACATCGTTTAAACCTGGTGTTGATTTTATCCACTCTTTATCTTCTGCAACGTTAGAAGTTAGACTCCTTGCATGTTCTGGCGTTATAAAAGCATCTGTAATTTCAATCCAAGCCTTCTGACCATTTATTGTAATTATTGCATCTGGTGGTTCTGGCTTACTCAATATTTCAACAATATTACCGTTGAGTTCACTTAAACTCTTAAATTCTTTTAGAACAGAATTTTCATGAACATCTTTAACTTCACTTCGTATCACTGGATCCACCTTTTAGAACTGCATAACATTTTTAATCGTGAGGCTGCGCAACCCATCGCTGCACAGACCGGCCTATATCACTCTCCACCCTTCTGATTTTCCACAGCTATGTCGCTCTCCCGCAGGGCTTCCTTGTTCGCGAGACACGCATGCTTAAACAATGCCGCAAGTGTGCGTGATATGCCTCGCCTGTCGACAAGCTACTAATTGATAGTATTCATGTTTTTTATGATTTGTGCTGGAATTCTGAGCGCTTTTCTGTAGCCATTCAGGCGCCTTGTCTGGACTCGGCCCAATATACTGTATAAACATATAGCAAACAATTCGGGAGGCACGACCATGGGCAAGAGTCCGTTCCTGGAAGCTATTCGTCGCGATCTACGCTTACGCGGCTACAGCATGCGTACCGAAAGGACCTACCTGCATTGGATCAAGCGATACATCTTTTACCATCAGCGTCGTCACCCTGCGGAAATGGGTGGGGCCGAGGTGCGCGGCTTCTTGACGTCACTGGCCAACGACAATGGCGTGTCGGTCAATACCCAGAAGACGGCGCTGAATGCCCTCGCCTTTTTGTATCACAAGATACTCGGGGTCGAATTGGGGCCACTCGATTTCAAGCACGCCCGCCAGCATCGACGACTTCCTACGGTGCTGACGCGTGCCGAGGTCGCCGCCATATTGGCTCAACTGTCGGGTCGCAACTGGCTGATCTTTTCCCTCCTTTACGGAAGCGGCCTGCGCATCGCCGAATGTCTGCGACTGCGCGTCAAGGACATGGATCTGGAGGGCGGGACGCTGACGGTTGTCAGCGGAAAAGGCGGTAAGGATCGCAAAACGCTACTGAGCGCCAGCTTGAAGCCTGCCTTAATTCAGCAGGTGGAAGCCTGCCTTAATTCAGCAGGTGGAAGCCGCTCTGGCCGTTCAGCGCCAGGATAACGACCACGGCTGCGGCCCCTCCCTGCCCTTCGCCCTGGGCAAGAAGTATCCCGCTGCCTACCGCCAGCCCGCCTGGATGTTTCTCTTCCCGTCGGCAGCCCTCTGTACGCATCCGGTATCCGATCTGCTGTGCAGGCACCACCTCCATGACTCCGTGCCACGCAAGGCGCTCAAGGTGGCCGTGAGAAAGGCGGCCATCCTCCACAAGCGCGTCAGCTGTCATGCCTTTCGCCACTCCTTTGCCACTCACCTGCTGGAAGCCGGTCGCGATATCCGTACGGTGCAAGAGCTATTGGGCCATACCGATATCCGCACGACGCAGATCTACACCCATGTACTGGGGCAACGCTTTGCTGGGACCTCGAGTCCGCTGGATCTGCTCTAGCTCCCTACCTGACAGAAGCCGTTGGCACGCTACCGCCCCGGGGCGCCCTCCATGTGAGCCCCTACGGACGCGACAACTGCCGCGTGATTGCCCCGCGGGGAAAGGAGTCGTCTGGGCGCTGGCATCGAAGGTGTGATTCCGCTGACCGGGTAACAAGAAGCGCGGCAATGGTGCGCCTTTATCGTTGCGGCCTATTGTGTGAGCGGTGGTCCCTCGCCGAATCGCTTGCGTCCTTGCCCTGCGTGGCACTGATGGTGTGGCCGCTTACGCGGCTAAGCATACTTGTTGCTTTTTAGCATATACGTGCATCGTCGGCGATTCGACCTCTTCTACGGCGTTTTTGTGGCGACTTTCGTTGAGTACGCGCCTTGACGCTAGCCAACGAAGGCCTTGGCGCCCCAACGCGATGGGGCGAGCATGGCTCTGGCATTGAAGCCAACACTAGGTAGGCATGGGGAAAGAGAGAGGCCGACAGATGCCGCGGCCTAATACGGCGGGCAAGCAAGGCGGGATAGTAAGGGGGCTGGTACAAGAAACCGATACAAGAGACTGGTACACGGGACTGGTACAAGAGACCGATACAAGAAACTGGTGCACGGGGCTGGTACAAGCGGCCAGTACACGAGGCTGATACAAGGAGCCGGTACAAAGGGCTCGGCCAGACAACCAGGGACCGGCGAAGGGCATCCATCACTAAAACGACAAGACCCCGTCGGGAGTGATCCCGGCGGGGTCTTGTGGTGCTTCCGGCTCGCTTGGTTGCACTACGCCTCAGGTTGTCAACGTAGCGCGTCTGACGCGGCGGCTGACGCCCTGTGCTGTTCGGCCTGTCTATTCAGACCGGCTATTCAGCCCGTCTAGCCAGACCTGCTATTCAGCCCGTCGAGTCAGACCGTCTATCCAGCCCTACCCTGCCAACCCTATCCTGCTTGGCCTACTTGGCCTGCCGTTTCCCACCATTGGCCTCGTTGGCCGAGTCCATTTAGTCCTTTTAGGCCACTTAGGCGGCGTAACGGGACACGGCGAGGCCGCTGGGGTCGATGCTCGGTTCGCGCCCGTCGATCAGGTCGGCGAGCAGTTGGGCGCTGCCGCAGCTCATGGTCCAGCCCAGGGTGCCGTGGCCGGTGTTCAGCCACAGGTTGTCGTAGCGGGTCGCGCCGATGATCGGGGTCGAGTCCGGGGTCATCGGGCGCAGGCCGGTCCAGAACTCGGCGCGCTCCAGGTCGCCGCCTTCGGGGAAGACGTCGCGCACCACCATGGCGATGGTCGCGCGACGCTTCTCGGCGAGGCTTAGGTCGTAGGAGGCGAGCTCGGCGGTGCCGCCGACGCGGATACGGTTGTCAAAGCGCGAGATAGCGACCTTGAAGGTCTCGTCCATCACCGTGGACTGCGGCGCGCCGCCATCGTCGACCACCGGCACGGTCAGGCTGTAACCCTTGACCGGGTAGATCGGCAGACGAATATCCAGGTCGCGGGCGAGGAACGGCGAGTAGCTGCCGAGCGCCATGACGTAAGCGTCCGCCGTGAGGCTGCCGGCGCTGGTCTCGACGCTTTCGACGCGGCCCGAGACGCGCGTCAGACGCTGAATGTCGGTGTTGAACTGGAAGGTCACGCCGAGGTGCTCGCGGCAGTACTCGGCCAGGCGGTTGGTGAACAGGTAGCAGTCGCCGGTCTGGTCGTCGGGCAGATGCAGGCCGCCGACGAACTTGCCCGGCACCCGGGACAGCGCGGGCTCGACCGCGGCGATCTCGGAGGCATTCAGCAGCTTGTGACGAACGCCGCACTGCTCGAGGACCTTCATGTCCTTGCCCACCGCCTCGACCTGCTTCTCGGTGCGAAACAGCTGCAGCAGTCCGCGCTGGCGATCTTCGTAGGAGATGCCGGTCTCGCTGCGCAGGGCGTTGATGCAGGCGCGGCTGTGTTCGGCGACCCGCACCATACGCTCCTTGTTGACGGCGTAGCTCTCGGGGTTGCAGTTGCCGAGCATCTGCATCATGAAGCGCCCCATGGTGGCGTCCATGCGCGGCTGAATCTTCAGCGGCGCGTGCTCCTGGAACATCCACTTGACCGCCTTCTTGGGGATGCCGGGAGCGGCCCAGGGCGACGAGAAGCCGAACGAGACCTGCCCGGCGTTGCCGTAGCTGGTTTCCATCGCCGGTGAGGCCTGGCGATCGACCACCGTGACCTCGTGGCCCTGACGGGCCAGATAGAAGGCGCTAGTGACACCCACTACCCCTGCTCCAAGCACCAGTACTTTCATCTCGCCGCTCCTGTCTCGCCGTATTGTTGGTGAGATGGCCGTCTCAGGGCCACCCGCTTGGCCGCCCGTCATGGTGGCCGTGGAATGTCGGCGAGTATAGGATGAAGCGACTAGCAGATAATTCTGTATTTACCCATTTTCACAAAGCTTGAAAACGTAATTTTAGCGAAGCTCAATCTTATTGCTGGCTTTCCCCCACAAAAACAGTCGTTATCACTAGGCTCTATATCCAGGTGTTATTTCCAAGAGCTATTTCTTCCAGGTGCTATCTCTAGGTGCTATTTCCAAGCGCTATGTCCAAGCGCGACTTCCAGGTGCTATCTCTTGGCGAAAGATCGCGACGAGGTTGCTAGGCGCCTGTCGCCTGGCCATTCGCCTTCCTGGCCGAGCAGCGCTTGGGCCGCGACAGGATCCGCTGGAGCAGGCCGAAGGCCACGATCCCGGCCAGGAGGTTGCCCAGCGCGGCGCCAAGCCCCAACCCCAGCATGCCACCGAACAGGGTGACGCCGAGCCACAGGCACGGCAGGTAGCAGACGAACAGGCGTACCGCCGACATCACCATGGCCCGCAGCGGCCAGCCAAGCGCGTTGCCGGCCGAGACCACCAGCATACACACGCCGAGGGCGGCGTAGCTCGGCAGCAGGAAGCGAATCAGGAGCGCAAGCTCGGCGCGGACCTCGGGGTTACCCGCGAGAACCTGCGCCACCCACGGCGCGGCAAGCGACAGGCTGACGCCGAGGAGAAGCTGCCACACCACCACGACCTTGAGCGCCAGGCTCATCAGGCGCTTGACCTGGGGCCAGTCCCCGGCGCCATAGCAGCGCCCTAGCCAGGGTGGCAGCGACATGGTCAGGGCCAGAACCACCATCAGTGACACGGTTTCGAGTCGGCTGGCCAGGCCCCAGGCGGCAACGGCGGAATCGCCCAATCGCGCGACGACCGACACGGCCAGCATGGCCGCCAGCGGGGGCATCAACTGGCTGACCATGGCCGGGCAAGCGACCCCGGCGAAGGCGCGGCTGGACCCGGCAAGCTCATCGCCCAGGCCGCTCGCGGCCAGCCAGGCACGCCCTTTCAGGCGCCAGGCGATCAACGAAAGGCCGACGGCGAAGGCCACCACCGTGGCCCAGGCCGCCCCCGGGAGTCCCATGCCTGGCCAGCTGCCGATGCCAAAGATCAGCAGCGGGTCCAGTACCAGGTTTAGAACACTGGTCAGCACCATCATGCTGCCGGGAAAACCGGTATTGCCGTGGGCGCGAAACAGGCTGTAGCCGAAGTACACAAGCGCCCCCAACCAGGCGGCCAGCAACTGCGGCGCCCAGTAGGCGCGTATCAGCGCCCGGGTGCCTTCATCGGCACCGAGCAGGGTGTAGATCGGCGTCTGTACCAGCCACAGGACGATCGCGAGCAGAGCGATCACCGCGGTGCCCATCAACAGCACCAGGCTGCCCAGGCGCCGGGCGCGCTCGTGCTCGCCGGCGCCCAGAGCGCGAGAAATCAGCGCGGCGATGGCGATGCCCATGCCGACCTGGATGCCGATGATCAGAAACGATAGCGGGAAGGTGAACGACTGGGCGGCCAGCGGCCGGGTGCCGAGGCGTGCGATAAAGGCAGAATCGACCAGCTGAAAGCCCAGCAACGACAGCACACCAATGGCCATGGGCCAGGTCTGCCGCCAGAGGGTGCGCCCGAGGGAGGCGGAATCCTGAGAAAGATGCACATCGACTCCATGAAGGTGGGGAAAGCGGGATTCTACGCGAACTCGGCGTGGGCCTCAGCCCCGTCATGAGCACCTCACCAAAAGGCCTCGGGGGTTGCGCCCCGAGGCCCTGCCCCTTGCGGGGAAGCAGGCGCCAGTTCCCTGGTGCCCGCCCTATTTACCGGACGAGTTGCCGGACGATTTACCGGGCGAGCTGCCGGACGATTTACCGGACGAGCTGCCGGACGATTTACCGGACGCGCTGCCGGGCGATCACCGACGCTCTCTGGCTGCCCGGCGAATGCCTCTAGGGCAATCGGATGCCCGGTTTACTGGCGAATGCCTTCGAAGCTGACGTACAGCTCGAGGGTCTGCATCGGCTCGGGGAACTTGCTCATGTCGATGTCGTAGTCGGCGAGGGCCAGCTCGGTGCTGCCTTCGAAGCCGGCACGGTAGTTGCCCCAGGGGTCATCGCCCTCGCCCAGCAGGGTGACCGGCATCTCGATGCTGTTGGTGACGCCGTGCAGGGTCAGGTCGCCAGTCAGCACACCTTCGTTGTCGCCGCTCGGCGCGAAGCCGGTGGAGGTGAAGGTGGCCGTGGGATATTCGTCGGCATCCAGGAAGTCCGCGCTCTGGATGTGCTTGTCGCGCTCGGCGTGGTTGGTGGTCAGGCTCGCCACCTCGACCTCGACATTCGCCTCGGAAGCCTCGAGGTTGTCCGGGTCGTAGCTGAAGCTGCCGTCGAAGGATTCGAAGCTGCCGAGGATATAGGAAAAGCCCAGGTGGCTGATCTTG
Source organism: Halomonas sp. V046 (assembly GCF_052645355.1). Lineage (NCBI taxonomy): Bacteria > Pseudomonadati > Pseudomonadota > Gammaproteobacteria > Oceanospirillales > Halomonadaceae > Halomonas > Halomonas sp. V046. The sequence goes on from NZ_JBQXYF010000024.1 coordinate 19,358, forward strand.
AACTGGACGAAGGCATGCTGGCCGTCGATATCGATGGCGTAGTCCGCGGCCTGGGCCTGGGACAACGGTACCAGGGCGGCGGCCGCCAGGGCGGTGGCAATAGCAGTCTTCTTGATCATGCAGTCTCTCCTTGCAGGGCATGGGTCATCATTTGGTGCCCTGCTTGACGTTAGTCGAAGCAGGCGCACCAGGGGAAAGTGTGCCTGGCGTGGCGCGGTCCGTCGACCAAGCCCGGATGGCAGCTAGTCCGGGTGCCGTCCAGGCAACGGACGAACCGGGCCACGTCAGTTAAGTGTCTCGCGGCGGCACAACCTTACGCGGCGGCGGTCAGGATCGATCGGTGCCGTCGACCGATTCGTCCCGGCGCCCCGGGATGAGCATCCTGACCAGGGTATCCGCGCGGTCGAGATAGTGATGCTTGAGGGCGGCCAGGGCATGCCCCGCCGACAGGACCATCAGCGCCAAGGCGCTGTACCAATGCACGACGCCTGCACGAGACGCCTGCTCCGGCAGATCGCTGACCAGGGCCGGGACGCTGAACCAGCCGAAGACGCTGATGCCTTTGCCGTCGGCGGTGGAGATCAGGTATCCGCTGACCAGGACCGCTATCATCAGCAGGTACAGCGCCAGGTGGCCGAGGCTCGCCGCCCGACGCTCAAGCGCCGGGCCATGGGCCGCTGGCGTCGGTTGGCTCCAGCGCCAGGCCAGCCGCGCCAGGGTGGCGAACAGCACCAGCATGCCGACGCTGCGATGCCACCAGGGTCCGAGGTTGTACCAGGCGCTGTAGTAATCGAGCCCGGTCATCCACCAGCCAAGGGCAAAGAGCCCGATGATGGCGAGGCCGCTGGTCCAGTGAAGCAGGATGGAAACGAGTCCCCATCCGCTGTTGGTGTTACGCCACATGCCTTCGTCCCTGTCGACCGTTCGATGGTCACCGAGCTTACCCTAAGCCTGCCGCTACTACCGCCTGAAAATTCCGAACGTACCATTCGTAATTTCCACCGCGAAACCCCGAGCGGTCTTCACCATACCGCCTGGGCCCTGGCTTGCGCCGGCCCTCGAGTATGGCTTGCGCCGGCCCCAGATACGACGACGCCCGGCTGGGCCGAGCGTCGAAGGTGCGCATGTCGCGATGATGGCGGGTCGCTACCTAGCCGGCCAAGGCATCCAGGCCCCGGGCCAGATCGTCGCGAATGTCGTCCAGGTCCTCCAGGCCAACGGCGATGCGAATCAGCCCTTCGGTGATGCCGGCGATGGCCTTCTGGTCATCGGACAGGCGGCCATGGGTGGTGGTGGCCGGGTGGGTGATGGTCGTCTTGACGTCCCCCAGGTTGCCGGTGATCGACAGCATGCGGGTGGCATCGATGACCGACCAGGCGCCCTCGCGCCCGCCCTGGACCTCGAGCCCCAGCACCGCGCCGAAGCCGCGCTGCTGGCGCTTGGCAAGCTCATGGTGGGGGTGGCTGGCGAGTCCGCTGTAGTGGACCTTCACCACGGCGGGATGCGCGTCGAGCCAAGCGGCCAGCGTCAGCGCATTCGCGGCGTGGGCCTTCATCCTGAGCGCCAGGGTCTCGAGGCCCTTGGTGAAGATCCAGGCGTTGAACGGGCTCAGGCAGGGACCACAAGTACGCACCACCCCGAACACCTCTTCGAGGTGCTTGTCGCGCCCCACCACGGCGCCGCCGATCGCCCTGCCCTGGCCGTCCAGGTACTTGGTGGCCGAGTGGATGACAAGATCCGCGCCGTGATCCAGCGGGCGCTGCAGCACCGGCGTCAAGAAGCAGTTGTCGATCGCCAGCAGCGCATCGTGGCGATGGGCCAGCTCGGCCAGGGCCGCGATATCGACGATCTCGGACAGCGGGTTGGACGGCGTCTCGGCGAACAGCAGCCGGGTCGCCGGCGTCACCGCCGCCTCCCAGGCCTCGAGGTTCGACAGTTCCACGTAGCGGGTGGTGATGCCGAACTTGCCCAGGTACTTGTCGAACAGGCTGACGGTGGAGCCGAACAGCGAACGCGAGGCGACGATTTCATCGCCGGCCTTGAGCAGCGCCAACGCCGTGCACAGGATCGCCGCCATGCCGGAGCTGGTGGCGACACAGCGCTCGCCGCCTTCCAGCGCGGCCAGGCGCTGCTCGAAGGTACGCACGCTCGGGTTGGTAAACCGCGAGTAGATATTGCCCGGCTCGTCACCGGCAAACTTGCGCGCCGCTTCGGCGGCGCTGCCATAGACGAAGCTCGAGGTCGGGAAGATCGGCTCGGAGTGCTCCTGCTCGTGGGTACGCTGGTGCCCGCTGCGGATCGCCAGGGTGTCGATGTTCCAGTCGAGGTCGTGGGGTTCCATGGCGTCTCCTTAATCGATGTCGTCGATGTCGTCTTCCTGATTGTGCATCCCCACCAGGGCATGATCACCGGCACTTTCCTGCTTGGCGCTATCGTTGCGCGAGGCCTCGAGATCGGCCAGATAGGCGTCGTCGATGTCGCCGGTGATGTAGCGCCCGTCGAACACCGAGCAATCGAAGTCATCGAGGGCCGGATTGACCTCGCGGCAGGCGGCCTTCAGATCGCCCAGGTCCTGATAGACGATGCGATCGGCACCGATCAGCTCGCCGACTTCGGCTTCGCTACGGCCGTGGGCGATCAGCTCGTTGGCCGCCGGCATGTCGATGCCGTAGACGTTCGGGTAGCGCACCGGGGGCGCGGCGGAGGCGAAGTAGACCTTGTTGGCCCCGGCGTCCCGCGCCATCTGGATGATCTGCTTGCAGGTGGTACCGCGCACGATGGAGTCATCCACCAGCAGCACGTTCTTGCCCTTGAACTCGATGTCGATGGCATTGAGTTTCTGGCGCACGGACTTCTTGCGCTGGGTCTGCCCCGGCATGATGAAGGTACGGCCGATATAGCGGTTCTTCATGAAGCCTTCGCGATAGGTCACCCCGAGGTGCTGCGCCATCTCCAGCGCCGATGTCCGCGAGGTGTCCGGGATCGGGATGACCACGTCGATGTCATGCTCCGGCCACTCGTTCTTGATCCGGTCGGCGAGCTTGCGACCCATCTGCAGGCGGGTGCCGTAGACATAGGCGCCATCGAGCATGGAGTCCGGGCGCGCCAGATAGACGTGCTCGAAGATGCAGGGCGCGAGATTCGGCTTGTCGGCACACAGCTGGGTGTGGATCTCGCCGTCCATGTCGACGAAGATCGCCTCGCCCGGGGCCAGATCACGATGCAATTCGAAGCCGCCGACATCGAGTGCCACGGACTCGGAGGCGATCATGACCTCCTGGCCATTGCCCTCGTCACGGGTACCGAACACCACCGGACGGATACCGTTGGGATCGCGGAAGGCGACCATGCCGACGCCGTTGATGATGGCGACGGCGACATAGCCGCCACGGCAACGGCGATGGACGCGGCGCACCGAATCGAAGATGTCGCCGGGCTCCAGGTGCAGACCCTGCTTGCCGAGCTCGTGGGCCAGGACGTTGAGCAGTACCTCGGAGTCGGAGCTGGTGTTGATGTGGCGCAGGTCGGAGGAGAACAGCTCCTGCTTGATCTGCTCGGCGTTGGTCAGGTTGCCGTTGTGAGCCAGGGCGATGCCATAGGGCGAGTTGACATAGAACGGCTGCGACTCCGCCTCGCTGGACGAGCCAGCGGTCGGGTAGCGCACATGACCGATGCCCAGGTTGCCCTTCAAGCGCGCCATATGGCGGGTGTGAAAGACGTCACGCACCAGGCCATTGCTCTTGCGCAGCAGGAAGCGACCCTCGTGCCAGGTCATCATGCCGGCGGCGTCCTGACCGCGATGCTGTAGCACCGTCAGGGCGTCGTAGATTCCCTGGTTAACCGCCTGCTTGGCCATCAGGCCGACGATACCGCACATTCACCTTACCTCACTTGCCATGGGGCGCCGCGGCCCAAGGGACGCGTCGCGAAAAATCGTGGTTCAGGTCTCGATGACCTGCGTGGTGCCCTCCGGCACCGTCTCGCCATCTGGCGTCGATGATCCGCTCCCTGGCGCATCGTCTTGGGGCGGCTCGGCGTCTTGGCCGGGCTCGAGTTGTTGGCCATCTGCGGGGCGTGACTCTTCGGCGCCCGGCAGTTCACGCAGTGATTCGGGGAAGTCCGGCAGGCGGCCCTCGAAGTCGCCCAACTGCCCCAGCCCCCAATCGCGCAGCCGCTCGAAGTGCGGGCGCACCGAGGCGTCCTGCCAGGCCGTCAGCTGGTCGAGCGGCGTAAAGCCGATCAACAGCGTCACCAGGGTCAGTACCGCCGCGGCCTTCACCCCGCCGAACAGCGCACCGGTAAGGCGGTTGAGAAAGCCGGCACCGACCCACTCCACCGCCGCCTGGAGCATGCGGATCAGGATCCCGCCGGCGAGGATGGTGATCACGATGATCAGCACGAAGGCCACGATCAGGCGACCATCGGGGCTATCGATCCACCGCGCCAGCAGCTCAGCCACCGGTTCGGCGAAGGTGCGCGCGGCGATCAGCGCCACGATCCACGACGCCAGCCCGAGTGCCTCGCGCACCAGGCCACGGACGAAGCCCGCCGCCACCGCCAGCGCCAGCGCGCCAACGAATACCCAATCGACCCAGGTCACCAGCATCAGCGTTCCACCCTGACCAGCAGGCCCTGAACGTTGACCTTGGACTTGAGCTCACCCATCACGCCTTCGGCCACCTCGGAAGCGCCATAAGGCCCGACGTAGACGGTGGTCAAGGCGTTGGTGCGGGCCCGGCTGTAGGCCGGATAGCCCTTGTCACGCAGCTCGCCGAGCAGGCGTTCGGCGTTGCCGGTTTCACCGAAGCTGCCGACCTGAACCGCCCATTGACCGCCCTCGACGGCCGCGGGCGGCGACTGACGGTTGCCACCGGACTCGGCATTTGCCGTCGAACCGGCACTCGCGCCCAGCCGCTCATCGGCCTGACGCGCCAGCGCCGCAATGGGGTCGACCTGCGGTGTGGCGGGTTCCGCAGCGTCGCCGGAGGCGGGCTCGCCGCCCTGGTCCGAGCCTTGTTCGGCAGGTGAGGTCCCGGCCGCCGCCGAGCCCTCCTCGGCCGAGGTCGCGGCGCCAGACTGAGCGCTGGCCAGGCCCTGCTCGACCTGCTCCGGCGTACTCGGATTCTGGATCTGCCCAAGGCCCTCGGGGCGCTCGGGCGCCGGCACGTCGCGGCGTTCGATCTCCACCGGCTGCTCGATGGTCAGCGTCGGCTGCGGACGGTCTTCACGAGACTCCGGCTCATCGAACAACATCGGCACGAAGATCACCGCCAGGGCGATGAGGATGATGCCGCCACTGATCCGCTCACGCATTCCGTATTTCATCTCGCTCCCTCGGTGCTCTGTATCGGTGTGCCATGGCTGTCACCGGCCATGTCCTGCCACCTGGCCAGTATGGCACCGACCGTAAAGAAGGACCCCGTGACCAGCACGCGGTCGTCGGCCTCGAGGCGCGTTTCGAGCCAGGCAGCACCTGCCTCCGGTGAGGCCCCCTGCGCCAGCACAGGATAGCCCCGCTCCTCCAGGCGCCTGGCAAGGTCGTCGGCGCTACGCGCGCGCGGCCCGGCCAGCGTCACCGGCAGCCAGGCATCGACGACCTCGCCTAACGCCGCGATGACGCCGTCGGCGTCCTTGTCCTCGAGCATGCCGAGCAAGGCAATGGTCCGCCCGGGACAGCGCCGTGCGCCCAGGCGCCGCGCCAGGTAGCTCGCGGCATGCGGGTTGTGACCCACATCCAGGCACCACTGGCCGCGCCACTGCATGCGCCCGGCCAGGACCACCGTGGCCAGGGCCTCACGACAGGCCTGCTCGCGCAGCGCCACGCCCCCAAGCGCCAACGCCTGCAGGGCGCTGGCGGCGTTGTCCCGGGGCAAGCCGGGATCGGGCAGCGCGGCGAGCCGTTGCGCCTGGCCTTCGGCCCCCACGCCATACCACGTCCATTCGTCATCACCCTGGTGATCGAACGCCTCCCCCAGCCGGTACGCCGGGGCGCCGATGGCGCGGGCATGCGCCATGACGCTGGGGGGCAGTTGGGTGCTGCCCAGCACCGCCGGACGGGCCTTGCGCATGATCCCGGCCTTCTCACGACCGATGACGTCGATATCGTCGCCGAGATAGGCCGCATGGTCCTGGGCGATGGTGGTCACCACCGCCACATCGGCGTCGATCACATTGACCGCGTCCAGGCGTCCCCCCAGACCGACTTCCAGCACCGCAAGCTCGGGCTGACGCTGGGCGATGGCCCACAGCGCGCCGAGGGTGCCGACCTCAAAGTAGCTCAGGCTGACCGGTGTCGGCACGCGGCGGGCCCGCTCGACGGCGGCGAAACCGGCCATCAGCAAGGCGTCGTCGGCCTCGCTGTCGTCCAGGCGCAGCCGCTCGTTATAGCGCACCAGGTGGGGCGAGGTGTAGGTCGCCACGCTCAAGCCGTGGGCACGCCCCAGGGCGTCCAGCATGGCCACCGTCGAGCCCTTGCCGTTGGTGCCGGCCACGGTGATGACCCGCTCGGCAATAGGCGCCTCGCGAAGCCCCATGCGGGCGGCCACCTCGGCCACACGGTCGAGGCCAAGATCGATGCCGACCGGGTGCGAGGCCTCGAGCCTGGCGAGCCAGGCATCGAGCGTCGTGGGCAGGTCCTGATCAGTCATCGCGGTGCATCAACGCGGTGCATCGCCGCGCTCGCCGCCGCGCTCGTCCACCGCATCGCTCGCCGGCTCGGCCTCGGCGTCCGGGCGGCTGTCGGAGCCATTGTCGGCGGAGCCTTCCGCGGGCGCTGCATCGGCGGCGCGAGGCTCACCACCGCCGTGGGCGTCGGCTAGGGCTACGGCAAGGTCGGCTTCGGCCGCTTCGGCGACATCGACCAGATCCGGCTCGCCGTCGGCGGCCAGGCCGTTGCCCGGCTGATGGGTCAGCTTGCGCAACACGGCGCCGATACGCTCACGCATCTCGTGGCGATGCAGGATCATGTCCACGGTGCCGTGCTCGAGCAGAAACTCGCTGCGCTGGAAGCCCTCGGGCAGCTTTTCGCGCACGGTCTGCTCGATAACGCGGGGGCCGGCAAAACCGATCAACGCATTCGGCTCGGCCACGTTAAGGTCACCCAACATGGCCAGCGACGCCGAGACGCCACCGAAGACCGGGTCGGTCAGCACCGAGATGTACGGCACGCCGTCCTGCTTTAAGCGCTCCAGGGCGGCGGAGGTCTTGGCCATCTGCATCAGCGAAAACAGCGCTTCCTGCATCCGCGCGCCGCCGGACGCCGCGAAGCACACCAGCGGAATCCGCTCCTCCAGCGCCACGGTCGCGGCACGCACGAACTTCTCGCCGACCACGGCGCCCATCGAGCCCCCCATGAAGGTGAACTCGAAGGACACCGCGACCACCGGCAAGCCGTCGAGGGCACCACGCATGGCGATCAGGGCGTCGTTCTCCCCGGTGTCCTTCTGCGCCGCGGTGAGGCGATCCTTGTACTTCTTGGAGTCGCGGAACTTGAGCCGGTCGACCGGCTCGAGCTCCGCCGAGATCTCCTCGCGCCCCTCCTTGTCCAGAAACCAGTCGAGCCGCTTGCGCGCCGTCAGGCGCAGGTGATGGTCACACTTGGGACAGACGTTGTGATGCTTCTCGAGCTCCGGGAGATAGAGCACGGATTCACACTTGGGGCACTTGCGCCAAAGGCCGTCGGGAACGCTCGCGCGACGATCCTTGCGTTGAATGCGGCCCACCGAGGGCACGATCTTGTCTAGCCAGCTCATGTCTGAAGTCTTCCGTCAAAGCATCGCCGGCGGTGGGCCGGCGAGTAGAATTCTAATCGGTCGGTCGGGGCTTATGCTCACCATCGCCCGACGCTCGAAACCCCCTGTCTGGTCCCGGCATCCCGGCCTCCAGCGCGGCAAGCCACTCGCCCGCAGCGCCTTGCGTTCGGCGCCGGCCTGACCAGGGGACCCGGCTGTGTCGGCGACGCGCCTGACCCCGGCGCCGCCGCTTTCATCGAGATTGCCCCGAGCATGGGCGCACATTGTAGCCGCCCGCGCCTTTGAAGTGGTAGGGGCGACGGGAAAGATCGAGGCAAGATTGCCAGCGCCGGGCGACGACCCGGGGTATCGGCCGCCTGCTGCGACGCCTCGCCCCTTTTGTTGGCGCGTCGCCTCTTTAATCTGGCGTGTCGTACCTTTTATTTGGGGCGTCGCCTCTTTATTTGGCGGGAGGCAAGGCCGACACTGCCCCCCGCTCGGCGTGACAAGCCCCGTTGCCTTGCTGGCCCAGGCGCCGAGCAGGCCAACCCACCCGGCCGGCACGACGATCATCGCGCGACGCCTCCTTGTGAGTCCTTCCTCGTTAGTCCGCCTGGCGATCACCGACCTGAACGGCGTTCACGAAGGCGCTCATCCGCGCCGCATCCTTGATCCCCGGCGCCGCCTCCACGCCACCGGACACGTCCAGCGCAAAGGGCCTGACTCGGGTCACGGCCTCGACGACGTTGTCCACCACCAGGCCTCCGGCAAGAATCACCGGCTTGCCCAGATCACCGGGGATCCGCGACCAGTCGAAGGTCTCGCCGGTGCCCCCCGGCACGCCGGGCCGATAGGCATCCAGCAAGAGACCGCTGGCCCCAGCGAACTCCACGGCCGCATGGTGGAGGTCGAGCCCATCGCGCATGCGCAGCGCCTTGATCCAGGGCTTGGCGAAGCGGGCACAGAATTCGGCGGTCTCGTCGCCGTGAAACTGCAGCAGATCGACCCAGGGCAAACACCGCTCGACTTCCGCCGCGGTCGGATTGACCAGCAGCGCGACACGGGTCACGAAGGCGGGCACCCGCCGCGATAGTGTGGTCAGCCGATCGACGTCGACCGCTCGCTTGCTGCCGGGCCACAGCACGAAACCGAGGGCATCGGCGCCGACCCTGACCGCGGCATCGACGTCGTCTTCTCGCGTCAGCCCACACAGCTTCACCCGCGTGCGCGCCGTCCGAGTCTGGTGGCAGAGTTCCGTCATGAGTCGCCTCTTTGTGCATCGGTGGCAGGCCCCGCGAGACCCATCGCCTGGCGGGCGTCCGCGGGACCCGGCGCTCCCTCGCCGCGTGCCGCGGAGGGTGTCGCTGCCGGGGGCTGGGCATCGCCCCCCGTCCGGCTGTCCAGGTCCGCCTGGGTCACCGCGCGTCGGGTTTCGGACAGCGGCCGATGACGCCGAAACTCCACCATGGCACAGTCCGGCAACTCGCGCTCCCCCGTCCACTCCCCGAGAAACGCCAGCAGATTAGGTCCCAACGGCTCGCGCGGCAGGTTCCACTGTTCATCGTAGACCGAATCGACGAAGTGCAGGCCGGCCCCCGGCGCGGTGACATCGCCCTTGGTGCGATCCCGAAGCGCAAGCAGGCGGGCCAGATAATCGGTGCCCTGCTCGCCGCGCCCGACGCGCAACAGGGCCCCGGCGATATTGCGCACCATGTGGTGCAGAAAGGCATTGCCCTGCAGGTCGATCACGACCAGTTGGCCGTGGCGGCGCACCTCGATGAAATGCAGATGGCGCCACGGCGTCCTCGACTGGCAGCCGGCGGCACGAAAGCTCGAGAAATCGTGCTCGCCGACCAGCACCTGGGCGGCCTGATGCATGGCGTCGGCGTTCAACGGATCACGACACCAGGCCGCGTTGGCACGCTCGAGCACCGGGCGAGTCGGCTGATTGAGAATCACGTACCGGTACCGGCGCGCCAACGTCTTGAAACGCGCATGGAACTCGTCGGAGACCTCACGCACCCAGCGAATTGCCACGTCCTTCGGCAGGTTGGCATTGCCGCCGAACACCCACGCCTTCTCGGTACGTTGTACCGGCGGATCGAAATGCGCGATCTGGCGAGTGGCATGGACGCCGGAGTCGGTCCTGCCGCTGCAATGGATCGTGACCGGCTGGCAGGCGATCTTGGCCAGGGCAGCCTCCACGACGCCCTGCACCGAGGGCGAATGCTTGAGCCGCTGCCAGCCGCAATAGGCGCTGCCGTCGTACTCGACGCTCATCGCCAGGCGACCGGTCAGGGGGGTGCGTTCATCGAGATGGTGGAAAAAGGACATGCGGCCTGCTGAGTTGGTGACAACATCGAACCCCGGGGCGGTCCACGCGACCACCCACAGACAAGGGCCATATTATCCCCATTTGACGGCGCCGACACCACCACTGCGACCCGCCAGCCCGGGCGCATGGCGCCTGACACCCCGCACCTCCGCGACACGGCGACGCCACACAAGAACAAGTGGGGCGCCCCAGGGCGCCATTCACCAAACAACCGCTCGCCAACGCATCAGGATCAGACTGGGCGCTACTCCACGCTAAGCTGGCCATCTTGCATCAGCTGCGTGATGAACTGCGCCGACGATTCGCCACCCATGCTGACGCCCTCGAGGACCACGCGCTGATCGGCGTTGTCGCCGTTTGCGCTCAGACCGCCACCACTCTTGACATGCAACACGGTGTTTCCTTCGCTGTCTTCGGCGGCGATAACATAGCTGTCCAGGGCCGACTGACCCGGGTCGGAGCTTGACGCATCGTAGTCGGCCAACAACTCGCCGAGGTTCAGGCTGTCGGCCTCGGGGTCATCGCTTAAGGCAGGATCCTTGAGGTGGAAATCGTAGATGCTATCGACGGCCGGCGCAGCGCTGGTCTGCTGATCCCCCAGTGACCAGGCGAAGGTGTCGTTGCCGAACCCACCGAACAGCCGATCGTCGCCGGCGCCACCGATCAACAGATCATCGCCCGCGCCCCCCACCAGCACGTCGTCACCCGCGTCACCTCGCAGCCGGTCATCGCCCGCATCGCCTTGCAGCGCGTCGCTGCCAGCGCCCCCCAGCAGCAGGTCGTCTCCCTCGCCGCCTCGCACCACGTCGTGGCCGCCGCCGGCTATCACCAGGTCATCGCCGGCACCGGCGATGACCTGGTCGCTACCCCCGTTCGCCCCATCGGACTCTTGCAACGCGTCGGCGTTTGCCGCGATATAGGCCAGCACATCGACAAGCTCTGGCGGCGTACCGGCGCCATGCGCCGGCGACCAGGTCAAGAACGCCTGCAGCCCATCGATACCCATGCCATCGTGACTTCCGGCGCCAAACTCCTCGCCGGTGTCACCATTGGTCCAGGCCAGATGATCGGTGTTGATAGCGTCGGCGACGACCACATCATCACCGATACCCGCGTCGATGACGTCGTCGCCGACAGTCCCCCGGTGTAGCTGACCAGGGGCGCCAAGGTCGATGTCCAGTACCCCCGCAGCGCTATCACCGTCGGCATCGGTTCCGACCACATCCAGGGTCAAGCCTGTGCCCTCTCCCGCTGGAATATCGCCGGGCACATAGCTTTGATCGGCGAGCAGAAAGAACCCCTGGGGATCGTCTTTGCTGACATACGAGCCATGGCCGCGTATCTCGATCGCCTGAAAGGGACTCTCGGAGTCTATGGTAAATGACGTGCGGCCTACCGACCTGATCCTGACGGTGCCGTCAGAATTGAAGGTAACGTTAGCGTTTGCCCCCGCACTGAAGTTATCTGCGGTGAGCGTCAGGGTGTCACCGCCGAGTCGATACGGATGATCGCCGCCGACGTCGCCGCTACCCGTCGACAGCTTGACGACCCGAAGCGTAAACTCGATCACCCTATGGACAGAGTCCATCTCGTAGAGTCTTTGCGTGAACTGGGTAACGCCCTGGTGGGAATCCCAGGTCGGACGCCCCCCCGTCGTATCGAGTCCGTTGACAAAATCGTAGCGAACAACCTCGCCGTTACCAATCTTGGAGTCGTTACCCGCATAGATCTGCCGGCCGAGCAGATTCAAGAATGATTCCTGACCTCCGTTCGCCAGCGACCAGGCAGACGCAAGAAAATCAACATCATTCTCGCCGTCAGGATCGTCGAAGTAGCGATACCGATAGCCCTGTCCAGGCACCCGCCCCGCGACCTGGCTCTGCGAGAAGTTGACCGCCTGCGACTCTCCCCCCGCAACACCGATGTTCCCGTACACCTGCACGTCGTAGCTTGCACCATCGCCGGAGAGTCCGACATCGAACACCGTTTTGCCGCTGTCCGTCATGCCGCTGAGCGTCTTTCCATCATCGCTCAGTACGTATTTTATCTGCGCCCCTTGGTGGTAGAGAGCGTTACCGCTGCGATCGGTGACGCTGGCCCCCTCGAGGCTCGAATCGAACACCAGGCTGCCGAAGCCATCGGCCCCGACCGCCTCCAGAAATCCCGTGTTGCCCACGGCTGTCGACGCAAACTCCACCGGTGCATCATCCTGCACACGGACCACCACGGTGCCCGAGGCGCTGTCGCCGTCGCCGTCGGCGGCGGTCACCCGAATCCCGCTGATACTCAAGCTATCCGCGCCGCGGCCATGGGGAAGATGGTCGGCCAACGTCACCTGCACGCCGACATCGCCCGAGGCCCCCGGCGCTATGCCATCCGCCGGCGCACTGAGGCTAAGGGTCAATACATCGACACCGTCGATCGTGCCGACCAGATCCTCACCTTGGAGACGCCAGACGATCTCGGTATCGCCGGCAAGGCCACTGACAGTGATACCCGATACCCGACCGTCGGCGTCGGCATTGCCGAACCTGAACGTCGTCAAGGTATCGGAACCCGCAGTGAAGGCGAGCTTGCCGCTATCGGTCCCCACCCCTCCATCGCGGGTATCGGCGTCCCGCAGCGTCATGTCCAGCGCTGCGGAACTGGGATCATCGTCGCCACCAGAGGCACCGCCCGCTTCCGGACCTGCCCCATCGACAAGCGTAATGCTGTGGGTGTCCTTGTCCTCGTCGCCATCGCCATCGGTACCGACCACCGCAAAGCCGACGCTAGCGGCCGTATCGAGTCCCGGCGTAAATCGCCAGGTACCGTCGCTTACGACGACGAGCGTGCCGCTGCCGGTATCGATAGCCTCCCCCAGGGCAAAGCGGCTGCCACCCACCTCCACGGTGGGCGCCTGGGTGGCGCTTGCGCCATCTGCCCCCGGTGCCATCACCCAGGTCCCGGTGATGGCCGCGCCACCTTCCATCGCGCTAGTGGCCCCCGCCACCGTGACGCTCGGGCCATCGTCGGTCACCACCAGGGTCAGATTGGCGGTATCGCTATCCCCGTCACTGTCGGTCGCCACCAGCGCGAAGACGTCCTGCACCGAGGCGTCGCTGGAATGATCGACACTGGTGTCAAGCGTGTAGCTCCAGCGGAAGGTGCCACCGCTCTCGGTCACCGTTAACGTGCCGTAGCTGCCGGGCACCCTGATACCGGCAAGACCCGCTTGGCTGACATCCACGTCCCCCACACGCAAGGTGGCGAGACTGTCGTTGCCGGTGGCGATATCGAAAGTGCCGCTGGCGGTCTCGCTGTCGGAGGCCGGTGCGCTGCCATCGGCAAGGCCGGCCTCGCTGACAGAGCCGCTGGCGGCGGTGACCGTCGGCGCAGAGTCCGCCGCTACCGTCACCGTCAGCGTGGCAGTTGAGGGATCCCCATCTGCATCGGTGATGGTGTAGTTGATCAGTGCATCGCCTTCGAAGCCCGCCGTCGGGGTGAAGGTCACGTTGCCCGCCGAGTCGAAACTCACCGCCCCGGCGGCAGCGCTCGTTGCGGACAACGTCGCTGCAGTCAACGTCGCGCCATCGGCGCCCTGATCGTCGCTGGTGCCATCGTCGTTGGCCAGGACGTTGTAGGTGACCGGCGTATCTTCTGCGGTTGTGGCCGCATCGTCCACCGCCGCGGGGCCGGTGTCGGTAAGGTTGATCACCAGGTCATCGCTTTGCGTCTGACCGGCATAATCGGTCACCACCAGCGTGAAGCTGTCCAGCACCGGGTCACTGCCCGAATGATCGCCGGCGCCACCATCGGCGGTGTAGGTGTAGGCGATCTGGCCGCTGGCCGCGTCGAAGCCGGTGATCGTCAGCGTGCCGTAGCTGCCGGACAGCGTGACCGGCGCCGTGGCGCTGGCCGTCGTCACGTCCTTGCCCG
>NZ_JBQXYF010000025.1:0-32648 GCF_052645355.1 Halomonas sp. V046
TCACCACGGCCTCGCCGGGGGCATCCCCCTTGCCGCCGGCGATACCGCCAGGCAGGCCATCTTCATCCAGCGTGGTCGCAACCGGTAGCGTACTGGCATCCCCGTCGCTGTCCGGGGTGACCGGGCCAGTGTCGGGGGTGATACGGACTCGATGCGTGGTGTCGGCCCGATCACCGTCCATGTCCGTCGTCACCAGCCGAAACATCAAGTCTTCCCCGCCGGCGCCGCCCGGCGCTGCATCAAACGACCAGCTACCGTCCTGATTGACCAGTAGCATCCCCCCGGGCGTGGCAATCAAGGTGCCCAACGCATAGGGGGTGTCGTCCCCGATGACGAACACCACCGTGGTGTCTTCCCCATCGGCTCCCGCTTCACGGCTCCAGGTGCCGACAACGGATTCTCCCTCGACGACATTGACCGGGCCTTGCACCTGATTCGTCGGTATATCATCGACAATGAGGATGCCGAGACTGCCGCTGGCATGACTCCCATCGACGTCGGTGACCGCCACCGCGACCTGTTCAACGTACCCGCCATCGCTGGCACCCGGTTGGCGGTCGTTGTCCACCGCCGACTCGAGTTCGAAGTGGTAGGAAACCTCGCCACCGGCGGCATCTCCCGTAAATCCATCGAGCCATACCGTTCCGTGATCGGTCACGACCGCCAGCGGCGCCGCCTCGAGGCCTCTCAGGTCAGCCAGTGACAACACCAACGAATCACCAAAAGTCAGCTCCGCCAGACCATCAGGCGACGAGAAGCCAAACACCCCCGACTGACTAATGCCCTTTCCGTCGTCTGCGCTGCCGCCCGGCAAGCCGGCTTCACCGACCACTAGCTGCGCCCATTGTGCAGCGGGTGGTAGTGCACCGTTTGCGCCGCTGGCCGATCCGGTTCCTTCCCCCCCTGGGCTATTACCCGCGGGCCCTGCAAAGGTGCCCGGCGGCGCGACACCCGATAGACTCACATCCAGATCCACGGCGGCAGGATTATCGTCTGCCAGGTCGGCGATCCCACCTCTCGGCTCGAGTTCCTCTTCACCGCGCAGGTCGAATTGATACTTCAGTGGCGTAAGCTCCTCGACGATGCGTAGAAGACGCACAAAGGAATGGCCGTTATCCGCATTACCATCGGACCGGCTACCGCTTGACGGAGGGGCTAGCTGGTCCTGGATGTCGCCATCGGTGTTGCCAAGCAAAGCCATCAACCGCTCGACCTGTCCTTCCTCTAGAGACTCATCGCTGGCACTCCCTTCGCCTATCGGGATATTGATCTCCGTGCCACCATTGATAAGCGCCGTATCCATCCCGCCGCCAAAGTCGAGCACCACACGGGCATTCTCCCCGGTGATGATCGTTTCCCCTTCGGCAATCGATGAACCTAAATTAGCCTCGCGCAAGGAACCATCCTGGCTACGGATCCAGGCCTCTCCAACCAACGAAATAATGGCGGTCGTACTCATATTCATCATCCCTGATACAGTGCATGGCATCACTTCATCAGTCGACAATATTCAATGAGGTCGAGGCCAGGCACTGTACCTAAGGACAAGTTAGGCCCATATTCGTCGCCATATGATCGTTTCAGCAGATTTTCATATTCTTATCAGCACAATTACAGGTCTAACGGTTCATCAACATGGACAACATACCAGGTTGACGCCATCAACCTCCCAGAGATATCGCTCCTTTGCCCAACCCAGTCACCAGAGAAATAGCAAAAAAACCCGGCCATCAGGCCGGGTTTATTGATGCTCCAGAATGGCGACTATTCGATAGTCAACTGCCCATCGGATACGAGCTGGTTGAGAAACGCCTCGGCATCGCCCCCCATACTGATATTGACCAAGGTAATACGTTGATCGGCATTGCTGCCATCGGACGTAATTCCCCCATCGGTCTTGATGTGCAACAAGGTATCGTTACCTTGCTGAGTCGCAGTCAGGTACTCGCTCACCTGCCCTGAGTCGGCGTCGAGGAGCAGTTCCGACAGATCGAGCCTGTCCACGTCACCAGCGCTACCTACGGCCTGCAGTGAAAAGTCCTCGATGCGGTCGTTGGATATCGCCCCAGAGGCAGACGCTTGATCGGCGGCTTGCCAGGTAAAGGTATCCGCCCCACTCCCTCCCCACAGCACATCCTCTCCCTGTCCACCCACCAGCGTGTCATTGCCGCCGCCACCGATCAGCGTATCGTTGCCTTGATCACCGGTAAGAAGGTCGTTCCCCCCGTCCTCACGTCCGACGTCCATCAACGAAAGGGCGTTGCTCCTGACGTACTCGATGATGGCCGCACTGGTCGGGGCGACTCCATTGCCATGGTCCGGCGACCATTTCAGGTACTCATACAGCCCCTCATACCCCAATCCATCGTGTTCGTTGGCGGCTACCACTTCTCCACTATCGCCGTTGGTCCAGGCCAGGGCATCGCTGTTGACGGTATCGCCGAAGATCAAGTCGTCGCCCGCTCCACCTCTCACGACATCGTCACCCAGCGCGGCAAGCTCGGACACGCTCGAGCCCTTGTCCAGGGCAAGATTAAGGTCCTCTTCCGAATTGACGACGTCGACCTTACCCGTGGCGCCGATGTAGGTATTGCCATCCTGAAGAATCGTACTGGTATCGTCGGCAACGGTCTCGGTATTGTCGAAATACTGGATGTAGTCGACCAGGCTATCTTCACCCACGCCGATACCATGAACGCTGGCATACTTGGCGAGTTCATTGTATGCCGCGACGGATTCTTCCATGGTTTCTATCCGGCCCGCCTCGTTACTGTAGGTGCCGACCGTCTTGCGATTTTCATTCCACCACACCGAGGGCAAACCATCCGTGACGAAAATCGAGGTGCTTTCATAATTATTGGCAATCGACATCTCTTTATGAAAGTCGGTACTCAGCGTCATACCGGCATCGAAATTCGTCGATCCTTTCGCCAGAAGCCCGTCGATGAATGCCTTGGCCTCATCCAATTGATCCTCACCAAAATTCTTGAAGATGGCCGCCGTGGCGCCGGATGAAAAGTCAACCAGCTGCAGATTGATCACGCCGTCATGCTCTGCCAACTTTTCGAGCTGGCGCATCATCGCGGCTTGTAGCAACTCGATGCGACTGTACTTACCCGACCCATCCGGCTTATCGGTATCGACAAGCTTCTTCATGCTCACCGACGTATCGAGAATGAACGACATGTTATAGTCGCCCGCCGGCTCGAGGATGGAGAATGAGCCACCGGCGTCAGCGATGATGACATCGTTTCCGCTCGGCATGTCCGGGCCGTTGTTAGCGTTGTTCCCGACATACAGCGCGTCGGGAGCCGGCAGGACAAGCTCCAGGCTACCCACGGCCATATCCCCATCTCCGTCGGTACTGACCAGCCCAAGGTCCAGGGACGCGTCGCCTGGTTCACCGCCTCGGACTACGCTGACCGGCCCCAGCACGAAGCCATTGCTGTCGCCCCCGGTGACGACGATCGCCTCGACCC
This sequence comes from Halomonas sp. V046, assembly GCF_052645355.1. Taxonomy (NCBI): domain Bacteria; kingdom Pseudomonadati; phylum Pseudomonadota; class Gammaproteobacteria; order Oceanospirillales; family Halomonadaceae; genus Halomonas; species Halomonas sp. V046. The sequence goes on from NZ_JBQXYF010000025.1 coordinate 3,480, forward strand.
CCACGGCGGCATCAAGCTGCAGACTCCACCCATCGTGGATGCCTTCTATCACCAGGTCTCCATCGACCTCGGCGATGCGCAGCTCCGACGTCACATCGACTCCGCGAGCGTCCAGCACCGTCAAGGACCCCACACTCAAGCCAACCGCTGCACCGGAATTCTCGGAGGGATCACCGGCCCCCGCAGCGGCGTCAGCCGCGTATTCGATCGCGCCCAGGCGCAAGGTGGCGGTCGCATTATCGGCGCCCGGCACGTACACCGTCTGGGTCACTTGTCCGGCTCTCACGTGATCATTCCAGGCCGTCACCGAGCCGCTCAAGGAGCCGCCATCGAGCAGATCCAGGCGGACGCTGTCGTCCTGCTCGATCGAGCCTCCCGCCATTGACAGATACCCGTCTGCCGAGATCTCGAGTGATCCGTTGCTGGAGTACAAAAGCGTTGCACCCACCGCATCATCCAGTACAAGCGACGCAAAGTGACTGTCCGTGGACAGCGTTGCCGTGGACAGATCTGCTTCGGAACGTATGCCTACCACGAACTCACCCCGACCCGTCTCGATGCTGTAGGACTGTCCGTCACCCGCGAGAACAACCCGAAATGCCTCTACGCCCTGAGCCGTCGAGGCAACCAGCGTCATACCGTCATCATCGAGCGAATAGTTCAACACGTTGCCTTCGAACAACAGTGGATTCCCCAGGGCATCGACAACCGCCGTTCCTGCCAAGGCCTCGGAGAATGCTACCCCGGAAAGACCATCGGCGCCGGCGTGTGCCTGAGCATCGATCTGCCCAGTCTCGCCGTCCTTAAGCTCACCCGCCTCACCCGAAAAGGCAACGGGACTGTCATCGTCGACCACGACCTTCAGGACGTCGGTGGCCGTCGAGCCATCGCTATCGGTCACCGTGTAGCCCAGCGCGAGCGCGAGATCGTTCTCGTCGTCGCCTTCGGGGTGTTGCAATGCCTCGAACAAGCGTACTTCGTAGGCGCCGCTGGCAAGATCGGTCAGTTCGACCTCAAGCGCCACCTGGTCGTTGTCGCCATACACACCCTGGACGAGGTTGCCGTCGAGACGAAACTCGAGCGCATCGCCACCCACGGTGGATATGGCACCAATGGCGCCGAGATCCCACCGGAACGCCTGGTCTCCCGACGCCGGCCCGTCGCTACCGAAGTCGTAGCCCAGAACCCCGGTGACGACGGTACTGGCACCTGCCACGTCGCCTACCCCACCGGCGATACCGCCGACCAGGCCATCCTCGTCCAGTGTCGCCACAGGACTCTGGGTGGCGGGGTCACCATCCGTTTCCGGGGTCGTCGGTGCGGCTCCATCGACGATGCTGACCGCCATGGTCACCGTGGCAATGTCGCCGTCACCGTCCATGACCACGACCTCGGCCTCGACCACCACCGGGGAGGACTGGTCGAGCCCGGTTGCCGCCGTGAACTGCCACCCGCCATCGCTGTCGATCGTCAAGTTGCCCTCCGGCAAGGCGAGGGTCATGTGTTCTCCTGCGGGCGGCAGTTCGTCGAAGGCAAAGCGCTGGCCACCGACGTTGACCTCGATGAGGCTAACGTCATCGGCACCACCAAGAATCGACCAATTGCCACTGACCGTGCCACCCTCCACGACTTCAGTCACATCGCCATCGGCGTTGATCCCGGCAGTCGGGGTGTCATCATCGATGACCACAGCCAGGCTGCCTTGCCCCTCGGTTCCATCGGCGTCGGTAAGGGTATAACCCACGTTCAGTGACAGGTCGTCCTCGATGCTGTTCTCGGGGTGGTCCAGATTCTGGTGCAGGGTGACGCGATAGGACCCCGCGGCAAGATCGACCAGGGCCACGGTCAAGACGAGCTGACCCTGCGCGTCCAGCGCCGTCAGCGTCATGCCGTCGTCACTCAGCGCATAGCTCACCGGCTGACCGTCGACGCTCAGCGGCGCAAGGTCGTCCAGGCTCCAGCGGAAGGCTCCTTGGCTGGCCGGACCGTCGTCGCCGAAATCATAGTCGAGCGAGCCCGTCACCACGGTGTCTTCGCCCGCGACATCTTCACTACCGCCGGCGATGCCGCCAGCCAGACCGTCCTCATCGACAATGGCAATGGCGCCGGACGTGCCGGGGTCACCGTCGGTTTCCGGCGTGGTCGGCCCGGAGCCGTCGATGATGTCCACGGCGATGGTCGCCGTGGCAACGTCTCCGTCGCCGTCAGTTACCGTCACCTCCGCCTCGACCCGCGTCGGCTGTGATTGATCCAGCCCAGTTGCCGCCGTGAACTGCCAGCTACCGTCGCTGGTGATTGTCAGCTCCCCTTCCGCCAAGGCGAGGGTCATCTGATCACCCGAGGCCGGCAGCCTATCCAGCGAAAAGCGCTGACCACCGACGTTGACCTCGATGAGGCTAACGTCATCGGCACCACCAAGAATCGACCAATTGCCACTGACCGTGCCACCCTCCACGACTTCAGTCACATCGCCATCGGCGTTGATCCCGGCAGTCGGGGTGTCATCATCGATGACCACGGCCAGGCTGCCCTGCCCCTGGGTCCCATCGGCGTCGGTAAGGGTGTAACCCACGTTCAGTGACAGGTCGTCCTCGACGCTGTTCTCGGGGTGGTCCAGATTCTGGTGCAGGGTGACGCGATAGGCCCCCGCGGCAAGATCGACCAGGGCCACGGTCAAGACGAGCTCACCCTGCTCGTCCAGCGCGGTCAGTGTCATGCCGTCGTCACTCAGCGCATAGCTCACCGGCTGACCGTCGACGCTCAGCGGCGCAAGGTCGTCCAGGCTCCAGCGGAAGGCTCCTTGGCTGGCCGGACCGTCGTCGCCGAAATCATAGTCGAGCGAGCCCGTCACGACGGTGGCGTCGCCCGCGACATCTTCACTACCGCCGGCGATGCCACCTGCCAGGCCGTCTTCATCGACAATGGCAATGGCGCCGGACGTGCCGGGGTCACCGTCGGTTTCCGGTGTCGTCGGCCCAGAACCATCGGTAATCGAGATACGATGGCTCGAGGAGTAATCGTCACCATCGTTGTCCACGCTGGTCAACGTGAATTCGATCGTCGTCCCGGCGGTCTGATCGAGACCCGGTGCCGCGACAAAGGTCCAGCCGCCGTTGGCGTCGACCGTCAGGACGCCGGTGTCCAGACGAATCGGCTCGCCGAGGGCATGGTGCGCGTCGGAGCCCGGAAGGCTGACGTAGGTCTGCGCTGCGCCATCCGCTCCTGCGACCACGGACCAGCTCCCGGATACGGTCTGGCCCTCGACCACGCTCGTCGGACCTTCTATCTGATTGTGCGGGACATCGTCGATGATCATGACATCCAACGACCCCGCCGCCAGATCGCCATCGCCGTCGGACACCGTTACGCTCACCGACTCCATGTAACCGCCATCGGTGGCGCCGCTTTTGCTGTCATTGTCCACCGGACGCTCGAGGTCGTAGTGATAGTCGATGACGCCTCCCTCGGCGGAACCTGAAAAACTATCGAGCCAGAGGGTGCCATGGTCGGTCGCGATGGCGACCGGGGAAGAGGCCAGGGCTTCGAGGTCGGCCAGCGTCAGGATCACGGTGCCTGCGAATGTCACAGAGTCGAGGCCATCGGGCGAACGGAAGCTGAAGCTATTGTCGCCTCGCACCGACCCTTGACCGGTGCTGCTCCCGTTCGCCAGGTGGGCTTCGTGCAGACGCAATTCAGCGAATTCGGCCCCTCCTGGAAGTGACTCCCCCCCCGGGGATCCGCCATCCACACCACCGCCATCAGGACCACCCTCCAGCCCCCCCATCGAGACCCCGTTGTCGGGGCTTGCGTCATCGTCCTCGTCATCGCCTGGATTATCACCGTCGACGACGTCTCCAATGAACAAGCGAACCTCGTTTTCATCGTCGCCACCCAAGCCGTACTCATAGTTCAGCGGCGTCACGGGCTCGATAATGCGCAGCAAACGAACGAAGGAGTGGCCTTCATTACCCTCCCCCACGCCGCCATTGAGACCCGAGGCCGGCGCCTCGAGAGCATCGAAGAGATCAGCCGACGGGTCGTCAAGGACCTCCAGAACGCGGGCAACCTGCTCATCGGCAACGGCCAGACCCTGCGTAGGTTGGTCGATGCTTTCTTCACCAGATTGCGCTGCTTCTGCCGCCGACGGCAGCAGATCGCCATCGCCTTCACCATAGGGAATGGCAAGCTCCTGGGAAGCGGCAATGGTGGTAGAACGAAGACCATCGCCGAAATCAAGCGTGACTCGCCCGTTAGCCGTCGTCACCAGGGTCTCGCCTTCCTGCAACCGCTCTCCTTGCTTGGCGACGCGCCACTCCCCCTCGGCACTGCGAATCCATGCTTCACCTTCGACGGCCACGACTCTGGAATCATTCATCATATTTTCCCCTGCGGACTCATTGTCGGAATGACTTTTGCCAAACCCTAGGCAATGCGCAGGGGGGGACCTACTGTCTACAAGACCAAGAAGCGCGTTTAACCCTCAAAGCATCCGGTTATGGCACACAACAGACGCCGCGCCGGACAGGACTAGCACAGATATCCTCAACACCTCGTCTCAATATTGCGTACAACGCAATCCCGCAGGGGCTCTGATCTGCTCTGCACCAAGCGAGCCATCAGCCGAGTAGCGGCGCCTGAGTCACCGGTCTCCTGACGCAAAAAACCCGTGCCGATAGCGGCACGGGTGTTTAGGTGAACCCACAATTCAGAGTCAAAAGGCGCGTTTAGCGATCCCGTGACAAGCGCAGAATCAGCTGCATCCTGTCCTTTACCCCCAATTTGCGAAACACGGCACCCAAGTGAGCCTTGACCGTGCGTTCGGTGATGCCGAGATCTCGCGCCACCACCTTGTTGCTACGTCCCTCGGCAACAGCCAAGGCGACATCACGCTCCCGTTCGGTCAGGCCGGCGAGCACATCAGGCTGAACCGACTGCGGGCCCCCCAGCGCCTTGAACACGCCACCCACGAGGCTGTCCATCAGTTCAGGCCACAACCATATCCCGCGATTGCGCACGACAACATCGACCTGGCGCAGGATATCCGGCGTCGACAGCGCGTGAATGTATCCTCTAGCGCCCGTTGTAAACGCCTTGTAGGCCTCGTTGGACGCCGGATTGAAGGAAAGTACAGCCACTAGAACGCCTTTCTGTGCCAGTCGCGTGCACAGCCCGATCCAGTCCCCCTGCTCGACGACCACCCAGGCGACGTCACCTGCGTTGGCGATGTCCAGCACACTGTGCGGCGCCAATACCTCTAGGTCGGGAAAGGCCTCGCTCCATCGCGGCACTTCGCTGCTACCCTGGTACACAAGGTATCGTGTCATTTAGCGCTCTCCCATCGCGTTTCCCCAGGCTCTCAGCACAGGCTTGAGCAGGAACTGCATAACGGTTCTCTTGCCCGTCAAGATATCAACCTGAGCCGTCATTCCCGGAATGACATCCAATGCCTTCCTGGCATCGTCATCTTCCACCGTACGCACTCTGACCCGGTAGAACGTGTTGCCCTCTTCATCGGTCGTGGTATCCGCGCTGATATGCTCCAGTTCAGCGTCGAGGCCACCGTAGATCGAAAAATCGTAGGCCGTCAGCTTGATGTTGGCCGGCAGCCCCGGTCGCAGGAAGGCAATATCCTGCGGCGCAATCCGCGCCTCCACGACGAGCGCATCTTCTGTCGGCACAATGTCCACCACCTCCTGCCCCGGCTGAGCCACCCCGCCAATCGTGTTGATCGCCAGACGTTGCACCACGCCATCCACCGGGGAACGAATCTCAGCCAACTTGACGCGGTCCTCGAGCCCCTCGCTCGACTCATCCAGAGCCGACAGATCACCGAGGGTAGCCGAGAGTTCCTGGCGCCACTCGTTGCGCGCCTTGACCTCCACTTCGCGAAGCTCACCCTGGGCCTCTTCGATGGCCGATTCCAAGCGTGAAACCTGAGCGACCGCCTGGTTACGATCCCCGCTTGCTCTCGATACCTCGCGCTGCAGTCGCAGCACTTCGACTTCGGAAACCGCTCCCGACTGCAGCAGTGGCCTGGTCATATTGAGCTCCTGACTGGCAAGCCCCAGTTCTCGGCTCGCGGTATCGCGGCGGGAACGTGCTTCCGTGAGCTCGGCGCGGCGCTGCTCCAGCCGGTCAGAGAGAATCGACTTCTGCTCGTCGAGGGTGGCCAGGCTGCTTTGATAGAGGTCTCGCTCCCGAGCCACGATAATCGGAGCACGCTCACGCAATTCCTCCGACGGCGAAAACTCGGACGTGGTGGCCAGAGCCCGCAATCTTTCGGCCTTGGCCTCGAGGTTCTCGGCTTTGGCCCGGTTCTCGTTGAACGTCGACAAGAAGCGGGTTGGGTCAATACGCATCAACAGCTCACCGACGACGACACGATCCCCTTCACTGACCAGGATGTCCTGCACCACCCCTCCGTCGAAGCTCTGCACCCTCTGCAACTGGCTGGGAGGGATCACCCGACCGGTGCCTCTCGTTACCTCATCGATGGGCGCAAAACAGGCCCACACCACCAGCCCGACGATAGCCAGCGCGACGATATACAACAGAAGCCTGGCCCTGAGCGGGTCCTGCTGCATCCGGGCCCAATCCGCATCACTGGCCCAATCTCGGTTGAGATGTGAGGCGCTGACTCGACGGGCGAAAAGCCGGTCAATGAAGGGTCGAAAGACCTTTCCGCCGGTCCGGGAGACGCGACCTACGGACTCGAAGCCTTTCTGCTCAGCACTCTTGTCCTTTGCCATCAATTGGCCCTCCCGATCTGTCCCTTGCGTAGCGCTTCCATGACGCTATCGCGCTCACCGTCGGCGACGACCTTGCCCGAATCAATGACGACGATGCGATCTACCAGGGACAAGAGAGACGTGCGGTGGGTCACGACCAACATGGACTTGCCGACCCCGAACTCCTTCAGGTTGCGTTTGAAGGCTTCTTCGCTGGCATGGTCCATGGCACTGGTTGGCTCATCCAGCAGCAGCACCGAGGGGTCATGGACCACGGCACGAGCAATGGCGACGGCTTGCCGCTGACCCCCGGAGAGCATTTGCCCTCCCTCACCGACCTGCAATTCCACGCCCTGGGGATGGGAGCTCACCAGGCTATCGAGTCCACTCAATTGAATGGCCTTGAGCAGCAATTCGTCATCGACTCCATCACTTCCGCCCCCGGCGATGATGTTGTCCTTGAGCGAGCCAAAGAACAGCCGCACGTCCTGAGGGACATACCCGATATGCCGACGCAGCTGGAGTGGATCGAACTGGCGAATATCAATATCGTCGACCAGCACTGCGCCAGCCGTCGGTTGGTAGAGCCCTAGCAGCAGCTTCTGCAGCGTACTCTTGCCACAGCCGACGCGCCCCAGCAAGGCGACTTTCTGGCCGGGTGCGATCGATATCGATACATCTCGCAGACTGTCGTTCTCGGCCTGGGGATAGCGGAAGGTGACCTTGTCGAACTTGATGAGCCCCTTCACCGCCGGACGATCGATATAACCTTGATCACCGCGCTCTACCGGCGTCTCCATGACCCGGTTCAGCGAATCCAGCGCCGTCGACGACTGATGATACTGGGCCAACAGCGCCGCTGCCTGGCTCACCGGAGCCAGCGCCCGAGAAGACAGCATATAGGCGGCGATGAGCCCGCCCTGACTGAGGTCTCCCTTGATGATCAGATAGACGCCGATGAGGATGACACACACGCCCACGGTGTTCTGGGTCCACTGAGCGATGCTGGTCACCGAAGTGCCAAGGAACTTGAGCTGGGCACCGGTCCGAGACAGGAAAGCGCTAGCCTGCTCCCACTGGCCTTGAACGCGACTCTCTCCGCGCAGTGCCTTGACGGTTTCCAACTGCGAGACAGACTCCACCAGGGTCGCATTACGCTGGGCACCGACCTTCAACGTGGTCTCGGAAAGATCATGCAGCTTGCCTTGAGCGCCGAGGGCGTACAGCAGAATGAACAGCACGCCGACCACGATCGGGATCACCAGCGCCGGACCAATCAGGCCGATGATGGCGATAAACATCAGGACAAACGGCAGGTCGACCATGGCAATCACCGTCGCCGACCCGATGAACGATCGTACCGACTCGAACGACTGCAGCATGGCGACGAAAGACCCTGTCGATGCGGGCTTCGCTTCCATGCGCATCCCCATGACGCGGGCCATGATCCTGGATGACAATTTGACGTCCGCACGACTAGCGGCAAGATCTACAAAGCTGGAGCGCATCAGGCGTAGCGTCAGGTCGAACACCAGTACCAGCAGTACCCCGACCGACAGCACCCACATGGTTTCTGTCGCATGGTTAGGCACCACCCTGTCGTAGATATTCAGCACGAATAGTGGCATTGCCAACGCGAAAATATTGATCGCGACAGACCCTAGAACCACATCACGATAGAGCCGTCGGTTTTCCTTGATGACTCCCCAGAACCAATGATTGGAGGTGTCCTTGTTGACGTCCTGCGCACGCGCATCGAACCGAAATCTCGGCCGGACATAGATGGCATTACCGCTGAACCGCTGATGCAACTCCTCCAGCGACACCTCGGTATCCGCCTGACCCAACTCGGGAAACACGACCTTCGCTACCCGCCGTTTCACATCCATGTCGAGCAGAACGCAGGCGCGCCCCGGTTCCAGCAACAGCACCACCGGAAACAGCGATGTGTTCAGCTGGACCAAGCGGCTCTTCGCCAACCGCGCCGTCATTCCGGCGCGGTCCGCAGCGCGCGGAAAGACGCTGGGGGTCAAACAGCCAGCCTCCAGCGGTAGCCCCGCCGTGACCGAGTCGGCACTAACGTCATGATCATGCAGATGGGCCACTGTCAGCAGAGCCTCAAGGAGTTCATCTCGAACCGCTGATGATGGCCCCTGCTCTTCCGTGAGTTCCTCTTCGTGGGCCGATTCCTCTTGAACCGAATTCTCGACTCGTGGTTCTTCCACGTTCACCTCGCTTCAGCCATGAGTGGTACATCTGCCATAGGAACGTCGTGAAGACGTAGCGCCATCCTTGCCGCTGAGAAGCCAGTACTTGTCGCACCACCCTCACGCCAGGCCCTCATGATATGCAATCAAAAAGTATTAATCCGCTGGGCTGCTCGAATCCGCCAAGTCCCGGACTCGGCGGACACCGTACAGACCTAGGACGCTATACGTTGCGCAGCGACGTGGTGGATGCAGCCCAAGCCAGAGACAGGCTATCGTCACCGGCACCCTGCGCCTTGAACATCTGAATAGATGACGACATATCGAGATTTTCACCGTCTCGTTCAAGGGTGATCTCGACACGCCGATTCTGGCGACGTCCTTCCACCGTATCGTTGGACTGCACCGGACGGTGTGAGCCATAGCCCTGGGTCTCGACCAGCGATGCGTCGACCCCTTGACTGATCAGGTACTGACCAACGGCGGCGGCACGATTGCGCGACAACGGATCATTGATCGCATCGGTGCCGGAAATATCGGCGTGCCCGGCAACGAACACACGCACCAGGTCGGTGCGCCCGCGAAGCTGCTGGGCGAGATCCGACAGGCGCCGCTGCGCTTGCGTACTGAGGACGTAGCTATTGATTTCGAACAGAGCGTCTGCGGACATCACCACGTCAGGGGCCCGGGTGTTGCCGGTCAACTCTTCGAGGGTATAGGACCGCGCGCCCACCGCCGGGCAGACGATATCCGGGGTGATGTTGACACCATCGCTATCAAGATCAGCCAAGCTCGGCAGTCCTTCCTTGCGCACCTCGAGGGCCTCCAGCAGATGCCCCATGGCGGCCAGCGTCCGGGCGTCCGCCAATGCGACATCGAACTGCGCATTGGCATACGCGCGACTGGCCTCAAAATACTCGTTCTCGATATCGAGGAGGTCGAGCAGGGACCGCTGGCCGATATCGAACTGCTGCTTATAGGCGCCGCGAACCTTGTCGGTGGTCTGGCGGTGCTCGTTGAGGTACTGGAGCTGATCGCGCAACTGACGCGTATCGTTGAACGCGATGGTCGTTGTCTGGCGGATATCGACACAGGCCTTGTCACGCAGGTTGATCGCCTGTTCGACGCGGTCGCTGGCTGCCCGGAACGAGGCCAGGTCACTGCCCCCACGATACAGGTTCATGCTGGCGACAAGCTCGACGCTGCTGCGATCTTCGTGTTCGTTGTCGGAAATGAAGTCGCCGTCGGTATCGCTACCCTTGTAGGTCCCGGTACGCCCCACCAGATCGAGACGCGGCTGGAACGGCGCCTTCGTGCCCTCGCGCTCGGCACGAGAGGCTTCGATATTCTCGATGGCGGCATGGAAGTCGGGGTTGCCCTCGTAGGCCAGCTGAAGGGCCTCACTGACGTCTGCAGGCAAGCCCTCGGCGAAGCTCGGCGCCGGCGACAGCGACTCGGGAGGCAACTCGCCGACCAGACGCTGGAAGCGCGCCGAGACATCGTGAAGGTTGGAGGCTTCCGTCAGCAGATTGGACTCGGCCAGGGCCAGACGGCCACTGATCTGTTCCAGATCGACCCGACGCCCGGCACCGGACATGGCCCGAGCCTCGATCTGATTGAAGACTTCCAGGTGTTTCTGGTAATTGCCCTGAGCCAGCCCGACGAGCTCGCGATACCGCTGCACATCGAGGTAAGCGTTGGTGGCGTCGAGTGCCGCATTCTGGCTGGCACCCATCAATTCGTAGTAGCGCACCAGCTCGGCCCGATCCAGACGTTCGACTTCACTCGCCGTGGCGAAGCCGTCGTAGATCATCTGGTTCAGGGTCAGTTCGAGGTAGTCCGTATCGTAACTACCCTGCTGATCGTTCTGGCGGTCTTCAAGCCCGACGCCCCCGGTGACATCGATCTGGGGGAAGTAGCCACCGAAGGCAACGCCGACATCGTGACCTGCCGCCTGGAAGCCGTTCCAGGCCGCGAGGACTTCCGGGTTGGTATTGATCGTCTGTTCGACGACGTCTCTCAGCGTCGTGGCACCGGGCGAGCTGGTCCCCGGTGGAATCGTCTGAGCCTGGGCCACCGTCAACGGCACCAAGGCCGCCACCGATCCCAGCGCGATCGCTCGGGCGAGCCGCGTCGGCCGCGAGAGGACTAGAGTGTGCAGTAAATGGTTCATTTGCGTTCCCTTTATAAACAATCGCCAATGCGGCTAGGTAAAATCTAGTACTACTGCGCTAAGCCAACAACATGACACTTTGTAATTTCAGCTATTTTGCGGTCCCCGAACCGCAAAACCGCTCGTTTGAAGCTAGGACTGACTTCGATCTACGCCGTTTGGTACGCCCTAGCGGGGCCCTCACCAACAATCCTGGCACATATAAACACATTCTGTAACAGGCCAGAGTCAGGTTCCGACATGTCGTACACATTCTGCAACAGAACCGTCGACACCGTCCCCAGGCTCGTCCCGGCAACAAACATGGTATCGTTGACGCATGAGTAACGAAACGCCACGAAGGAGCCCGACCATGGCCTCATCTGAGATTCAGAAAACCCGCGTTATCAATGAGCTGCAGAGCTTCATCAAGAAACTCCTGCAAGACCCGAAGATCCTGGAAACGTCCCTGGAGATTGCTCGACGCCACCTCGATCAAGGCACCAGTGATGGGGTCATGGCCGCCATCGCCAACGAGATTTCGGACACCACGAGCATCCACATTCCCGACAGCGCCGACGAGCACTCCGAAGCCGACAAGCTCTTTCTCGAACTGCTCAAGGAGGTCGTCCAGGAAGAAAAGGCCCTTTACTAACAATCTGGTAGACGGCTCTATCGTCGACGTGGCACGGCGTCCTTGGCACGCCACCACATTTTTCGCGATCCCTTGATCTGGATCAATGATCATCCCCTGATTAGCTGATCTTGCGTGCTCTATGGAATACCACCTCACACTCGCCCCTGACATCACCATCAAGTCGAGCTCGGTTCGACGCCATCTCGCACGCTGCCTGGCCACCAACGTTCGGAATGCGCTGCGTCGGCGGGAGTCTCGAACCAAGGTCATAGTCCATTGGGACCATCTCACCGTTCGGTTGCCCGACGATCTCGATGCATCCCACCAATCGCGGCTCGAGCAGTGCCTGGCCGACACGCCTGGCATCCACCGGCTTGCCCTGGTGCGCAACATCGATCTGGTCGATTTCCATGCCATCGCCACGCACATCACAACGCTATGGGCCGAGCGAATAGCCGGGCGGCGCTTTCGGGTCAGCGTGCAGCGCAGCGGCCAGCATGACTTCAGCTCCACCGATCTGGAACGTCACCTGGGTGCCGCCCTCTTGGCCGCGAGCCCTACCGCGCGGGTCGAGCTGTCAGCGCCCGACATCGACGTTCGCCTGCGCATCCAAGACCGGCGACTTAGCCTCGAAGAGCGTCGCCGCGATGGACTCGGCGGCTACCCCATCGGTACCCAGGGTCAGGCGATGGTGCTGATGTCAGGCGGATTCGATTCACCGGTAGCGGCATGGAAGATGCTGAGGCGCGGCGTCAAATGCCAGTTTCTGCTCTTCCGCCTGGGCGGTGGCGCACAGCACCAGGCGGTGCACGAGGTGACCCACACGTTATGGGAGCGCTATGGCGCTTCGCATCGGGTCGGCTTCACCAGCGTGCCCTTCGAGAAGGTGGTCGATGCCATTCACCGCGTGGTCCCCGAGGGTCTGATGGGGGTGGTGCTCAAGCGCATGATGGCGCGCAGCGCCGCGTTGATCGCCCAGCGCGCGCGCATCCCGGCACTGGTGACCGGTGATGCCATCGCCCAGGTATCGAGCCAGACGCTGACCAATCTCGCCAGCATCGACGCCGCCAGCCACCTGCCCATCCTGCGCCCGCTGCTCACCGACGATAAACAGGACATCATCGACCTGGCGCGCCGGATCGGCACGGCACCGTTGTCCGCGGCGATGCCGGAGTACTGCGGCGTCATCTCCCACAATCCCCACGTCAAGGCCAAGCGTGCGGATATCGAGGCCGCAGAAGCGCGGTTGCCACCGGGCTTGATCGACGATGCCGTCGCCGGCGCCCATCGCCACCCGGTGGACACCGCATCGCCCGATGGGAGCGCAGCGCCCGATGGGAGCGCAGCGCCCGATGGGAGCGCAGCGCCCGATGGGAGCGCAGCGCCCGATGGGAGCGCAGCGCCCGATGGGAGCGCAGCGCCCGATGGGAGCGCAGCGCCGGTCCGCGTCGTTCGCCTCGATATCGCAAGAACCCTCGCCGACGCGCGGGTCATCGACATCCGACAGCCCGAGGCCGCCGACGCCGCTCCCCTGGCGATCGATGGCCTTCGTGTGGAGCGCCTGCCGTTCTACGACGTCGCCACGCGCCCCGAGCGCTTCGCCGACGATTATCTCTGGCTGCTGTATTGCGACCAGGGATTGATGAGCCGGATGCAGGCCGATGCACTGCGACAGCGCGGTGTACGCAGAGTCGCCGTACTGGAGCTGGGCTGACCTTGGCCAGGCCCCACACCACGCTCGCCCTGACCGACATTCGCGGATGCACAGCGGGGCGAACCTAGCTACAATCGACGCCTGATTTTCAACGGGATATCCAGTCACGCCATGTCCAACGTCGCCCCCGCCAAGCGCAAGATCCTGGTCACCAGCGCCCTGCCCTACGCCAATGGTGCCATCCACCTGGGGCATCTGCTGGAGTACATCCAGACCGATATCTGGGTTCGCTTCCAGAAGAGCCGCGGGCACGAGTGCCACTATGTCTGCGCCGACGACGCCCATGGCACCGCGATCATGCTGCGTGCAGAACAGGAGGGGATCTCCTCTCAGGCGCTGATCGACCGGGTGTCCCAGGAACACCAGCAGGATTTCGCACGCTTCGCGGTGGCCTTCGACAACTACCATTCGACCCATTCCGCGGAGAACCAGCAGTTCAGCGAGCTGATCTATACCCGGCTGCGCGACAAGGGCCATATCGCGACCCGCGATATCGAGCAGATGTACGATCCGGTCAAGGGCCTGTTCCTCGCCGACCGCTTCATCAAGGGCACCTGCCCCAAGTGCAAGGTCGAGGATCAGTACGGTGATAACTGCGAGGCCTGCGGGGCAACCTATACGCCGGCGGAGTTGATCGACCCGGTCTCGGCGATCTCCGGCGCCACCCCCGAGGTGCGCAGCTCCACCCACTACTTCTTCAAGCTGCCGGATTTCGCCACCTTCCTCGAGGCCTGGATCAACGACGACCATGTCCAGCCCCAGATCCGCAACAAGTTGATGGAGTGGTTCGAATCCGGCTTCAACGAGTGGGACATCTCCCGCGATGCCCCCTACTTCGGCTTCGAGATCCCGGATGCGCCGGGCAAGTACTTCTACGTCTGGCTCGACGCGCCGATCGGCTATCTGGCCAGCTTCAAGAACCTGTGCGAGCGCGAAGGCCTCGACTTCGACAGCTACTGGCAGCCCGGCTCCGACGCCGAGATCTACCACTTCATCGGCAAGGACATCGTCTACTTCCACGCCCTGTTCTGGCCGGCGATGCTGCATGGCGCCGGCCTGCGCACTCCCACGGCGGTCAACTGCCATGGCTTCGTGACCGTCAACGGCGCCAAGATGTCGAAGTCTCGCGGCACCTTCATCAAGGCGGCGACCTACGCCGACCACTTGAACCCCGAGTACCTGCGCTACTACTTCGCCGCCAAGCTGACGTCCCGCGTCGACGACCTGGACCTGAATCTCGAGGACTTCGCCCTCAGGGTCAATTCAGACCTGGTCGGCAAGGTCGTCAATATCGCCAGCCGATGTGCGGGCTTCGTCAAGAAGCTCGGCGACGGACGGCTATCCTCCCATTGCGCCGAGCCGGACATGCTGGCCCGGTTTATCGAGGCCGGCGACGAGATCGCCGAACACTTCGAGAACCGCGAGTTTGGTCGCGCCATGCGCCTGGTGATGGAGCTGGCCGACGAAGCCAATACCTACATCGCCGACAAGGCCCCCTGGGCCCTGGCCAAGGAAGGCGGCCGTGATCAAGACGTGCTCGACATCTGCTCCATGGGCATCAACCTGTTCCGTCAGTTGATGGTGTACCTGGCGCCGGTGGTGCCGCAGATGGCCGAGGATGCTCGCGCCTTCCTGATGATCGACAGCCTCGATTGGGATAGCCGCCAGACGTGGCTCGGCGATCATGCCATCATGAAGTTCAAACCGTTGATGACTCGGGTCGAGAGCGACCGCATCGCCGCCATGATCGAGGCGTCGAAGGAGGACCTGGTGGAAGAGAAGAAACTCAAGGAGGCGCCGAAAGGCCCCCTGGCGGAACAGCCGATCGCCGACGAGATCGCCTTCGACGACTTCGCCAAGGTCGACCTGCGCATCGCCCGCATCGCCAAGGCGGAGTACGTCGACGGTGCCGACAAGCTGCTCAAGCTGACCCTGGATCTTGGCGGCGAAAGCCGCCAGGTCTTCGCCGGCATCCGCAAGGCCTATGCGCCAGAGGCGCTCGAGGGCAAGCTCACCGTCATGGTGGCCAATCTCGCCCCGCGCAAGATGCGCTTCGGTGTCTCCGAGGGCATGGTGCTGGCCGCCGGCAACGCCGAGGGCATCTATTTGCTCGAACCCCATAGCGGGGCCCAGCCCGGCGAGCGCGTCAGCTAACCCTGCGCCCCGCCCCGCCAAGGCCGTGGCCGTCATCGGAGACGCCGCGGCCTTGGCGTTTGTTCGCCCCCTGTTCCGGCGTCATCGGCCTTGCTCGACGCCAGCCCCACGCTCAACGCCACCCCTGCGATCGCCATGACGGACATCCTGCTCATCCTCGTCAGCACCGCCCTGGTCAACAACTTCGTCTTGGTCCAGTTCCTCGGCCTGTGCCCGTTTCTCGGCGTGTCCTCGAAGCTCGAGTCGGCGCTCGGCATGGCGCTGGCCACCACCTTCGTGCTGACGCTGTCCTCCGCCGCAAGTCATCTGGTGTATCGCTATCTGCTCATGCCCCTGGATATCGAATACCTCAGAACCCTTGCGTTCATCGTGGTCATCGCCGTCGTCGTCCAGGCCACCGAGATGATGGTCCGCCATACCAGCCCGCTGCTGCACCGTGTGCTGGGTATCTTCCTGCCCTTGATCACGACCAACTGCGCGGTACTCGGGGTGGCGCTGCTGGCGCTGCGCCGGCAGGCCGGCTTCCTCGACGCCGCTCTGTATGGCTTCGGCGCTGCCCTCGGCTTCTCCCTGGTGCTGATCCTGCTGGCGGCGGCGAGAGAGCGGCTGGCCGCCGCCGACGTCCCGCGGCCCTTTCGCGGCGCCGCCATCGCCATGATTACCGCGAGCCTCATGTCACTGGCCTTCATGGGCTTCAGTGGCCTGGTCCAGGGCGGCCCATGAGTCCCTGGACGACGCTCGCCTCGGGCCTTGGCGGCATCATCGCCCTGGTCGCCCTGATCGCCGCTTGCGGTGCGCTGCTCGGCGCCGCCAGCCAGCGCTTCCGGGCAGGAGACGACGACCTGGTCGGCGACATCGATGCCCTGCTACCCCAGACCCAGTGCGGTCAGTGTGGCTACCCGGGCTGTCGCCCCTACGCCGAGGCCATCCACCAGGGCGACGCCATCAACAAATGCCCGCCCGGCGGCGAAGCGACCATCACTGCCCTGGCGGAGCTGCTCGGCCGAGAGGCGACGCCTCTCGACGGCGAAGCGGAGGATAGTGCCCGCGTCGCCTTCATTCGTGAAGAGGAATGCATCGGCTGCACCAAGTGCATCCAGGCCTGCCCGGTGGATGCCATCCTCGGCGCCTCACGCCAGATGCATACGGTGATCGAGGACGAGTGCACGGGTTGCGATCTATGCGTTGCGCCGTGCCCGGTGGACTGCATCGACATGCTGCCTCGCACGCTGGATATCGCCTCCGTCGCGCTCCCCCCGGGCCCCGGCCATTCCCGTGCCCTGCCACGCCCCTCGCTCATCGCCAGCGACGCCAGAGGAGGTCACGATGGCCAGCGTTAGTGCGCGGCTGCGCCGATTCCTCCAGGACCTGGGCCGTCGCCAAACAAAGCCCTCGGGGCGCCGCCATGTCCGTGGCGCCGAGATCGCCCACGCCGGGGAGTTCACCTCAGACGCCAGGGCGCCGTTTCGGTCCGCGCGACGTGACGCCACCATCGGCTCGGTCGGCATCCACCCTCCCGCTCGGAAAGCCAGCACCAAGGACGTTGCGCTGCGCACGGCACCGCTCCCGAGGCGGGTCGTGCTCGCCCTGGACCGGGGTCCCGGCCGCCTGCCGCAGCCCCTGGTCGAGGTTGGCCAGTACGTGCGCACAGGTGAGTGTATCGCCAAGGCCGACGGGCACCTCTCGAGCCGGCTTCACGCCAGCATCAGCGGCCACGTCGTCGAGATCACCGGAGCACAGGCGGGCACCGGGGCGGGGCCTTACAACGCGCTCAGCATTATCATCGAGGGTGACGGACAGGACACAAGCGCATGGCTTGCGCCATTGGACTGGCGCAGCACCTCGGCCCAGGCACTGATCGAGCGGCTCGAGCAGGCCGGCATCGCCGGGCTCGGTGGCGCCGTCTTTCCCAGCCACCTCAAGAGCGAAGCGGCCCGCCACGCCGGGGTCGATACCCTGATCGTCAATGCCGCCGAGTGCGAACCCTACATCACAGCCGACGACGTGACGCTCAGGACCCATCCCGACCTGGTGCTCGAAGGCGCGGCCATGCTCGCCCGAACCAGCGGCGCCCAGCGGATCATCATCGGCATCGAGGACGACAAGCCCGAGGCCCTGGCAGCCCTCGAAGAGGCCATCGCCGCGGGGCGACTCGAGGGGCCCACGCCACACCTTCGTGTCGTCACGACGCGCTACCCCAGCGGCGGCGAACGCCAGCTGGTCGAGACGCTGCTGGGCCGCCGGGTGCCGAGCCGCGGCCTGCCTGCGGATGTCGGCGCCCTGGTGCACAATCCCGGTACCCTGGTGGCGGCGCTCAGGGCGGTGCGCGACGGGCAGCCATTGATCGAGCGCGTCGTCACGCTGACAGGCTCGGCGTTGACGCGTCCCGGCAACGTCATCGCCCGCCTCGGCACCCCCTTGGCCGAACTATTGATCGATGCCGGTCTCGTCGCCGAGCGACTCGAGCGCTTGATACAAGGGGGGCCGATGATGGGCCAGGCACTGGCCAGCGCCGAGACCGGCCTGGGCAAGGCCTGCAACTGCCTGATCGCCACCGGCGCAGATGAGCTGCCGCCGCCGCCCCCCGAACAACCCTGCATTCGCTGCGGCGCCTGCGAGCCGGTGTGCGTAGCCGGCCTCCAGCCCCAGCGTTTGCTTTGGCACGCCCGGGGCCAGGAAGCCGACAAGGCGCAGGCGCTGGGGCTGTTCGACTGCATCGAGTGCGGTGCCTGCGACTACGTGTGCCCCAGCCATATTCCCTTGGCAGCGTATTTTCGCGGTGCCAAGACCGAGCTGCGCAGCCGCGAGGCCGAGGCCGCCCGCGCCGATCATGCCCGTCACCGTTTCGAGTGGCGTCAGGCCCGTCAGGCCCGCGAACAAGCCGAGAAGCAAGCGCGTCGAGAGGCGCGCAAACGCACCCTGGCAAGCCACTCGCCAAGCGCCGTCGACGCGCCACCCTCCACGGCCCCGGACCTGCGCGGCCTCAGGATCGCCCAGGCGGCGGCCAAGGCCGCCGTGCGCAAGGCAGAGAAGGCCCTGGAGCGCGCCGCCCAGCAACAGGAAGACGCCCGCATGATCGAGGACCTGGAGACCCAAGTCGCCACCGCTCGCGAGAACCTCAGTACCGCGGACGCACAGTTGGCCAGTGCCCGCGGCGAGGGCACCCGCTCATGAGCCTGCTGCACCAGAGCCACACCCCGAGTCGGCGCCCCGGCCACAGCTCGGCCGTGATGCGCATCACGCTGCTCGCCTGCCTGCCCGGCATCGCCACCCAGGCATGGTTCTTCGGCTGGGGCGTCGTGACCAACGTCCTCACCGCCGCGCTCGCCGCCGCGGCCATGGAAGCCCTGGTGCTGCTAGCACGCCGGCGGCATCTGACCCCGCTCAAGGATCACAGCGCCTTGTTGACCGGGGTACTGCTTGGCGCCGCGCTACCCGCCGGCACCAGCGTCTGGCTGATCCTGATCGGCATCTTCGCCGCGATCGTCGTCGCCAAGCATCTCTACGGTGGCCTGGGGCACAACCTGTTCAATCCGGCCATGGTCGGCTATGCCCTGCTGCTGGTATCGTTCCCCGTGGCGATGAGCCTATGGCCGTCGCCCCAAGGGCTCTTCGGCCCTGATGCCCTGGCCCATCTGGCCCAGCGCTGGCTCGGCCAGGCACCGCCCACCACCCTCGATGCCCTGAGTGGCGCCACCCCGCTGGACGCGTTGCGTCACCGGCCCTCGAGCCTGGCCCCCGACGAGCTGATCGGCGCAGGCCTGCTGTCACAAGATAGCCTGGTCGCCTGGCGTGCCATCGCCGGGGCCTGGCTCGTCGGTGGCTGCGTGTTGCTGTGGCGTGGCGTGATCGGCTGGCGGATTCCACTGAGCGTGCTTGCCAGCATGGCCCTGACCGCCGCGGCACTGGGCCTTGTCGACGCCCATCAAGGCTCCGTGTTGTTCCACCTGACCACCGGGGCCAGCGTGTTCGGCGCCTTCTTTATCGCCACCGACCCGGTCAGCGCCGCCAGCGGTCCCCGCGCCCGGCTGGCCTACGCCGCCGGCATCGGCAGTCTGGTGATCATTATTCGCGCCTATGGCGCCTACCCCGATGCCCTGGCCTTCGCCGTCTTGTTGATGAACCTGGCCGCGCCCTTGCTGGATCAGGTGATGACCCCAACACGACCCACGGCGACAAGGCCCGGGGGTCGCCCATGAGCGACCGGCCCGACTCGCCGCTACAGTCCGGGGCCAAGTCCGGAGCCAAGTCCGGAGTCAAGGCTGGAGCCAAGGCCGCCCTCGGCCTGGCCGCCTTCGCCGTGATCTGTGTGGGCAGCATCGCCGTGACCCGGGCCTTGACCCAGGACCACATCCAGACCAACCGCGACGCCAGCCAGACACGTCTATTGCAAGCGCTCGTGCCGGCCACCACGGCGTCGATAGCGCGCGACTCAGGCCGCACCACGGCGCCCGGGGCCGAGCGCCCCCAGGCCCCGGTGTCCTGGATCGCCCGGGACGCCGAGGATAAGCTTCTCGCCAGGGTCTATCCGGCATCGAGCGACGATGGCTATAGCGGGCATATCGCGCTGCTGGTCGGCATCACGGCCGAATCGACCATCACCGCCGTGCGCGTCACCGAACACCGTGAGACACCTGGGCTTGGCGATATCATCGAGACCCGCAAGAGCGACTGGATCCGTCAGTTCGATGGTCTCTCGCTTCACGACCTGGCGCTCGCGCCCGACGGCGCCATCGATGCCATCACCGGGGCCACCATCACCTCCCGCGCCGTGACTCACGCGGTGCGCGATGCCCTGACGAACCGGACACAGGACTTCCCGGAGGCCGGCCAATGATCCCGACACCCTCATCCCGCGACATCGCCATCCAGGGCCTGTGGTCGAACAACCCTGCCCTCGTCCAGCTGCTGGGGTTGTGCCCGCTCCTGGCGGTCACCGGCAGCGTCGTCAATGGCCTGGGCCTTGGCCTTGCGACCCTCGGCGTGATGCTCGGGGCCAACGTCGCCGTCGCGCTGCTGCGCCACCGGGTCGCCGCGGAGGTACGCCTACCGGCTTTCGTCATGATCATCGCCGCCTTTGTCACCTGTGCCGAGCTCGTGATGGCGGCCTTCGCCTATGAGCTGTATACCGTGCTCGGCATCTTCGTGCCGCTGATCGTGACCAACTGCGCCATCCTCGGGCGCCTCGAAGCCTTCGCCTCGCGCCATCCCGTGGGCCCATCGGCGCTCGATGCCTTGATGAACGGCCTGGGCTTCACCCTGGTGCTGATCGTGCTCGGTGCCCTGCGCGAAGTGTTCGGCCACGGCACCCTGTTCAGCGGCATGGAGCTGCTCTTCGGCCCATCCGCGGCCGACTGGGAGCTGCACGTCCCAGGAGACCCGCAGATGCTGTTTCTGGTGTTGCCCCCCGGCGCCTTCTTCGTCACCGGGCTGCTGATCGCCTTGAAGAACGTCATCGATGATCGACACCGCCGCACCCGGCCGGTGACGCCCACCCGCGATGTGCCCTCGCGCCGCGTCCGCGTCACCGGCAACATCCGCTGACAGGTCCCGGGGCCCGCCGCTGCGACCGTCCTCCTCGAACCGCCACCCTGGCCCCGTTCACCCCCAGGATTCCCACGCGAGACCGCCATGAACGCCGAGAAACGCCGCGAGATATTCACCCGTCTGCGCGACAACAACCCCACCCCGACCACCGAGCTGAACTGGTCGACGCCCTTCGAGTTGCTGGCTGCCGTGCTGCTCTCGGCCCAGGCGACCGACGTCGGGGTGAACAAGGCAACCGACCGCCTCTACCCGATCGCCAACACCCCCGCCGCCATCATCGCCCTAGGCATCGACGGCCTGAAGGAGCAGATCAAGACGATCGGCCTCTACAACACCAAGGCCGAGAACCTGATGAAGACCTGCCACCTGATACTCGAACGCCATGACGGTGAAGTGCCGCGCACCCGGGCAGAGCTCGAGGCGTTGCCGGGCGTCGGGCGCAAGACCGCCAATGTCATCCTCAATACCGCCTTCGGCGAGCCCACCATCGCCGTGGATACGCACATCTTCCGCGTGTCCAACCGCACGGGCATCGCCAAGGGCAAGGACGTGATCGAGGTCGAACAGCGACTGATGCGCCACGTGCCCAAGGAGTTTCTCCAGGATGCCCACCACTGGCTGATCCTCCACGGACGCTACACCTGCATCGCCCGCAAGCCACGCTGCGGTAGCTGCATCATCGAAGATCTGTGCGAGTTCAAGGACAAGGTGGAGCTCTGAGCTCGACCGCCGACGCTTGACCCGCCACGCTGCGTTCGACGCCTCGCCCCTGGCGTCGAGCCCGGCCGCGGCACTACCTGCGCCGCGTCGCGACAGGATCGCCCCGGTGGCGCCGCGCTAGGCCAAAGTGGTAGCGTTTTCCCTGGCCGAAGCCGGTAGGCTGTAGCAAATCCCGTATGAGAGAACCCGGATGCAAGATCTCCACGCCCTTTGGCTGCCCCTGGCCATGGCCATGAGCTTCGGTGCCTTCACCGGCTCGCTGTTTCGCCTGAGCCGTCGCCCCGGCTCCGAGCGTCCCTTCATGTTTCCGGTGCTGGGCCTGCTCGGCGGTCTGACCGCCTTTCTGATTCATCAGGTGCTGGCCTGGACGGTGGGCGCACCGACCTGGCTGCTGCCGATACTGGTGGTGCTGCAGGTGTGGCTGTGGCTGGGGCCACTCGGCCCCAAGATCTCGCGCCAGCGAGCCGAGCAGGCCGCCGACCGGGCAGACGGTGACGCCGGCGCGGGCCGCTGATCCTCGTGCCCCTCGGCATTCGCCCGCCAGGGCCGGCGCCCCTTGCCACCAGCCCTTGGCAGAAAAGACGCCCCGAAGGGCGTCTTTTCCTTGTCGTGGCCTTGCTGACCCCGTCGTCGCGCTATTCTCGAGTCGACGGACAGGGGGCGCCGCAGGGCGCACAGGCCGAGGCATCGCGTTGATTCAGCGCCGTCTTGGCATGCCCATCGCCCATGTTGAAGGCGAAGGTCGGGCTCGACAGGTGATCGGCCATGATCAGCACAAAAATGGCGAGCAACATGGCGACGACGCGGTAACGCTTGTAGGCGACTTGCACGGGACTCACCTCGCTTAGTTGGGCAGACGGAACCAGGGACGCAGGCGAATGCCTATCAGCGATCCAACGAAGGCGCAGCCAAACCACACCCAGGCATGCAGGCTGCCCGAGGCGAGCCCGGAGAACAGCGCACCGATATTGCAGCCGAAGCCCAGACGGGCACCGTAACCGAGCAACAAGCCACCGATCACCGCGGCGAGAAACGGCCGACCCTCGGGCCGCTTGCGGCTGGCCTCGTTGAAGCGATTGGCCATGCCTGCCGCGAACATGGCTCCCAGCAGCAGACCGAAGTTCATCACCGAGGTGATGTTCACCAGCACCGAGTCGGCCAACGCCATGGCAGGGTAATCCCAGGTCCAGAACTCGAACTGGCTCATGTCCACCCCCACCGCCTGCAGCGCCTTGGCGCCCCACAGATTGAAGGCGAAGGTGATGCCCCAGGGCGCACCGCCGATGGCAAGCGTCAGCGCATTGCCCAGCGCCAGGACCAGGATGGCCCAGGCGAAGGGCCAACGGCCGGTCAAGAGCGCACGCAGGCTCGTCCCTGTGCTGGGCGTCACGCGCAACTCGCTGCGCTCGAGCCCGCCGTGGGCACGGCGCTCGACCCGATTGACCCAGGCCATGACGAGAGCAAGGCCGGTCACCTGCACCGCGATGGCCCCGACCACGCCCACCGAATCGATCAGGTTGACCGGGTCAAGCCCTGGCAGATCGAGCCACCAGGGCAGATGGATCGACCCGATCACCGCGCCGACGATGAAGAAGACCAGCGTGACCAGCATGCGCAGGTTGCCGGCGCCGACGGTAAACAGGGTACCGGAACCACAGCCGCCCCCGAGTTGCATGCCGAGCCCGAACAGGAAGGACCCCACCACCAGGGAGGTGCCGATGGGCGCCACGGCGCCGACCATGCCGGGCTGACCGCTGCCGAGCAGCGGAATCATGATCACCGATGCCAGGGCGAACAGCATCAACTGGGCCCGCATGCCGGCACCACGACGCTTGGTCACCAGGTTGCGCCATCCCGCGGTGAAGCCGAAGGCGCCATGATAGAGGGCAATGCCCATGACGGCGCCGATGGCGAACAGCGCCACCAAAAAAGGCGCCGTCTCAAGCCAGACCAAAGCACCCAGGACCAGCATGCCGGTCAGCGCCAGGCCAACCACGAAGGTATCGACCCGCGGCGCCGACGCCTCGGGAGGCGTTGAGGGCCGGGGAGAAAAAGCCTGACCCTCATCGGCCAGGGTCGTCGCGTTATGCGCCATGGAAAACGTTACCTGTCGCGTCAGCGCCATGCCTTGCCAAGCCAAGCCAAGCCAAGCCAAGGCGCTATCGGGAAGTGAAGTGAAGTGAAGTGAAATGAAGGTGGCACCGGCGCTGGCAGCGACGACGGATCGCGCTGCGCGCCGCGTTCAGTCGCCGAAGCCGATGGCGTCCAGTACCTTGCCGAGGCCCTGTTTGGCCACCGCCAGCGGGCGGCCCTCGTCCTGGGTCCATTCGGCCATGGAGCCGTCATAGAGCGCCACATTGTCGAATCCGGCGATCTCGCTCAGCACGAACCAGTCGGTAGCGGCCCAGTGGCCGGTGTTGCAGAACGACACCGTCTTGGCGCTGGCATCGAGCTCGGCCGCCTGAATCCGCGAGCTGACCTCGGCGGTATTCAGGTGCCAGGCGCCACCGTCATCGGCCAACAGGCTCTGGTGGGGCAGGTTACGGGCCCCGGGAATGGTGCCCGGCGCCTTGGCGGCCGGCGATTGATTATCGCCCTTGAAGTAGTCTTGTGGACGCGCGTCGACCAATTGGCCCTGATTCTCCCGGGCCGCCTCGACTTCCTCGGTGGTCGCCAGCAGCGACTCGTCGAGTTCACCGCTAAAGCGCACCGGATCGCCGTACACCGCGCTGCCGCTGACGACCTCAAGCCCCGCCGCCTTCCAGCCGGCGAAGCCGCCATCGAGGATAGCCACGTCATCATGGCTCAAGGCCTTGAAGGTCCAGTAGACCCTGGCGGCGCTGCCGAAATCGGTGGCGCCGGTACCGGCCGGAACGATTACCACGGTATCGTCATTGTCGATGCCCAGGCCGCCGATAAGACGCTCTAGGCTCGCCACCGGCGGCATCAGGCCGGCGACGCCGCCCCGGGTCTCGCGCCACCCATCCTCGGTGTAGCTCGAATAGATACTGCCGGGAATATGGGCACCTTCGAAGCTCGCGCGATCGCCGCCGTTGTCGATGCTGGAACGGATGTCCAGCACCACCAGGTTCTCCTCGCTGCGGTGGTCGTTCAGCCAGTCGGCGCCGACCAGCGGCTCGATATCGGCGGCGTAAGTCAGCGGCGATGCCAGCGCAAGCGCTCCGGCCAGAAGTATCCGGATCATATACTTGACCTCTGTAGTAGGAATTATGCGCTCTATTATGCGGCGATTGGCATCAAACTCAATATGCACCGAGCGAATAGCCGTTTTCCTGGTCGGTCCCCGGGCCACCGGACGCCGCGAGGCCGAGTACCGCGCCCGCCCCCTCGGGAGACAGCGAACCGCACCACAGCCCGCACCACCTGCGACGCCCCACGGCTCACCACGGCTCACCACGGCCACGTCTCGCCACGCCACCTTCGCCTTCGCCATCGCCATCGCCATCGCCATCGCCTCGGCATGCCTGGCCATCGGTTAGCCAAGCGTCAACTCGCCGCCCCTGGCAATGGCGCGTTGGTAGGCCTCTCGAGACCGGCAGCGGTCGAGAAAGGCCGTGAGATTGGGCTGACCCGCCAGCCCACCGCGACCAGACAGCGCCAGTACCGGGAAGCTCATCTGGATATCCGCCGCCGAAAAGCGATCCCCGGCAAACCAGGTGCGTTGCGCCAGGCTGTGCTCCCAGAAGTCCCGCAGGCGGGAAATCTCGGGGCCCAGGTACTGCTTCTCGACGCCGCTTGCAAGCCTTCTGCCGAGCGGGCGCACCAGGGCCGGTACCGGGGGCTTGCCAAGTCGCGAGAAGATCAGTCGCATTACCAGAGGCGGCATGCCCGAGGCCTCGGCGTGATGCAGCCAGAAGACGTAGTCCTGTCGCTCGGGACTGTCGAGCGCCGGCGACAGGTGCCGATCGGGATCGAAGCGCGCGAGCAGGGTCTCGATGATGGCCCCGCTTTCGGCGATGGCAACGCTGCCCATCTCGTCATCGGTGATGAGCGGAGACTTGCCCAACGGGTGAAGCCGCTTGAGCGAATCCGGCGCCAGCATCGTCGCCGGATCGCGCTGGTAGTGCTCGATCTGGTAGTCGACCCCCAGCTCCTCCAGCAGCCAGACGATGCGCTGTGAACGAGAGTTTTCCAGGTGATGCACTGTAATCATGACGTCACTCCTGTTAAGTCATGGCCACCGACGAGCCGACGAGTCTCGCCAGGGTGGGCGGTAGAATCTGTCCGTTCGACAACCGCTGTACCTTGCCGCCGGCCAGGCACGCGCCAGTCGCCGCAGTCATGCCCCACCCGGCCAGCGCCGCGGGCAGCATCGGGGCAGCCGAGCGTCGAACGCGTGGGTGTCTCAGGCGGGGCCACGGCCGAGAGCGCCTGGCGACCAGACTGACGGATGCGACGGAACAAGCCCGTCTCACGTCCGCCGCTAGGCGCCGCGTCAACGAGCGAGGTCACCGCCCTGACCTGACCTGACGGGCAATGAAAAACGGCGCCCAAAGGCGCCGTTCCTGTCGTTCCACTGCTATCGCGAGGCAAACATGTCATCGCCTACCTCATCGATGAAACGCTCTGCCTTCTGGCGCATCAAGGCGTCGCAGGCGTCCCGCCCTGGCACCATGTCCGAGCGCTCGAAGCGATGCTCCAGCGTCTCGCCGCCGGCGACGGGCTTGCGAATCACACCGCTGACCCGATACTGCCCACCCTGCTCCTCGGGCTGAGAGATGATCAGATAGCCGCGATGCTCGACCGCCTCGGACTCGGCGACCTTCGAGGCTCGCTCGCTATCCGCGCCGAACAGTCCAGCGAACAGTTTCTTCAGCATGACACCTCCTTGCGATAACAAACCGGACAAGCGCGTCTGGCGCTCCCCTCGCCCCTTGCCTGCGCCTTGGCCATGCTAGGCGTCGGCGGCGAGGCTCCGCCGCCGGCGCCGATCCTCACCAGAGACGCATGAAAAGGGCCGGTGCCTTAGTCCTGACGACGACCCTTGCCGGCGGCGATGCGCAGGCGCAAGGCGTTGAGCTTGATGAAGCCGGCCGCATCCTTCTGGTCGTAGGCGCCCTGGTCGTCCTCGAAGGTCGCAATCGACTCGTCAAACAGCGAGGCCTCGGAGCGGCGGCCGGCGACAATCGCGTTGCCCTTGTAGAGTTTCATGCGCACGACACCGGACACATTCTTCTGGGTCTCGTCGATGGCCGCCTGCAGCATGCGACGCTCAGGGCTCCACCAGTAGCCGTTGTAGATGACCTCGGCGTACTTCGGCATCAGCTCATCCTTGAGGTGCGCCTCCTCACGATCGAGGGTGATCGACTCGATGGCGCGGTGAGCGCGCAGCATGATCGAGCCGCCCGGCGTTTCGTAGCAGCCGCGAGACTTCATGCCCACGTAACGGTTCTCGACGATATCGAGACGCCCGATGCCGTTGTCACCGCCCAGCACATTGAGCTTTTCCAGCACCTCGTGGGGGCGCATCGGCACGCCGTCGATGGCGACAATATCCCCGCGCTCGAAGGTCAGTTCGATGTACGTCGGGGTGTCGGGGGCGGCCTCCGGCGACACGCTCCAGCGCCACATGTCTTCCTCGGCCTCGGCCCAGGGGTCCTCGAGGATGCCGCCCTCGTAGGAGATGTGCAAAAGGTTCGCGTCCATCGAATACGGCGACTTCTTCTTCTTGTTGAAGTCCACCGGGATGTCATTCTCGGCGCAGTACGCCATCAGCTTTTCGCGGGAATTCAGGTCCCACTCGCGCCACGGCGCGATCACCTTGACGCCAGGCTTCAGGGCGTAGGCGCCGAGTTCGAAGCGTACCTGGTCGTTGCCCTTGCCGGTGGCGCCATGGGAAATCGCATCGGCGCCGGTCTGGTTGGCGATCTCGATCAGACGCCGCGCGATCAAGGGGCGGGCGATGGAGGTGCCCAGCAGGTACTCGCCCTCGTAGATGGTGTTGGCACGGAACATCGGGTACACATAGTCGCGCACGAACTCTTCGCGCAGGTCCTCGATGTAGATTTCCTTGACCCCCAGCGCCTCCGCCTTGGCACGGGCCGGCTCGACTTCCTCGCCCTGGCCGATATCGGCGGTGAAGGTCACCACCTCACAGTCATAGGTTTCCTGCAGCCACTTGACGATGACGGATGTGTCCAGGCCGCCTGAATAGGCGAGCACGACCTTCTTGACATCGGACATGCTGGGGGGCTCCTTTTTCTTGGCAGGGATTGACCGAGATTCGATCAACGAAAGATGAGTGCCGTAGGCACCGACAGGCGGACGATTATAGCGCGCATGAACGACAGCGAATACCGGCGACGGGACGCCACCTGCTTGAGCTGCTAGACTTTCGCCGTTTTCCCATCCCGACAGCCCGGACAAGATCCGACAGCCCAGACTAAGGAGAGGTGCATGAGCGAGCTGATCGCCCGCGAACTCATGGCGCAGCGTTTTCGCAGTTTTCTGCCGGTGGTGGTGGACCTGGAAACCGGTGGCTTCAACCCGGAGAAGGATGCCCTGTTGGAGATCGCGGCGGTCACCCTGACCATGGACCCGGAGGGCAATCTGCTGCCCGATGCGACCCACGCCTACCATGTGAAGCCCTTTGCAGGCGCCAACGTCGAGCAGTCGGCACTGGATTTCACCGGTATTCGTCTCGACGACCCCCTGCGCCAGCAGGTCGCCGTCAGTGAAGCCGAGGCCCTGGGGGAAATCTTCCGCCCGGTGCGCAAGGCGATCAAGGCGCATGGCTGCACCCGGGCCATACTGGTCGGGCACAACGCCGCCTTCGACCACGGGTTCTTGAATGCCGCCGTCAACCGCTGCGACATCAAGCGCAACCCGTTTCATCCGTTCTCGAGCTTCGACACCGCCTCACTCGGCGGCCTGGTCTATGGCCAGACGGTGCTGGCCCGAGCCTGCCGCGCCGCCGGCATCGAGTTCGACAACACCTCGGCCCACTCGGCCCGATACGATACCGAACGCACCGCCGAGCTGTTCTGCGCCATGGTCAATCGCTACAAGGACCTCGGTGGCTGGCGCCTCGCCCAGCAAGAGCAGGGCATGGAAGACGACTGAATCGCGTTGCCGCGGATTTTGCCGCCGCGGCCCCCCACGCTAACCGCCGCACCGACGCCACCGCGACAGGTATCAGCACAAAACGAAGCCTCGCCGGCATTGAACTGCACCCCGAAAGTTGGACACCCACATCCAACCTTCGGGGTGTTTTCATGAGCAACCGATACGACGAGTGGTTCAAACTGCTGGTGGCACAGCAGTGTTTGCACGGTGACACCAGCTTGAGT
>NZ_JBQXYF010000026.1:0-26672 GCF_052645355.1 Halomonas sp. V046
AAGGGGGTGGCGCCACCGGAGGTCAGCCTGAAGGACATCTTCGTCTCGGTGCTGCCCTTCATCGCCCTGCAGCTGTGTGTGCTGGCCGCCTTGCTGGCATGGCCCGACATGGCGCTGTGGCTGGTGGGCTAGAAGGCTTGTCATGAAGGTGGGAGGGCGGCCAGTCGGCCGCTCTTCCGCGTCACGTTCTGTCGCCTCGTGTCGATTCGCGTCGATGCGGGTGAATACGCAAGAGGACCTCCGATGAACGCTGCCCAGCGCAAGACCCTGGACGCTGCCCTTGGCGAATTGCCCCTGGTTGCCATCCTGCGTGGCATCACGCCGGACGAGATAGAGGACGTCTGTGATGCCCTGATGGCGGCCGGGTTTCGCCTGATCGAAATTCCGCTTAACTCCCCCGATCCCTGGGTCAGCATCGAGCGAGCCGTCGCGCATTGCCCGGCGGATGTGCTGATCGGTGCGGGCACGGTGCTCGACGACGATGACACCGCACGACTCGCAGAACTTGGGGCACCGCTGATGATCACTCCCAACACCCAGCCGGCGCTGGTGTCGCTTGGTGCCAGTCGCGGTCTGGCACCGATGATCGGCTGTATGACCCCGACCGAGGCGCTGGCGGCGGCTCGCGCCGGGGCGGCCACGCTGAAGCTGTTTCCGGCGGCTCGGCTCGGCACCGGCTACTTCAAGGACATCAGCGCCATCCTGCCCAAGGGGTTGCCGGTGCTGGCCGTGGGCGGCATCGATGCCTCCAACATGGCCGAGTGGCACGCCGTCGGTATCGGTGGCTTCGGCTTCGGCAGCAACCTGTACAAGCCCGGACGCAGTGCCGCCGAGGTCGGTAGGGTCGCAAGCGAACTGGTCGCCGAGTGGCATCGCCTGGCGTCACAGGCCGGGGAGCAGGCATGAGCGAACGTCTGATTGCCATCGACTGGGGCACCAGCAATTTTCGTGCCTTTCTGATAGATCGGGCCAGCGGCGAGTGTCTCGAGAGCCGACGCTCGGACGCCGGACTGCGCTCGCTGACCACCGAGGAGTTTCCGCACTACTGCGAAGCTCAGGTCGGTGACTGGCGGGAGGGCGGCGATGTGCCGGTGTATCTGTCCGGTATGGTCGGTTCGGCCCGGGGCTGGAGTGAGGCGCCGCAACTCGACGTGCCGGCCACCGCCGGTGATCTTGCCGACCACGTGGTGGCGGCGCCGGGGTTAGCCAATGCCTGGATCGTGCCAGGGCTCAAGGTGGTCACCGATGACCACGTGGACGTGATGCGCGGCGAAGAAATTCAGGCGTTCGGTGCCCTGGCGCTGGCGGGCCGTGAGGATGGCGTCTGTTGCTTGCCGGGGACCCACAGCAAGTGGGTCAGGCTTGCGGGGGGGCGTCTGCAGGACTTCACGACCGCCATGACGGGAGAGCTTTACCACGCGGTGCGCTTTCACACCCTACCGGGGGAACCGGCACGCCCCGATGCGCCGCATGATGAAGCGGCCTTCACCCAAGGGCTCGCCGCCGCCGCGCACCCCTCTGGCGTGTTGCACGCGCTGTTCGAGGGGCGTAGCCGTCATCTGTACGCCGGACTCGCCGCCGAGCAGGTCGGCAGTTTCTTGTCGGGCGTGCTGATCGGTGCCGAAGTGCTGGCCCAGCGCGGTCACTACCTGAAGGATGTCGAGCGTGTGATGCTGGTCGGATCATCGAGCCTCAATCCGCTCTACCGTGACGCCATCGCGGCGCAGGGCATCGAGGTGCAGCAAGTCGATAGCGACCAGGCGACCCTCGCCGGGTTGCTGGCCCTGGCCGAGCGCCACCGGGCAGGGTAATGGCGACGGCGCCGGGTCTCGCTACCGCGTGACGCTCGACAGCGCCGTGGGCCTGCCGACAGCGTGAGGGCTGGCGGCCTTGAAGACGCCGGGCGTCTCGATGGTCCTGCCGTCGACATGGTTGTGTCCGATGAACGTCATGTCGCTGAAGTTGAGGATGTAACGCAGGGCCAGGCACTGCTTCTGTGCATGCTGATCCGATGGCGTGCGGAGTTCGAGGCGATAGACGAAGATCCGGCTATCGTCGACGGGCGTCGCCAGATAGGCGCTTTCGTCTCTGGTCTCTCTGGTCTCTCTGGTCTCTCTGGTCTCTCTGACAGGCGCGGCCAGGTCCTGGCTGCCGACTGTGCCTGGGACTGTGCCCGGGACTGTGCCCGGAACATCGGCGAGTGGCCAGAGGGCGGACGGGCCATGCCCGCGGCCATCCACCGGGGCGTGGTGGCGCATGCGTGTGGCATTTTCGAAAGTCACGCCCCAGGTCAGGCCATTGCAGCTGAATTCAAAGGTTCTTCCCACCATTGGGTCTTGCATCGGATTCTCCCGGCCGCGGTTGGCTCACGCAGGTGGCTCACTACGTTGAATAATAAAGGATGCCTTCGCCGACGCGGTGTTGCGTGTGCGCCTGGTGCCGGTAACCAAGCAGCAGGGGTATCGCAGTGAGCACCGGTGGAGGCGAGCAGATCGTGACGATCCGTCTTAGTGGCCTAGTCTAAGGGCAGCCTTACGTGCTGCGAGAGCGAGAAAGTTTGCGCAAGCAAGCTTGATGGTGGTGAGTGGGGAAAATGGCCGACACAGTCAACAATGAGTCAGCCATTGGGGAGAGAAAAGCGCACAGTGATGGCCGGTTACCGGCCGCGTCTCGCTGAACGTTGGTCAAGAAAATTCATGACAATCTGGCGGGGCATCTGGCGAATATCGCAGTGGATGGCCTCATCCTCGTCGGGTACCTCGAGGGTTTCCAGCTGGTTGAGCAGCATGTGTTCGCCGGCAAAGAAATGCTCACCACGGCTGTTCAGCCGCTCCAGCAGTACCGCTCGCGTGCCGCTCAGGTAAAGGATCTCAAGTTCCGGGGCCCCTTGGCGGAGAAGGTCTCGATAGCCGCGCTTGAGCGCCGAGCAGCCGATGACGAGGGTTTCATTGCGCTCTCGGTGCTGGCGGTAAAGCTCTGACAGCGTCCTGAGCCAGCCCTCGCGATCGGCGTCGGTGAGCGGGGCGCCACCCGACATCTTGGCGATGCTCGCTTCACTATGAAAATCATCGCCATCGATAAATAGTGCGCCGAGTTCCGCGGCGAGCTGACGGCCAATATGTGACTTGCCTGAGCCTGAAACGCCCATCACTAGAAAGCTTGCGGGCGTGGGAGATGAGGAGTGTCGTGATGAGTTCTTCATGCTGGGATCCGCGCGATGTCGTTTCCTGAAAGTCGAATGATCATAGCATGATTCCGGCACAAGATCCGGCGCTTGTGCCTCCTGAAAACGACCTGATACACGCGATATGAGAGCATGATCGCGCGATAGCGCGGCGGGGTTGCAGGAGCCGTGCGACTAACGATGGCCACTCATCAACTGGCGAACCAGGGGCGTATCGGCATCGCGCAGGGTCGGCAGTTCGAACCGGGCCTTGGCGATGGCGGTGCGTGACAGCATGGCGCTGATCAGGGTCTCGCGGTCTTCGGCCTCGGCGAGGGTCTCGCCGTTGGGCCCCAGGATGCGCGAGCCGCCCCAGAAGTGGCTGTCGCCCTCGGGCCCATAGCGGTTGGCCATCAACACCGGCGTGCCATAGGTCATGGCATAGAAGCTCACGTTCAGCGCCCAGTTCTGCTCGTTGGAAAAGTCCTGGCTGACGATGCCGGACGCCGAGTTGATGGGCGCGCACAGCACCGTGGGGCGGTTGAGCAGGGCGGCGTGAACGAGCCCAGGGTTCCACAGGTCGGCACAGATCAGGGCGGTCGCCTTCCATCCGGGGCAAACGTCCACCTGGGTGAGGGCGTCGCCATGGCTGAACCACTTGCCTTCCTCGAGCCCCCCGTAGGTGGGCAGATTCAGCTTGCGATGCACCGCGACGATGGCGCCGTTGGCAACGATAGCCATGGCGTTGTAGTACTCCCCGGGACTGGCTTCCTCGACGAAACCCACGACCACCAGCATGCCTTGGGCCGCGCTGGCCAGTCGCCCCAGGCGTGGGTCCTCCTGGGGCATGGCGACCTGCATGACGGCCTGGCCGAGGCCATAGCCGGTCAACGACAGCTCGGGAAAGACCAGCAGTTCGACGCCGCGTCGGCGGGCGTCGTGGATCATGTCGAGATGTTGCTCGAGGTTGGTGTCGACATCGCCTAGACGGGCATTGGTCTGGGCGCAGGCGACGTGAAGACTGTCCTGATAGTGCATTGGCTCAGGGCTCTTGGTTGGGGCTGGGGTTGGCGTTCGAACCGGAACCGGAATCGGCTCCTGGCGTGGTAGTCGCCTCGGCGGCGTTGCGTGACCGTTGCGTGGCACGTCGAAACAGGCGAAAGCCAATCCAGTGAATGGCCACCAGTGCCACGAGCGTGCCGCCGATCAGTAGATAAATGGTCGTGTCCATGCATGGTCCTCGCGGTGGGAAGGGGGCCGGGGCTTGGCGCCGCGGCCTGGTTCAGCGACCTCCGGCGACGTCGATAAAGGTGCCGGTGGCGTAGGAGGCGGCATCGGACAGCAACCATGCGATGGCCTCGGCGACTTCATCGGCGCTTCCGGGGCGGCCCAGGGGGCAAAGTGGTCCGAGTTCATCGAGGCGCTCCGGTCGGCCGCCGCTGGCATGAATGTCCGTGGCGATCAGTCCGGGGCGCACGGCGTTGACGCGGATACCGCGTGGCCCGAGTTCTTTCGACAGGCCGACGGTCAGGCTATCGAGCGCGCCTTTGCTGGCGGCATAATCGACGTATTCGTTGGCTGAGCCGAGCTTCGAGGCCATTGACCCGACATTGACCAGGCTGCCGCCCTCGGTGAGCGTGCGAGCCGCTTCTCTGGCGACCAGAAGCGCTCCCATCACGTTGACCTCGACGATGCGGCGAATGCGTTCCAGCGGCATCTCGGCCAGGGGCAGGGCAGGTGCGACGATACCGGCATTGTTGACCACGCCGGTAATGGCGCCCCACTGATCCCGTGTCGCTTGAAAGAGTGCCGTGACGTCGGTCTCCGAGCGGACATCGCCTTGTCGTGCGATGGCGCACCCCGGCCCGCCGAGCGCCTCGCACTCGGCCAGGGTGTGTTCGGCTGCCTCGCGATGGCCCTGATAGCTGAAGGCGACTCTCCACCCTCGCCTGGCACAGGCCAGGGCGGTGGCGCGGCCGATGCCGCGGGAGCCTCCGGTGATGACGACGGCGGGGGCTGACTCGGGCTCAGGCTGCATAGTCGGGAGTCCTCGGTGATCCTTGGATGGCGATCGGGTCAGGCTGGCGGTGGTGGTTTCGCCGTCCGGCTCCGTGGGTCTGGCGAAGGCTCCGGCGCTGAGGCCGGAGTCCTACTATGCGAAGTGCCGCAGGGATGGTCAAAGACTTGTTCCGTCGCTCGGTGTCGCGGGGCCAAGCAGGCGTAGCAGGTCCGTGGTCGGTCGCCGCTCCAGATCGCTGATCACGGCGGCAATCGATTCGGCACGGTCGCCTAGCGCAGGACGCGCGAGGGTAAGGAACTTGTCACCGATCTCGTCATCCGACAGCGGGTTGTGGGGATTGCCGCGGGCCTCCATGGCTGGGCTCTCGATGACCTGGCCATCGCGCAGGTGGAGCCTGGCGCGGGCCCAGCGTTCGGCGGGAAAGACGCCATTGAACTCGTCGCTTTCCGTGACCTCGACGCGGCGCGCCAGGGCGCATAGGGCGGGGTCGCCGAGATCTTCGCCAATGCCGGCGACATCGATGGTGCCGCGGTCCAGCGCACAGGCCACCGACCACGGTAGGCTGTACTGGGCGGCCTCGGTGGTGCTTGGCTCGATGCTGTGCAGACGCCTGGCCTCATGAAAGGTCACGATCTCGATGCGCTCGATAGCCTCGACGCGCCGCTGGTGTGCGGGTATGGCAAGGACGGCCTCCACCGCGGGCTGCGCCCAGCGGCATACCGGGTAGGCCTTGAAGTACTGATCGAAGAGATAGTCCCGCGTGTCGAAGTCGCTCCAGATGTGATCGAGATCCTCGCTCATCAGGCTGACTGCCGGGGCACCAGTGAAGCCATCCTCGGCCAACAGCGTCGCCGCGACACCGCCCATGGCCCCCCAGCCGGAGCCATCCTTGAGCATGGTCGGGTGGTCGATGCAGCGCATCATCTGGCTGCGCGGGCCATAGAATTCGGCGATGCCGAGGGCGTGGCCAAGACGCTCGCGATCGAGGCCGCGCAAGCGCGCGGTGACGGCGGCAACGCCGAGGGCATTCCAAGCGCCGGAGGTGTGATAATCAGGGCTCGAGGCGTGCAGGGCGATGCCGGCCCGGGTGGCGACTTCATAGCCCAGCGCCAGCAGGCCGAGAAATTCATGGCCGCTGGTGTCTTCGATCTCGGCCAGGGCCAACAGCCCCGGCAGCAGAGCCACGCCGCAGTGGCCCTTGGTCAGGACCTGGCCGTCGTGGGCATCGAGAGCATCGATCAGCCAGCCGCCGTGCAAGGCGACCCCGGTCGGAGACGCCGTGGCGGCGGTGAACAGCAACGGACGCTCGCCGCCGTGCTGACTGGCGACGTAGCGACTGGCGTGGCTGGCCAGGGGCGTCGCGGTAGCCCCGGCGGCGACGCCGAGAAGATCCAGCAGGCAGCGCTTGGCCTGAGACAGTTGAGGTGGTGGCAGGGCGTCCAGAGGGCGGCCCTGGATGGCGTCGAGAACACGGTCGCAGGCGGTCATGGTCGTGGTGTCGTCCTAAAGGGGGCTCGAAGGCGCGGTGACGGACATGGCGGGTGATCGGTGGTCAGAGCCGAAAACGGCCCCGTGGTCAGGGGCCGTGAAGGATTACAGCAGGGCGTTTTCCTCGAGGAAGGCCGCGGCAACGTCCTCCACCGTCTCTCGGTCGACATCGACTCGGGCGTTGAGTCGCGCCATGGTGGCGTCGTCGAGCAGCGCCGACAGGGTGTTCATCTGCTCGGCAAGCGCTGGGTTGGCATCAAGCGTCTGCCGGCGAACCACCGGTGTCAGGGCGTAGTCCGGGAAGAACTCCTTGTCGTCTTCCAGCACGGTCAGGTCGAGGGCGGGGATACGACCATTGGTGGCCGTGGTCATGGCCACATCGACCGCACCCTGGTCCAGGGAGGTCAGCGTCAGCCCCTGGTCCATGCGCTTGACGTTGCGCCGGCCAAACTCGAAGCCGTAAGTCTCCTGCATTGGACGCAGACCATCATCGCGGGAGTAGAAGGTGGCGTTGGAGGCCAAGGTGAGTGCCTCGCCGGCATTGATCACATCGGCCAGGTCCGACAGGGACTCGATACCCAGCGACTCGGCTTGGTCGTGGCGCATGGCCAGGGCATAGGTGTTGTTCGCCGCGGAGGGATCCAGCCATACCAGGCCCTGCTCGGCGTCGAGCTCCTTGACGCGCTCATAGGCGGCCTCGGGCGAGAGCTTATCGGTGACCTTGTTGTAGCTGATCAGCGAGGTGCCGGTGTATTCCCAGTACAGGTCGATCTGGCCGTTGACCTGGGCCTGGCGTAACACGGTGGTGCCCATGCCGGCGTTTTCCTCGACGTCGTAGCCCGCGGACGCCAGGTACTGGGTGGTCATGCTGGCGAGAATCAACTGCTCGGTGAAGTTCTTGCCGCCGACCGTAATGGTGTCTGCCTGGGCAAAGGCGGTCACGGCCATCAGCGTCGTGGCCGATAGCAGATGGCGCAGGGTGGGACGCATGGAAGCTTCCTTGAAGGGTCGATTCGCAACAATGAAAGGCCCCTCAAGAGGGGCCGCTGGGGCTTACAGCAGGTCGTTGTCCTTGAGGAAGGACTCGGCGACGTCTTCGATGGTCTCGCGCTCGACGTCGACTCGGGCGTTCAGGGTCGCCATGGTCTCATCGTCAAGCAGCGAAGAAAGAGCGTTCATCTGGCCTTCGAGCTCCGGGTTGGCCGCCAGGGTCTCTTCGCGTACCACCGGCGTCAGGGCGTAGGCCGGGAAGAAGTTCTGATCATCTTCCAGCACCACGAAGTCGAACGCCGGGATGCGGCCGTCGGTGGCGAAAACGAGCCCGACGTCGACCTGGGCGTCGCGCAGTGCCTGATAGACGAGCCCCGAATCCATGCGCTTGACATCGCTGCGTCCGACGCGGAAGTCGTAGGCCTGCTGCAGCGGACGCCAGCCGTCTTCACGGGCGTAGAATTCGGCGTTCATGGCGAACGACAAGCCCTTCTCGTCGTTCACCGCGGCGGCCAGGTCCGACAGGGTCTGGATGCCGGTTTCCTCGACGCTTGCCTGGCGCATGGCCAGGGCGTAGGTGTTGTTGGCGGCGGACGGCTCCAGCCAGACCAGGCCCTTTTCGCCGTCGAGCTCCTTGACCCTCTGGTAGGTTTCATCGGCGCTGAGCGACTCGGTCACGTCGTTGTAGTTGATCAGGGAGGTGCCGGTGTATTCCCAGTACAGGTCGATCTGACCATTTTCCTGGGCCTGACGCAGCACGGCGGAGCCCATGCCGGCGCGCTTCTCGACGTCGTAGTCCAGGCCTTCCAGATACTGGGTGGTGAGGCTCGCGATGATCTGCTGCTCGGTGAAGTTCTTGCCACCGACCACGACCTCATTGGCCGAGGCGCTGGCAACGGTGCCGGCCAGGGCCAGGCCGGTAAGGGCGGTCATCAGGGTCTTCATGGGAGCTTCTCCTGTGGGGATGAATGACGGCAAGTCAGTGCTGTGCCGTCTTTTGCTGACCTTTACGGTCGCTTGTTGTGACGGGGCGTCGTCGGCGTGGCGCCCCGTTGGGTCCTTTCTGCCACTGCCTGAAGGCATTAGTGGCGAGCCGGATTGACGCCTCGCGGCACCACCACGAAGGCGATGAAGGCGATCAAGGCATCGACGATGATGGCCAGCAGTGCCGTCGGGATGGCACCGGAGAGCATCATGATCGGGTCATACAGGTCGATCCCGGTAAAGATGAGCTCGCCGAGCCCGCCGGCACCGATCAAAAAGGCCAGCGGCACGGTGCCAACATTGATCGTCAAGGCGGTGCGAATGCCGGCGAAGATCACGTAGAGCGCATTGGGCAACTCGACCCTGAGCAGCCGCTGGGTTGGCGACATGCCGATGCCAGCGGCGGCTTCCTTGAGCGCCGGGGAGACGCCCTTGAGGCCGGCATAGGTATTGCGAGCGATCGGCAGCAGGGTTGCCACGAACAGTCCGAACACGGCCGGCAGCGTGCCGATGCCAAGAAAACTCATGGACAGGGCCAGCACCGCCAGGGTCGGAATGGTCGTGCCGACGTTAAGCGCCTGCATCAGGGTCTCGGCATACCGTTGCATGCTGGGGCGTGACAGCAGCACGCCAAGCGGAATGGCGACGAGGATGGCCAAGCCCCCGGACATCAACGTCAGCCACAGGTGCTGGATGGCCAGGTACTCGACATCGGGGAGGTAGAAGATGAAGTCGTCGATGGCGCCGGTCGCCTCGCTCCATACCCCGAGCAGAAACATCGCTATCAGCAGCAGGGCGATGACCGCGCCCTTCAGGCTTTGAATCGGCATAGGCTCACCCCCCGGCCTGGTTGGCTTGGGACGCAGCGGCGAGACGCATCGCGTCATCTTCACGCTGCTTGGTACGAAAGCGTGCTCCCAGGTGGTGGGTCATGGCGCGCTGGGTGATCTGACCGCAGACGCGCCCCTCATCATCGACGCAGGGCAGCCAGGTGATGTCCTGGGCGAACATCAGCGAAGCGACCTTGCGCAGGTCATCCTCGAGGTTCACCGAGGCCGGCACGTTCTGGAAATGATCGCGACAGTAGCCCTTGGTGGTTCGGGCCACGGAGCGGCTGATCAGGCCCACCGGCTGACGCTTGTCATTGATCATCAGAATGGAATTCTGGTAGCCGTAATCGTCGATGCGTGCCAGTGCCTGTTCCAGGGTGTCGCCCGGGGATACGGTACCGATCTCGTCGCTGACGACTTCGGAGACCTTGACCAGGTTGAGGCGCTTGAGCGCACGATCCTCGCCGAGAAAGGACTCGACGAAGGCGTTCTTGGGGGCGGCGAGCAGGTCGTCCGGCGTCGAATACTGGACCAGCTTGCC
Source organism: Halomonas sp. V046 (assembly GCF_052645355.1). Taxonomy (NCBI): domain Bacteria; kingdom Pseudomonadati; phylum Pseudomonadota; class Gammaproteobacteria; order Oceanospirillales; family Halomonadaceae; genus Halomonas; species Halomonas sp. V046. The sequence goes on from NZ_JBQXYF010000026.1 coordinate 10,017, forward strand.
TTCACGAAACACCGCAATTCGATCGCCCATCTTGATCGCCTCGTCGATGTCGTGGCTGACGAACATGATGGTCTTCTTGAGGTCCTGCTGCATCTTGAGGAACTCGTCCTGGATCACCGCCCGGTTGATCGGATCGATGGCGCCGAAGGGTTCGTCCATCAGCATCACGGGCGGGTCTGCCGCCAGGGCCCGAGCGACACCGATACGTTGCTGCTGGCCACCGGACAGCTCAGACGGATAGCGCTTGAGAAAGGCGTCGGGCTCCAGCGCGATCATGCGCATCAGCTCCCGGGCCCGTTCGCGATAGCGGGCCTTGTCCCAGCCGAGAAGCTTCGGCACCACGGCGATGTTTTCCTCGATAGTCATGTTGGGAAACAGGCCGATCTGCTGGATCACGTAGCCGATGTTGCGGCGCAGGTCCTGAGTGTCCATGCCGGTGGTGTCTTCGCCATTGATGAAGACCTTGCCGGAGGAGGGCTTGACGATACGGTTGATCATCTTGAGCGTGGTGGTCTTGCCGCATCCTGATGGGCCCAGCAGGATGCAGATCTCGCCGCTCGGGACCTCCATGTTGATATGGTCGGCGGCGACGACAGCGCCCTTCGGGGTGTCGAAGACCTTGGTCAGGTTTTCCAATCGAATCATTGCGCATTCCTGTTGGTAAATAGGGGGCGAAAGCGCCGTGTCATACGGCGCTGGCGGCGCGCTCCATACCCTTGGGCGTCATGCGTTTCTGAACCGCGAGCAGGCCAAAGTCGACGATGATGGCGAGCAGGCTCACCGCCAGCGATCCGATGATCAGCTGGCGCGGGTCGGACTGGGAAATGCCGCGGCTGATGAAGGTGCCGAGCCCCCCGGCGCCGATGTAGGCGGCGATGGCCATGACACCGATATTCAGCACCACGGCGGTACGTACCCCGGCCATGATGACCGGCACCGCGAGTGGAATCTCGACCATGCGTAGACGCTGGTTGTGACTCATGCCGATGCCCCGCGCGGCCTCGCGCAAGGCAGGATCGACGTTGTGAATGGCGGTGTAGGTGTTGCGAATGATCGGCAGCTGCGAATACAGCAGGACGGCGATGACCGCCGGTACGTAGCCGATGCCGTGGCCGATCAGGGAAAGCACCGGAATCATGATGCCGAACAGCGCGATGGAAGGAATCGTGACGATGATCGATGCGGTATACAGCACCGCCCGAGCCAGGCGCTCGTTGCGGGTGATGGCGATACCGATGGGAACGCCGGTCAGTGTCGCAATGCCGACCGCGACGCCGACCAGAGCGATGTGTTCGAGCGTTCGTGACGCGAGCAGGTCGATGTTGTCTAGAGCGTACTGAAAAAGTTCCAAGGCGATGACTCCTGCGCTGAGATAAGCCCGCAAGTTTGCCTGGGACGCACTCGATCGCGTCTTGCCATGGTCATGGCAAGAGCGTGAGAAAAGCGTCCTGAGCTCTTGAGTGTCCCAAGCTTAGCAGAAACAAGCATCTATATTGGTTGGCAATGGATGACGATCTGTAATGATCAGAATTGATGGATCTGATGCTTCTTTCTGGCGCGAAGGCGAGTGTGCAGACTTGTTATAAATGAGAATGATTGGCTTTCGTGGCGCGAACGGCATCGAACATGTCGATATTGGCCACTCTATCGAGGTAATAGCGGGGTTGGCTCTTCACACGAACTTTATACAGGACTAAAATGGTCCCCAATCGAATTCAGGGCACTCGCCTCGAATGGATGAGCGGGTAGCGTCACTGGAGAGCCTTGACCATGGTGTCGCGTTCAGCGCGGCGGGTGCAGCGATTCCTGGCGCAAGTCCCGACAGGCAAGGGGCCCGGCCCCGGGAGATCGGCATGCTCAAGCTTTCTCGGCTGACAGATTACGCCGCTGTGGTGATGGCTCAGATCGCTCGCCACCCGGAGCAGGCGCATGCGGCCACGGAGCTCGCCGATGCGGTTCAATTGCCGCACCCGACCGTCAGCAAGACGCTCAAGATGCTGGTCAGGGCGGGGTTGCTCGAGTCTCGTCGTGGCGCCCAGGGTGGCTATCGCCTGGCGCGTCCCGCGTCGCGCATCACCGCCAGCGATATCATCGCGGCCATCGAAGGGCCGGTGGCGGTGACCGAATGCAGCCATGCCGATGGCGACTGCGACCTGGCGTCTACCTGCGGCGTATCGGACAACTGGCAGCGGGTGTCGGTGGCCATTCGAGAACTGCTCGACAGCGTGACTCTGGCGCATCTGGCGGACGCTTCACCGCTGAAGCTGCCGATGCGCCTGCCGATTCAGAGCGTGACGCTGGCCGCCGAGGCGTGAGGCCGTTCGCCGGCGTCTGCTGAGCGAGTGACACGAAGAGGAACAGCGCCCGACGCCAACCTGGCCGGCGCATCGCATTCTTTACCCTGAGCGGGTCAAGCCCGCCGACCCAACAGTCCGGGAGGGGACACATCATGGCAAGTCAGGAAATGGAACAGCTTGTCCGTCGCGAATATAAAGAAGGGTTCGTGACCGACATCGAGAGCGATACGATACCGCCAGGGCTGGACGAAGACACCATCGCCTTCATCTCGAACAAGAAAGGCGAGCCGGAGTGGATGCTCGAGTGGCGACTCGAGGCCTATCAGCAGTGGTTGAAGATGACGTCACCGTCCTGGGCTCACCTCGATTATCCTCCCATCGATTACCAGGCCATCTCGTATTTCAGCGCCCCCAAGCGTGACGAAGACAAGCCGCAGAGTCTCGATGAGGTCGACCCGAAGCTGCTCGAGACCTACGAGAAGCTCGGCATCCCGCTGCATGAGCGCGCGGCGCTGGCCGGCGTCGCCGTGGATGCGGTCTTCGACTCGGTGTCGGTGACCACCACGTTCAAGGACAAGCTCCACGAGGCGGGCGTGATCTTCTGCTCGATCTCCGAGGCGATCCGCGACTACCCGGAGCTGGTCAAGCAGTATCTCGGCACCGTGGTGCCGGTGGGGGACAACTACTTCGCCGCGCTGAATTCCGCGGTGTTCACCGATGGCTCCTTCGTGTTCGTCCCCGAGGGCGTGACCTGCCCCATGGAGCTATCCACCTATTTCCGCATCAATGCGGCCAATACCGGCCAGTTCGAGCGCACCCTGATCGTCTGCGAGAGCCGTGCCCAGGTGTCCTACCTCGAAGGTTGCACCGCGCCGCAGCGCGACGAGAACCAGTTGCATGCGGCGGTGGTCGAGCTGGTGGCGCTCGAGGATGCCAAGATCAAGTACTCCACGGTGCAGAACTGGTACCCCGGTGACGAGGACGGCAAGGGCGGCATCTACAACTTCGTCACCAAGCGTGGCGAATGCCGCGGCGACCGGTCGCACATCAGCTGGACGCAGGTCGAGACCGGGTCGGCGATCACCTGGAAGTATCCTTCCTGTGTGCTTCGCGGCAAGGATAGCGTCGGCGAGTTCTACTCGGTGGCCGTGACCAATGGGCGTCAGCAGGCCGATACCGGCACCAAGATGATTCACCTGGGCGAAGGCTCGACCTCGACCATCGTCTCCAAGGGCATCTCCGCCGGTCGCTCCAACCAGTCCTATCGTGGCCTGGTCAAGATCGGCGCCCGGGCCAAGGGCGCGCGCAACTTCACCCAGTGTGATTCGCTTCTGATCGGTGATACTTGCGGCGCTCACACCTTCCCGTATCAGGAAATTGGCAACAGCACCGCCACCGTCGAGCATGAGGCGACGACCTCGAAGATCGGCGAGGACCAGCTGTTTTACTGCCAGAGCCGTGGTATCCCCGAGGAAGACGCCGTCAACATGATCGTCAATGGTTTCTGCAAGGACGTCTTTCAGGAACTGCCCATGGAGTTCGCCGTAGAAGCCGAGGCGCTGCTCAATGTCACTCTGGAAGGCGCCGTCGGTTAAGGCCCAGGCCACTCGGATCGTCATTACGTAACTCCCTGCCGCCAGCGGCGGCAGGCACTGCAAAGGTGTCTACATGCTCGAAGTCAAGGATCTGCACGTCACTGTCGAGGGTTCCGAGATCTTGAAGGGTCTCACCCTGACCATCAACGCCGGTGAAGTGCACGCCATCATGGGTCCCAATGGGGCCGGCAAATCTACCCTGTCTGCCGTGATCGCGGGCAAGGATGGCTACGAGGTCACTGGCGGCTCGATCACCTTCGAAGGCCGCGACGTGCTCGAGATGGAAATCGAAGAACGCGCTCAGGCGGGCCTGTTGCTGGGCTTCCAGTACCCGGTCGAGATTCCGGGCGTGAAGAACATCTACCTGCTCAAGGCCGCCTTGAATGCCCAGCGCACGGCGCGCGGTGAAGGCGAGATGCCGGCCCCGGAGTTCATGAAGCTGATCAAGGAAAAGGTGGCGTTCATGAAGATGGACACCAGTTTCCTGCAGCGTGCGGTCAACCAGGGTTTCTCCGGTGGTGAGAAGAAGCGCAACGAGATCCTGCAGATGCTGGTGTTGCAGCCGAAGCTCGCGATGCTCGATGAGATCGACTCTGGTCTCGATATCGATGCCATGAAGGTGGTAGCCGACGGGGTCAACTCGCTGCGAGCCGAAGAGCGCGGCATTCTGCTGGTGACCCATTACCAGCGCCTGCTCGACTACATCGTGCCGGACAAGGTCCACGTACTGGTCGATGGCCGTATCGTCAAGACCGGCGGCGCCGAGCTGGCCCGCGAACTCGAATCCCGTGGCTACGACTGGGTCGTAGAGGAGCCCGCCGCATGAGCGACGTGCAACGATTCCTGGACCGCCTGGCCGCGCGCAGCGCCAGCCGCGGAGCGGAACCCTCCTGGATCGCCGCACGGCGCCAGGCCGGTGCGGCGCGCTTCGAAGCCATGGGCTTTCCCCACAGGCGCATCGAAGAGTGGAAGTACACCGACGTGCGGGCGATCAGCCGCGGCGATTTCGCCCTCGCCACCGATGCCGACTTTTCGCCGGCGTCGGCGGCGGCATTGACCTTGCCGCTGGAGGCCCACCGTCTGACCTTCGTCGATGGGCTGTTCTCCAGTGCCCTGTCGGATCTGTCGGACTTGCCGGCCGGGGTCGTCGTTCAGCCGCTGAGCCAGGCCCTGGCGGAGAATCACGAGGCCGTCGGAGGGCCGCTGGGCCGCTTGACCGGGGTCGAGCTGTCGGCCTTCGCGGCGCTCAACACCGCCTTCTTCGAGGAGGGGGCCCTGGTGCGTCTGGCGCCCGGCGTGGTGGTCGACAAACCCATCGTGGTGCAGTTCCTGTCACGGGCCAACGAGGCCCCGGTGATGAGTCATCCGCGTATCCTGATCGAGGCCGGGGCCCGCGCAGAGGCCACCGTGATCGAGCATCACGTGGGTGAAGAGGGCGCCGCCAACTTCACCAACCTGGTCGAGGAAGTGATGCTCGATCGGGGCGCGATTCTCAACCACTACAAGCTGGTCGAGTCCCCCGAGCAGGATCTGCAGATCGCCAGTCTGCAGGTCGAGCAGTGCCGCGACTCGCGCTTCACCTCGTTCAACCTGACCCTCGGTGGCGCGCTGGTGCGCAACGACCTGATCAGTGACCTCAATGGCCAGGGGGCGGAAGTCACCTACAACGGGTTGTTCTACGGTCAGAACCGTCAGCACCTGGATACCCATACCCTGGTCAACCACAATGCCCCGCACACCTTCTCCCACGAGAACTACAAGGGCATCCTCGACGACCGCGCCCATGGCGTGTTCAACGGCAAGGTGATCGTCAAGCGCGACAGCCAGAAGATCGAGGCGAACCAGAGCAACGCCAACCTGCTGCTCTCCGATCGTGCCCAGATCGACACCAAGCCGGAACTCGAGATCTACGCCGACGACGTCAAGTGCTCCCACGGTGCCACCACCGGGCAGCTCGACGAGGAAGCGGTCTTCGCCCTGCGCACCCGCGGGCTTGATCAGTCCACGGCCCGGGGCTTGTTGACCCTGGCCTTCGCCGGCGAGGTGATGGATCAGGTCACGGTCGACGCCGTCGCCGAACGCGTCGAGCTGGCCGTGGCCGGCAAGCTGCCGGAGCGCTTCAACCTGGCCGGGCTGGTGGAAGCCGCCGTGGCCCTGAACGAGGACTGAGCATGGCCAACTTCAGCGACCTGCTGCTGGATGTCGCCCGGGTACGCCGCGACTTCCCGATCCTGGATCGGGAAGTGCATGGCAAGCCGCTGGTGTATCTGGATAACGCGGCCACCAGCCAGACGCCGGTTCAGGTCATCGCGACTTTCGATGACTACTATCGTCGCCTGAATGCCAATATCCATCGTGGGCTGCATACGCTGGCCGACGAGGCGACGGCGGCCTTCGAAGGTACCCGGGAAACGGCGCGGGCCTTCATCAACGCCGCCGAGGCCAGGGAGATCGTCTTCACCCGGGGCACCACCGAGGCCATCAATCTGGTGGCCCAGAGCTGGGGGCGGACCAACCTCGGTCCCGGCGACGAGGTCCTGATCAGCCTGCTTGAGCACCACTCCAATATCGTACCGTGGCAACTGCTGGCCGCCGAGCGTGGGTTTACGCTCAAGGTGATCCCGGTGGACGAGCGGGGCGTGCTCGATCTCGATGCCTATCGTGACCTGATCAATGAGCGCACCAAGCTGGTGGCGGTCAATCATGTTTCCAACGCCCTCGGTACCGTCAATCCGGTCACCGACATGGCCCGAGTGGCCCATGATCACGGTGCCCTGATCCTGGTCGATGGCGCCCAGGCGGCACCGCATCAGCTGATCGACGTGCAAGCCATCGGCGCCGACTTTTACGCGTTCTCCGGGCATAAGGTCTATGGCCCGACCGGCGTTGGCGTGCTCTACGGCCGCGCCGAGCTGCTTGAGGCCATGCCGCCGTGGCAGGGCGGGGGCGAGATGATCGCGACGGTGTCCTTCGAGACCCCCACGACCTTCGCCGCCATTCCGCACAAGTTCGAGGCAGGGACGCCCGCGATCGCCGAGGTCGTGGCGCTCGGTCGGGCGCTTTCGTGGGTCAACGAGATTGGCCTCACCCATATTGCCGCCTGGGAAGAGCGTCTGCTCGAGCATGCAACGGACACGGTCTCCCGCATCGATGGACTGCGAGTGCTGGGGACCGCTCCCGACAAGGCGGGCGTATTGTCGTTCGTGGTCGATGGGGCCCATAGCCAGGATATCGGCCTGTTGATCGATCAGCTTGGCGTGGCGATCCGCACCGGTCATCACTGCGCTCAGCCGTTGCTGGCACGGTTCGGGGTCGATGCCACCTGCCGCGCCTCCTTCGCCGCCTATAACACCCCCGAGGAAATCGACATCTTTGCCGAGAGCCTCGAACGGGTGGTTTCCATGCTGCGCTAAGCCAGCACCCGGCCAAGCACCCGGCCAAGCACCCGGCCAAGCACCACCCAAGGCAGGCTTGGCCGGTGGCGTCGCTCCCGGGCGCGCGGCCTCGCCCGACACAGGGTGCAGGTGCGGCCAAAGACACAAGGACTTTCATGAGCGATAACGAGCAGATCGCCCGGCTGAGCAAGGGCCAGCAGCTGCCCCTGCAGCGCGATGTGGATGCGATCTCGATTCCTTTCGGCAAGACGGTGACCCTAGAAGAGGACAGCACCGTCTCGGTGATGCAGGCCAAGGGCAGCACCGTCAGCGTCGGTTACGAAGGCCGGCTGTATCTGATCGAGGGGGCCAACCTGGATGCGGTGGGGCTCGAGGCACTGCCACGCCCGACGCTGGACCCCGAGGCCGACGAGGACACCATCGAGGCCTTCGTCTGGGATCAGCTCAGGACCTGCTTCGATCCCGAAATACCGGTCAATATCGTCGATCTTGGACTGGTCTACGGTTGCCGCATCGAACGCCTGATCAGCGGCGAGCGCATCGTTACCATTCGCATGACGCTGACCGCGCCGGGCTGTGGCATGGGCGATGTGATCGCTGCCGATGCGCGTAACAAGATCCTCGGTGCACCGCAGATTGCCAAGGTCCATACCGATATCGTCTTCGACCCGCCCTGGAGTCGTGAGATGATGACCGACGAAGCCAAGCTCGAGTTGGGCATGTTCTAACGACGGCCGGCCGCAAGGGGCGGCCACCGGACGGACCCCGTGGACGGAAGGTGCATGCGATTGTCGCTATGGAAGCTGTTTCGCAGCCTGTTGTTGGCCCTCGGCACCATGGCGCTGCTCATGGCGCTGGCCTTCGTGATGGCCAATGTCTGGGTGCTGGCGAGCACTCGCGAGCGCATCGAGCATAATCTGGCCAAGTGTGCCCGTGAGCGAGTCGGGATCGTTTTTGGCACCTCGCACTGGACCCGCAGCGGCCTGCGCAACCCTCACTTCGAGGGGCGCATGACCGCCGCCGCCGAGCTTGTCGCCAGCGGTCGCGTCGATCACTTGCTGGTCTCGGGGGACAATAGCACGCGTTACTACAACGAGCCGGTGACCATGTGGCGCGATCTGCGCGGGCGTGGCGTGCGTGATCAGGACATGACCCTGGATTACGCTGGCTTCAGCACCTTCGATACCTTGGCCAGAGCGCGAGACGTGTTCCAGGTCGATCGGGCGCTGCTGGTGACCCAGGGCTGGCACCTGCCCCGGGCGTTGTTCATCGCGGATGCGCTGGGGCTGGACACCGTCGGCTGCGCGGCCCCGGAGCGTGAGGCCGAGGGTACTTGGTACCTGCGCATGCGGGAGTGGGTGGCCCGCGTGGCCACCCTCGGGGACCTGTACCTGTGGAACCGGGAGCCACGCTTTCTGGGGCCTCTGGAGCCGCTGCAGATTGCCCCCCGCGGCGCGCCGGCGTTGGGTGACATCGTAGCGCCGGTGCCTGGCGGTACGCTGAGCGATGACAGTGAGCCGGGTGATGAGAGCCAGACGATTCGTTTCCCTGATGGCGCCAAGCGGTCAGATCCGCCTTCCGAGGAAGGCGCCGACCCACACCAGTCGGTTCCGGCGCCGGCCGTCGAGCAAGGCACCCGCGCGGCAGAGCCGAGGCGCCAGGATTCAAGCGCAGAGATTCCGCCTCGCGAGGACTCGGGGTCAGTTGCCGCGGAGCATGATGCCGAGCAAGGCGTGATCCCGCCATCCCCCGAGACAAGCACTCACGAGAGTGGCGATGGCCAGGCCCCCGCGTCGAAGGAATCACAGGAACCCGCACGGCCGTCGCGCTGAAGGCAAGAATTCAGGAGGCGCCCAGGAGGCGCCCAGGAGGCGCCCGAGCCAGCGGTGCTGCTCGACAAGGGCCCAGCGGTGCTGCTCGACAAGAGCCCAGCGGTGCTCTGCGACAAGAGCCCAGCGGTGGCGCTCGACAAGAGCTCAGCGGCGGCGCTCGACAAACAAGAGGGCCGGCGATGATGCGGGCGGCGGATGGGGCTTACCGTGACTCGCCCGGCAACAAAAAGAGCGACGCCGGGGATCCGCGTCGCTCTTTTTCGTGCCGCTTGGTGTGTCGCTAGGCGTCGTCCTGATCGTTACCTTCGCAGGGAGCCCATCGTAGGGCGTGCGCCGTGTTGAAAAGCCCGCACCGAAAGCGGGCGCACGCTAGCGCCGCGTGGCCTTTCTGGCCGGTGCGCGCTTGGCGGCGGCGGCTTTCTTGGGGTCGGTTTCCTTCTGCAGGTCGTAGAGCACGCGAATCAGCGAACGGCAGCCCTTCCAGCACTCTTCGATCACCGGCTCGATGGGGCCGGGCAGAGGATGGGTGAACAGGGTGGACAGTGCCTGCATCAAGACCCGTTCTTGTTCCAGCAGCTCGTTGATCAGCACCTGCGAGTCGTTGCCGACGAAGCTCTTCAGGCGACTCCACAGCCACATGTAGTCATCGCGCTCGACATCGGCGTCGCGGGGTAGCAGGTCGAGGTGGCGACGGGCCAGGCTCTGCAACTTTCGCATCGTCTTCTTGCGCGTCTCGAAATGGGGTTCGAGAGCATCACGCAGGGACGGCCTCAGGCGCTCGAGGTTGTCCTGGAAATAGTCGATGCTGTCAGCCAGCGCTTCAAGAACGCTATCCATCGCCACTTGGCGATTGTCGAGAAACATGCGCGTCACCTCCTCCGGTGACGCAGATTGTGGGGCTCTAGCCCCCGTTTTGCCACCCCCAAAGGCGCAAATATTTATGATTCTTGGGATGACGATCGCCGAGGGTTAGACCTTTGGCGTAAGGCGCGAGGCTGAGAGAGGGGGAGTCGTTGCCGAGCCGATGCATGACCGGCTCGGGGACTCGTGTCCTAGCCCTTTGGCTTGACCGGGGGGCGAGTGCGTGGACGGGCCACGGCGCTCTTTTCGAGGTGTTCGATGACCAGGCCGGCAATGTCCTTGCCGGTGGCGGTCTCGATGCCCTGCAGGCCGGGCGAGGAGTTGACCTCCATGACGACCGGGCCGTGGTTGGAGCGGAGCAGATCGACACCGGCCACTCGCAGGCCCATGGCCTTGGCGGCACGAATAGCGGTGGAGCGCTCCTCCGGGGTGATGCGGATGATGCTGGCGCTGCCACCGCGATGGAGGTTGGAGCGAAACTCGCCTTCGGCGGCTTGGCGCTTCATCGCCGCGACGACCTTGTCGCCGATGACGAAGCAGCGGATGTCGGCGCCCTTGGCCTCCTTGATGTACTCCTGGACCATGATGTTGGCTTTCATGCCCATGAACGCCTGGATCACCGACTCGGCCGCCTGGTTGGTCTCGGCGAGCACGACGCCGATACCCTGGGTGCCTTCGAGTAGCTTGATCACCAGCGGGGCCCCCTTGACCATGGTGATCAGGTCGGGGATGTCATCGGGGGAGTGGGCGAAACCGGTGACCGGCAGGCCGATGCCCTTGCGTGAGAGCAACTGCAGAGAACGTAGCTTATCCCGGGAGCGGGTAATGCCGACGCTGTCGTTGAGCACGGGAATGTTCATCATCTCGAACTGGCGCAGTACCGCGCAGCCGTAGAAGGTCACCGACGAGCCGATGCGCGGGATGACCGCATCGAAGGGCTCGAGCTCCTCGCCTTTGTAGTGAATCGACGGGTGATGCGAGGCGATGCTCATGTAGCAGCGCAGGGTATCCACCACGCGGGCCGAATGGCCCCGTTGCTCGGCGGCTTCCACCAGACGACGAGTCGAATAGAGATTGCGATTGCGGGACAGCAGCGCGATATGCATGGGCATGTCTCCAGGTCAGTGGCGGAGGGGCGGTTAGGGTTCGCCGTGCAGGAAGGCCGCCCCGGGGGCGACCAGCAGGCGCCGCAGGGCGCGGCGTCCAAGCAGCAGCGGGTGACGCATGTTGCGTCTGTCTGTCAGGGAAAACTCGACCGGGAAGTCGAGTTCGCCGAGCTGGAGCCGGGTACGGATGATGTAGCGCCACTCGGCCAGGCCGTTGGAGCTGGTCACCTTGCGCCGATCATGCAAGTGCATGCGATAGGTATGGGCCGGGCTGCCGGGGCCACCGCCCCGGGTCACGAAGCTGACCCAGAGTATCTCGTCCTCCTCGAAGGATTCGATGTCCTCGGCGTGCAGGGCCGACGTTCGCGCGCCGGTGTCTACCTTGGCACACAGGTGCAGGTGCATGTCGGGCAGCACGACCATTTCACGGCGACCGATCACGGCCTTGGCCTGATAGGGCAGTTCCTTCATGGCTCCCCTCCTTGTCGTCGTCGGACACCGCTCGGATGTCATCATAAAGACGGCGGGTCGTGATGCCTGCACGTCCATGCCGTGTCTCGAAATTCCTGCCTTGCGCTCACGCGCTCCGCAAGGGGCGTTGGTGGTGAAAGGCGATGGGCCTTGCGGTGTGTCAAGCCGGGTGACGAGGGCGATCAGGCGCCTTCGCCGGGAGCCGCAGTGACCGTCGCGAGACGTCGCGCAATCGCCGAGCCAGGGGCCGAGTGGCGAAGGGTCATCAGGACCGGTAGCCTGAGCCGCGGAATCTGCGCCAGGTCCCTCGCCAGGGCCAGGAAGTCGGCGTCGTCGCGCTCGGCGGCCCGGGACAGGAAGCCCGGCAGGCGCTCGGCGTCTTCCAGGTGCTCCCAGCCTCGGGCGGCCATGGCGGCCAGGACGTCGGGCCCGCACGCATCGGGATCTGCCAGCAGGGCATCGTACCAGGCCCCGGCCTGGGCCCGGGGAGCCGCGCCCATTGCCCTGACACAGGCGCAGAAGGCCTCGATCTCGCCCTGTCGAGCCAGCTGCTCACCGCGTGAACGTAGCGCGCCGGCGATGGCTTCATCGACGGAGACATGTTCCAGACAGTAGCACAGGGAGGTCAGTACATCGTTGTGCAGTTGCGGGAGTCTAGCGCTCAGATCGCGACTCGTTTCGGCATCCAGGCGAACGACGTGGTCGGCCAGGCCCTGAAGTCCCAGCGCACGCCAGTCAGCGTTGCCCTGGCCGCTGAAGAACGCCTCGACCGGCTCCAGGTGCTGGCTCGCGGCCAGCCCCAGGTCGAGGCTGGCTCGTGCATGGAGGACGGCCTGGAAGGCCAGTGGCGGCGTGAACGCCAGCGGGTTGTCCTTCATCAGGTTGTCGATGTGACTCGTCTGATTGGCGTCGATGGCCTCGGCGCTAGCGCCGATGGTGGTCAACAGGCGCTCGAGGAACGCGTCCCGTTGGGCAGCGTCGAGGTGGCCCTGTTCATCCAGCGGCAAGGCCAGAAACCAGATCAGCGGATCGGTCATCTCACCGAGGCGAAAGACCATGGCCAGGCGCGCCTTGGCCTGCCACGGAAACGGCCAGGCACTGTCCCCTTGCTCGAACTCGGCCAGGGTCTCGAGCGCGCAGGGCTGGACGCGTCGACCCATGTGGTAGAGCTGGACCTCGGCCCCGGTCAGGGTGAAGAAATCGTGAAGGCAGTGGATAGGTTGCATGGCCCCTCCGGTGAACAAGCGTGCACTCTAACGCGGTGGCACATGAGTGTCAGCCGCTCGCCGAGGAAAAATTCCCGGGGGGGTGATCAAACTTTAACCGATCGCTCGAGAGCACCGCCATCACCGGCGCTTGGCCACCTGTTCAGTGGTTATCCACAAGGACGTTCAGTGCTTCTGTGAATCTTCCTTGGCGGGGGATAAGTGTCGGTGGATATCCTGGCGAAGCGGCTGTCGGGCGCACGATAGATGGAGTTGATCGCTTTGACCAACGGATTTTACACTGCGGCATGAAGCAGTTTGGAATATAATGTCTCGCGCTTATTCCAGAAACATCTGGTTGCACCCTGGCCTGGTTCCAGTCACGTTTGGTGCCAGGAAACTCAGATTCAGTTCATCGGGCCGAACAAGGGTCGCCTTTTCGGTTCTGGAGTCCGCAAACGAGGAGTCACCCTATGCTTCGCCAGCTGGCCACATCCATCATCTCTGCAGGCGCCTTGAGTCTTGCTATGAATGCCGCAGCCGCCGACGACAGCCTCAAGGTGGGCATGTCGGGGGGATACTTTCCGTTCACGTTCGTCGAGCAGGACACGCTCAAGGGATTCGAGGTCGACGTCATGGAGGCCGTGGCGGAAGAGCTGGGGGTAGAGGTCGAGTTCGTCACGGCCAATTTCTCGGGCCTGTTCGGCATGTTGGAGTCAGGCCGTATCGACACCATCGCCAATCAGATCACGATCACCGACGAGCGTGAGCAGAAGTATCTGTTTACCGCGCCCTACGTCTACGATGGGGCGCAGGTCGTGGTGAAAGAGGGTAACGATGCCATTGGCGGCGTCGAGGACCTGGCCGGCAAGACCGTGGCGGTCAACCTGGGCTCCAACTATGAACAGCTGCTGCGCGAATTGCCCTACGCCGACGACATCGATATCCGTACCTACGACAGCAACATCGAGCAGGATACGGCGCTTGGCCGGGTCGATGCGTTCGTCATGGACCGTGTCAGTGCGACCCAGGTGATCAAGGACAAACCGCTGCCGCTGGCGCTGGCCGGCAAGCCGTTCTCCGATATTCGCAATGCGCTGCCGTTCCGCCAAGGCGATGCCGAGCTGCGTGATCGGGTCGACGCTGCGCTGGATACGCTGCGAGAAGACGGCACTCTCGGCGAGATATCGAACCGCTGGTTCGATGCCGATATCACCCGTCCCTGAGGCGAGACCATCGCTCTTATGAATATTCTGAACCTCGACTACATGCTGGGGCTCGTGCCTATCCTGCTGCGCTATCTGCCACTGACGCTCGGCATGGCGGCGGCGGGGATGGTGCTGGCCCTGGCGCTGGCCTGTGGCCTGGCGGTGGTGCGGGTGCTGAAGATTCCTGGGCTGAACGCGGTCACGCTGCTGTTTATCTCCTTCTTTCGCGGCACGCCGCTGCTGGTGCAGCTGTTCCTGTTCTACTACGGTCTGCCGCAGATCATGGCGTTTCTGACCAGTATCAATGGCATCACCGCGACTATCATGGGCCTCACGCTGCACTTCTCGGCCTACATGGCGGAGTCCATCCGGGCCGCCATCGTCGGTGTCGATCGCAGTCAGACCGAGGCGGCGCTGTCCATCGGCATGACCAACGCCCAGCTGATGCGGCGCATCGTGCTGCCCCAGGCGACGCGGATTGCCGTGCCGACATTGATGAACTACTTCATCGACATGATCAAGGCGACATCGCTGGCCTTTACCCTCGGCGTCACGGAGCTGATGGGGGCCACGCAAAAGGAAGCCGCCGGCAGCTTCCTGTACTTCGAGGCGTTCGTCACCGTGGCGGTGATCTACTGGGCCATCGTCGAGGCGCTGGCCTGGCTGCAGCGTCGACTCGAATCGCGACTCAACGAGGCCTATCGCCGATGATCAAGGTGACACAGCTGGTCAAGCGCTTTGGCGAGACCACGGTGCTCGATGGCATCGATCTGGAAATTCGCGAGGGCGAGATCATCGTCGTGATCGGGCCATCCGGCACCGGCAAGTCGACGCTGCTGCGCTGCCTGAATTTTCTCGAGCAGCCGGATGCCGGGCGCCTGGTAATTGGGGACCTGGACGTGGACGTGACGCGCGCCACCAAGGCCGATATCCTCTCGGCCCGGCGACGCACGGCGTTCGTGTTTCAGAACTACGCCCTGTTCGCCAACAAGACGGCACGGGAAAACATCGCCGAGGGCCTGATCGTGGTCAATCGCTGGCCCAAGGCCGAGGCCCATGCGCGAGCCGTCGAGATCCTCAAGCGTATCGGGCTCGAGGATAAGGCCGATGCCTACCCGGCGTCACTGTCCGGCGGTCAGCAGCAGCGTGTCGGCATCGGTCGGGCCATGGCCGCCCAGGCCGAAGTCATCCTGTTCGATGAGCCGACCTCGTCGCTGGACCCGGAATGGGTCGAGGAGGTTCTCGGGTTGATGAAACAACTCGCCAGCGAGCGTCAGACCATGCTGGTGGTGACCCATGAGATGAGCTTCGCTCGAGACGTCGCCGATCGCGTGGTGTTCATGGACGGTGGACGCATCGTGGAGCAGGGACCACCGTCTGAGTTGTTCAATACGCCCAAGGATCCGCGCACCCGAGACTTCTTGCGCAAGGTGCTGGCGACCCAGGCGTCGTCGACGACGCCCGCGAGCTGATGGTTCGGCGCGACTGTTCTGCTCGAAAGCGGTGGCTATTGTGCTCGAAAGCGACGGCCTTGAGCCTCGCCGGCGCTGGCCTTGACGCGTCACATGGCATCGTCGTTGGCCATTGCCCGCCAGCCGTGAGACACGCCATTCATTCTAGATGACCGGAGTCCCTATGACGGTTCACCCCACAGTGCACGCCGATCTGGCCGCTGCCCTGCGCGATCTCGAAGCTACCATGAAAGCCGTCAATCTGTGGCGCATGGACAAGCCCGAGCCCGCGGCGTTCAATAGCCAACAGCCCTTTTGCATCGACACCATGTCGTTGCCGCAGTGGCTGAGGTTCGTGTTTATCGTGCGCCTGCAGGTGCTGGTCGAGCATCGCTCGCCGTTGCCGGCCAGCTGCGACGTGGCGCCGGCGGTAGACGCCTACCTCAACCAGGAAGGCGCGGGAGCCGCCGATCGCGCGATGATGAAGAGCGTGGTCGAGGAAATCGATCGTTTGATCACCGATAGCTGAGGCGATGTGGCCTCAGGCCAAGGGAGGAGAGATGCCCTGGTACTTCGCCTACGGCAGCAACATGAACGAGGCCCGGGTCGCGGCTCGTATCGGCGCGACGAAGCGGGTGTTTCCGGGCCGGCTCGAGGGGTATTCGCTGCGATTCAACAAGGCCTCGCGGGTGCCCGGCATTGCCCACGCCAATGTGGTCGAGGCCGTGGGCGAGAGCGTCGAGGGAGCCTTGTTCGAGTTGCTTAAGCCCGAACAGATCCACGCCATGGATCCTTTCGAGGGTTATCCCCACGAGTACGATCGACATCGCCTGGCGGTGCTGACGTCGGAGGGGCGGATCGATGCCTGGGTCTACATCGCCGGGCCCGAACGTCTGGGCGAAGCGTTGAAGCCGGCACGGGAGTATCTGGCTCACCTGCTGGCGGGAGAAGCCTTCGTGAGTCGCGATTACCACCGGGCGCTGGCGGCTGTCGAGGCGGTGGAAGGGCTCGATGATGCGACGCTGGCCCGGCTTGGGCTATCCCGAGCCACGCCTCGCTAGCCAGCGCAAGGGCCTGGCAACCGACAACAATAAAGCCCGCCGATAGGTGAACTGCACCCCGAAAGTTGGACACCCACATCCAACCTTCGGGGTGTTTTCATGAGCAACCGATACGACGAGTGGTTCAAACTGCTGGTGGCACAGCAGTGTTTGCACGGTGACACCAGCTTGAGT
>NZ_JBQXYF010000027.1:0-15610 GCF_052645355.1 Halomonas sp. V046
GCTTCTTCGCGATAGGTATCGGTGTATCGGGCACGTTGCTTTTTCATGAGCGTAGCTGGCTTTGTCATGGTTCACCTCGTTCAGAGTAGTTCCTTAACGGGGTGTCCACCGCTACTGGGTAAGATCAGCCTGTGCATGTGTCAATGCCGCTACGTGTCCTGCAAGCGGCTGTGAGGAGAGATCTGGAAGGTAGGCATAGGGCAGGGGTTTAAACAGTCCCAGAGGAGCTTGAGAGGCTAACTGAAGGTGGCCAAGCATCTCATTTGGCGTTCAAAAGCTGCGAAGCAGCAGCTGTGTGACGACTCATAGCGAAGCGATGCAGCATTTTACTTCATTTTAAGAGATTTTATTTCATTTTGTCTCATTCTATTTCATTTGCGAGATCAGGGCCTGAAATGAAGCAGAGTGAAGCAAAATCTGTGATGAGCCAATGGCAGGATGTGCATTGTACAGGTACGCCGCAAGCGGCCACTGTACAATGCAATGGGCTTACTCGCCCTCTGGTCTCGACTCTGATCCTGCTCTGCGAAGCTGGGCGGCTACCGTCTTACCAATATCACCACCTGTCCCATACATGTTCATGAGCGCCAAGCCATGCGGGGGATCTCGAAGGTGGATTCTTCTTCGAGTCTGCCACTGAGATTTCTTAGGAACTTGTAATTGGACTCTCCACGGCGGCGGCCCACCATGTACACACGGCCATAATCAAGATGCTCGGCTGCTGCCTTTTCAGCTTCCTTGCCCGCACCCCATAGATGTGCACCTTTGATTTCTAGCAATGCGACCTGGTCCGGGGTTTCCCGACCTTCGAGAGCGACGATGAAGTCGGGAAAAAAACCATCTCCCTCATCCCAACGATACAGGCCCAGGGCATCAGCTCTATGAGCGCCGACAGGGTTGCGGTGCCACCATAATACCCGCGTATCTTGATCCAGAAGCTGCGCTACACGTCGCTCGTCCTCGTTCATGCCGATTGGAAAAACGCCATAAACGCTGCGCTCGGCTGTCTCCAGTGGAACTTCGCTTTCTAGTACAGGCGGGATCGACACTTCGATATCGTGAACCTGATCCAGCCGTGCCCTGCGACAGGCTTCGCGTAACAATGTTGGGTGGCTAATCAGCACTCGATCGAGTTGTTGTTCTAAAATTTCTTCGTCCTCCGGCGGCATGGCGCCACTAGCTTCGATTGCGTGCCTAAAACGATCAAGTAGTCGCTCACGAATTTCACGCTCGTTTACGCCTTCTAGCCTTAATACGACCTGCCGCGCCTTTTCGGCGATTGCCGCTACCGATAGTTGGGCCCATACATCGCTACCGTCCTCAGCGATATGCTCACTTTTGAAGATATCGGTTTCACCCCGGCGTACTTGGGTGCGTACGCGTTCCCGGCTAGCCAGCACTTGAGCGGTAAAATCGACGAATTCGACCAAGCGGATTTCTAAATCGAGCGGCGCGGGAGGCAAGCGCTCACCACGAAGTACGGCAGGAACATCCTTCCGCCGTGGATATTGACGCTTTGATTCTTGCACCGACAGGGTCAATCCGGCTAATGACTGCTTTTGATTGCCTTCAAGAGGTGGTTTCTTTTCGCCGTGTCGATGCTGCTCAGCCTGCGTCAATGCGGCTTGACCGAATTCCAGCATCCCCTGCCAGGATTTATTCGTATCAGGCGGGCCACTGCCATCGGATTGCTGCTCGTTTTCGCTTCCGTCGGCGTTTTCCCGAGTGACGTCGCCCTCAGGATTTATCGTCAGCGCGAAAGATTCTCCGGTACGCGTAAGCTGCACACTGCGCTGAGTTCCGCTATAAGTGATAGTCGTCGAAGTACCTACTTCCGGTGCCTGAGTGCGCAAGCTGTTAATCTGCGCTCCAGCGTTCAGCAACCCTTCCTGCGATTCGGCGTTGGCAAGGAACACGTAGCCATAGCCAAGTGCTTCTGGAAGGTCATCGCGCCCCTGCAACAGCGCATGTACGCGCATGAGTCGGCCTACCACCTGCACTCCGAAGGAGGGATCGCGCGCGCCACGCAGCGCCGCGAGAGTGAAAGCGCGGGGTGCATCAAAGCCCAGCGCTACTGCCATTTTGAAGATCAGTACTTCGACCTTTGGATCATTGGCCAGCGAGATCAGATCGGCGTCGGGCTCGTCGCTGGTATGGATACGTATCGCATCTTCAGCGAAACCCAGATTATCGATTAGGTAGCGCCGTGCGGTTTCCTGCGCAGCCTTGCCATTGGGCACCTGAACCAGCATGAGCGGGGTCAGATTCGTGCCGCTATTGGCTAGCATCTTCTTGATTAGCCGGTGCGTCTCTGTACATTCGCGCAACGCCAATTGCTCGAAGTCGATCAACTGTTCAGTGTCATCGTCCTTGGCAAGGAAGCGCACTACACGCACGCCCCGCTTAAGTAGCCCGGCATTGACCGCATCGATGCGCGCCACGGAGGCCCAATCGGCCTCATCGCCCAGGCGATAACCGGTATCACGCTGAAAGGGAGCGATATCGGTGTCGCGTGGGGTCGCTGTCATTAGTAGCGCATAGTCGGGCTTCAGCACGTCGCGAAAGAAAACCTGTGCCTGACGCGCACGCTGGAAACCGTGGTGTGCTTCGTCAACGATACAGCCGATACGAACACCCTGTTGCCGAGCTAACTCGATCAACGAGTCGACGGACAGGCCAGTATCGCTGGTGTTACGCGCACGGCGCCCAGAGGCATTGCTGGTTGCTACGGCACTCCAGGTTGTGACGAACACCCCACCTTCGTTGGCGAGATCCGGTCGACGATCCGATATCAAGTCAAGCACGCGTAAATTTGGCGCCTGCGCATGTAGAGTTTTGCGGGCCTGTTCGACTAGGCCAGCAAAGGGGGCGAACCAGAACCAGAGAACCTGCTCCTGCGATGAGAATCGCGCCATTGCTTCGATGGCGATGGCCGTCTTGCCGGACCCCGTTGGTGCCTGTAGGACCACCGCCGCATCTTGTTCGCGTACGGTTTTTAGCTCGGCTTCGCTGGCATTACTGAGATGCCGATATTGTTCCGCCAAGTTATTGAAGCGAGCAACCAGTCCATCGCAGAGCGTTTCCTGGAATGACTTGAGAACGAGCGGCATTATCGCTTCCTTTTACTGAAACGGGCTTGTAAGGCATCGGGGATTCGTGGCCAGTCGAGTGATGGCGCCCGCGCCTCGAATCGGTCGGGCGACCAGCTATAGACTCGTCCATGGATTGGCTCGGCTTTATCCAGCCAAACCTGTAGACGCTCGATGCTGTCTGCTTTCTGATCCGCCAGATAGGCAACCCAGCCATCATGGGCTTCGATGGCTTGAAAACCGCTGCCCATCCAAGGCTGAAGTGGCGCTTCATGCAGCAATTGCAGGGCATACCAAACTTCACCGTGAGCGATTTTTGTCGGCAGCCGGTGCATCGCTACTTGCCGGGTTCGTAGATATGCAAAGCTACCACCCACTCCTTCGATATTTTCGCCTTTAATGTTTGTATATCCGCTCATGATCCGCCTTATTCGCTCGGCGCAGACATCGCGGCATAAGTTTTTTTTAGGCTCTTCTTTTGTGGATTCGCTGTTGCTTATCATTATAAAACGTCGCTGGCCGCCATCTTTAGCATTAAGTTTTGTTATGGCGTGTGCGGTGGTTCCAGATCCGGCAAAAAAGTCTAAAATTGTCGCGTTGGGGTCGTCAAGAATAGATAATAAGTAAGTCATCATTGAGACCGGTTTAGGATATGTGAATTCAATACCCATTTCGGCCAGTCCGGCGCCATCACTTTGCGTGTTTCCTAAGTTCCTTAAAACAGAAATGACGTGTGAGTTTGTGTCACGCTTTTTAATGTTTTCAATGGCGCCGTTTTCGGTTATAACAAAGCTTGTTAGTTGACCTTTTGTATCTTTGACTGATTTAAATCCGCTGTCAATAAATGCTTGGCATAATCCACGGTTTGCCCATCCGCTTTCTACTATAACTTCGTTAGCAAGGCGCCCGTTTTCAATGTGAGCCTCTGTGGATATATGAGGCCACCTATCACTGCGAGGCGGGATTGTTCCATTATCGAATGCAGCTGGAAATCCAGATGGGAGTCTGATCTCAGATACAGGATTTTTAGGGCCATTTTTTACTATCGTGTTCCGGATTTCGGGTCGAAATATTTTGCTAGATTCTCCAATATTGGGGTCGACTACACGAGGCATGGGAAAGCGATCGGGATTCGGAGAATAAGCTAAAATGTATTCGTGAGCGATCTTTATTTTGGCTTGATTGTCAAAGTTTCCGTCTGTTTGCCAGATGAACGTTGCTAGCTTATTTTTCGGTCCGAAGACCTCATCCATTAACATTCCGAGATGAAATAGTTCATTGTCATCAATGCTGACGAAAATTACACCGTCCTCTGCCAGTAGCTCTTTGGCTAAGAGCAGTCTTTTGTAAATAAATTCCAACCATAATGAATGACGAAAGCGGTGATTTTTGTCGACGAAGCGGTCGTTATAGACAAAATCCTTATTGCCGGTGTTGTAAGGTGGGTCTATGTAGATGCAACGGATTCGCCCAGCATGAGTCATGCGTAGGGCACGAAGGGCATCGTAGTTATCACCTTCGATGATCAGGTTCTCCCAAGGCGCCTCGCCATGAGATAGAGCGGCATCAAGGCTCAACCCGACGAAATCATCGTTAATCGCTTGGTCGGCCTCGATCTCGTCGCGCTCCCACACCAGCCCTAGCTGGCGTCCACGGTCGCGCTGCTCTAGCAAGCGGATCAATGTGTCGCGATCTAGCCCTTCGTACTTGCTCATCGGTTCCTTATGCTCCACTGGCGAGCACAGGTCTCCCTGCCCTCGAAGCCTCTATTGCGGGTTAGCATGATACCTATCGCCATGCATGGGTGCATTCGTTGTACCATATGCTATCATTGATAGCATATAAAATCATATGGTGAGTCTGTCATGGCATCGATCATAGTTCGCAATTTGGACGAGCAGCTAAAGGCTCGGCTTCGCATGGAGGCGGCTAGGCATGGCCACTCAATGGAAGAGGAAGTGCGCATCATTCTGCGTAATGCCCTAAGCCTTCAACAGACAAAAGGTTTAGGGACCCGAATACATGAACGATTCGCAGATTCGGGCGGTCTTGAGCTTGAAATGCCGGCTAGGTCTGATAAGCCTCAGGACGCAGGATTCGAAGTATGATCGTTCTTGATACCAATGTGCTGTCAGAGCTTATGAAACCTGTGCCAGACGCTACGGTTGTCGGCTGGCTGGATAGGCAAGATGCTCTTTCGGTAACAATTTCCGCTATTACAGTTGGCGAAATTCTCTATAGCATTGAACGCATGCCTGATGGCGATAGCAAACGTGCTTTTGCATTCAAAGCGTCGGCAATGTTCGAAGAGGACTTTGCTGGACGAATCCTGCCCTTCGACAGCGTGGCCGCAGAGCACTTTGCAGTACAAGTCGCGGCTAGCGAGAAAAAAGGAAAACAGGTTCACACGGGCGATGCCCAAATTGCTGCTATCTGCATCCAGCATGGAGCGGTGTTGGCGACACGCAACATCGTGAGTTTTAAGGAATTGAGTGTCGAAGCTATCAGCCCTTGGGCAATGGGGTGATATCGGTACACTAGTGGTACAGTGGCTAGTTTTCTCAAGTTACGCTATGCTTCGCTAACCATCTGATAATAAAGTACTTAATTCTTTTCTAGGTTACGGGAGATTTCGTAGAACTTTCAGTAACTTATTGATTTAAAAGCGAACTAATAATCCCTTGGTCGTAGGTTCAAGTCCTACTGGGCCCACCAATGAAGTCAATTGGCTATCGGTCGCTTACTCTGTCTGTGGCCAATCCGGTGTCCCTACTGGGATCCCTAGTGTGGAGGGTACCATGCCGATTCTTCGGTCCTCTGCAGGACCCCAAGACGCTATCGAAGCCGCCACTGCCGGTAGCTGAATGACGTTATCTGAAAGATTGCCTGCCTCGCCATCGCTGTTCTCCTTTCCGTGTTTTACCGCTAGTCTGACGCCCACGATTGGGCACGCCGCACTGAAGACGAGATGGTGCGCGCTTTTATTGTGTCGCATATTCAGGGCAGTGCCGCGAAGCGCTTGACGCTAGAGGCCGCGCCCAAGCGCTTGCGTATTCCGCGCCATCGTGACCGGCTATTCCGGGCTCTTACGCCCGGCTGATGGGGCAGCTACAGAAGACCGACCTGCTGATCCTCGACGACTGGGGGATGCAGAAGATGACCGCGCCGCAGCGGCAGGATCTGATGGAGGTGATCGAGGATCGGCACGGCCGGGGCTCGACGCTGGTCGCCAGTCAACTGCCCATCGAGCACTGGCACGACTACATCGGCGTGGCGACGGTGTCCGACGCCATCCTGGACCGGCTGCTGCACAGCGCCCACCGCCTGACACTCAGAGGAGAATCGATGCGCAAGAGCGCCGTCCCGAAAACGGAAGAGGTTGACCCATCGTGACCGGTCAGCTTACAAAACCAGAACCAGCGAGAGAGCGGTGATCAGATCGGTCACGTTCGCCGGAATATGTACTTCATGGACTGGGGAGAAATTTTCGGCGATCAAGTTATTGCCACCGCCGTTTTGGATCGTTTGCTTCACCACTCAACCACCCTGAATATCAAGGGCGACAGCTACCGACTGAAGGACAAGCGCCGAGCTGGCCTCGTTACTGTGCCTGCGGCGAAGGAGGAAATAGCGCCACCCGAACCTGAATTGACATCAATGAAAGAATACTGATAAAAGGAGTGCGGCACTTTTCTTGGACTTTTCATGCGGCGATTCCAAGGCTCTCGCGTTATTTCCGTGGGCTCAGGGAACCTAGAGATACCTTGATGCGCTCGGCCAGCTGCAAGACAGCATCTTCATGTATTCGATCTTTCATTGCATCGCCTCCCACGGATTGAGGATGGTCACTCCTGTAGGCTCGAAATCGGCCACATTGCGAGTGACTACCGTCATGCCATGCACAAGGGCCGTTGCCGCGATGAGCGCGTCACGCTCGCCCCGCTTGTCGGGGACGTGCAGTCGGGCACAGCGTTGTGCTACGGCTGCATCAACTGGCAATGTTCGCCCTGAGAACTCCGGCAGTACGTGTTGCTCCAGCCACGAGCGCAGTACGGCCCCTTGGGTGGCGTCCTTGCGCTCAATCGACAACACGCCAAGCTCCAGCTCCATGATGGTGATGGCGGACATAAAAAGCTCGGCGGCATCGACGCTTTCAGTCCAAGCCGCAACGTTTGGATCAGCTCTCCCCGCTCGAACCTTTCGCAGTTCGGACACTACGTTGGTGTCGAGAACGAACATCATGAGAGATCTGCCGGCTGGGTGCCGATGGCCACACGCGGCGGTTCAAACTCAATGTCCGCAACGTCCGGCATAGCCAGAGAATCAGCAATGTTGCGACGTTGCCTTGTAAGCCGCTGGTACTCCTCGATGCTTAACAGCACATGAGCAGGCTTGCCGCGATCTGTGATGAACACCGGGCCACTCTTGGCCGCCTTCTTTGCGCGGGTAACGTCCTGGTTAAGCTCTCGACTGGATAGGGTCGTGATGGTCATGGCGACACCTCCTACGTGAATCATCTATGTAGGTATGTTGCTACGTAGATAGCGGGCTGTCCATAAGCGGCTGGCAGGCTATCGTGACAAGGGCAACCGGACGGTACAGTAGGGGTACATTCATTAGATCTGCCCTATTTCGCCAAACTGCGCTAAACTGCTGACGCACAAGTGCTTTGTGCTTATTTGGATTACATTCGCTTACGCTTGTTTTTCTAGGCATAGCGCTTTGGCGGCAAACTCATAATCCCTTGGTCGTAGGTTCAAGTCCTACTGGGCCCACCAATGAAGTCAATTGGCTATCGGTCGTTTACTCTGTCTGTGGCCAATCCGGTGTCCCTACTGGGATCCCTAGTGTGGAGGGTACCATGCCGATTCTTCGGTCCTCTGCAGGACCCCAAGACGCTATCGAAGCCGCCACTGCCGGTAGCTGAATGACGTCACCTGAAAGACTGCCAGCCTCGCCATCGCTGTTCTCCTTTCCGTGTTTTACCGCTAGTCTGACGCCCACGATTGGGCACGCCGCACCGAAGACGAGATGGTGCGCGCTATTATTGTGTCGCATATCCAGTGCAGTGCGCTCGAAGCGCATGACGCTAGAAGCCGCGCTCAAGCGCTATCTTGCCGGCACTCATTTCCCCGGCCAAGAAGCCCCCGTAGTGCCTGTGAAGAGCTAGAAAAACGAGCGCCATAAAGCCAGCACGCTAATCGAGCACCTGGGCAAGTATTTCCTCGCGGCGTTGACGCCGGAGTTGATCGTCAAGTTGCGTGACACCCGCTTGAACAGCATTGGTCATCGTGGCCAGCCGATCAGTCCCAATACCGTGCGCCTGGAACTTGCCTGCTAGTAGAAAGAGCCTGGCCATCTCTACACCGTGGCCATCCAGGAATGGGGCCTTGGTTTGACCTACAACCCCGTTCAGAACATCCGCAAGCCAAGCCTTGGGCGTCCAGAAAGCCGGGCGGACAGTACGCAGTTGAGTTTCAAGCTCGATGAACGGTAAATGTAACGTCAGGACCGCAGCCCGCCTCAAGCAGGGATGACTCCCCAAGTCTGTTGTGGCTGGCACATGAACTTCAGGTGATGTTATAGCAGTCGGTAGCGTACATAATTACACGGTGCATGTATATTTTTTACTATGTAACTATATGTTTATAAAAAGGAAGTCCGTAGGGGATGCTGGTCTACAACGCCACCAAACAGCAGTTCATCGACGATGTGCGAGCCAACGTCATCACCGACGCCATCGAGAACGAGGTGGCACGCAGACTGAACCGCAACTCGCCGCGCAGTGAGGTGACGTCGTGGGAGAACTCCCTACGCTTCATGATGAGCGTGCTGCTCGACGAGGGCATTCCCGCATCGGCGGGCGTGGCTATCGAGTACAACATTCCGCTGACCAATCGCCGCGTGGATTTCATCTTGACCGGCAAGAACCACCAGCGGGACGATGCCGCGGTCATCGTGGAGCTGAAACAGTGGCAGTCCGTCGAGGTGACGAAGAAGGACGCCATCGTGCGCACCCAGCTGGGCGGCGGCGTTCGCGAGACCAACCATCCGTCGTATCAGGCGTGGTCCTATGGCGCGCTGATCGAGGACTACAACGAGACGGTACGCTCCGAGTCGATCCGCCTGGTGCCCTGCGCCTACCTGCACAACATGAAGCAGGGGCACGCCATCAATGATCCCTTCTACGAGCACCACACAAGCCGTGCGCCGGTTTTCATTTCGCAGGATGCCCTGAAGCTCTCGGAGTTTCTTAGCCAGCACATCAAGTACGGCGACAGCAACGACATCATGTATCGCATCGAGCACGGTGTGATAAAGCCAAGCAAGAACCTGGCGGATGCCCTGGCCTCGATGATGCAGGGCAACGCCGAGTTCCTGATGATCGACGAGCAGAAGCTGGTCTATGAAACCGCGCTTGATCTTGCGCATCGGGCGGCCAACGGCAACAAGCAGTGCCTGATCGTCAAGGGCGGGCCCGGCACCGGCAAGTCGGTGGTAGCCATCAATCTGCTGGTGGAGCTGACGAAGCGCGAGATGATGACACAGTACGTGTCGCGCAACTCGGCCCCTCGGGAGGTCTTCAAGAAGAGGCTGACCGGGACGCGCAAGAAGACCCACATCGACAACCTGTTCAAGGGCTCGGGCAGCTACGTCAGCGCCGAGCCGGACACCTTCCATGCGCTGGTCGTCGACGAGGCGCACCGCCTGAACGAGAAGTCCGGCATGTATCAGAACCTGGGCGAGAGCCAGATCAAGGAGGTGATCGGTGCGTCACGCTTCTCGATCTTCTTCATCGATGAAGCGCAGCGCGTGACGCTGAAGGACGTGGGGACGGTCGAGGAGATCCGGCGGCGGGCAGTGGAGGGCGGAGCCGATGTTCACGAGCTCGAGCTGGCGTCGCAGTTTCGCTGCAACGGCTCGGATGGCTATCTGGCCTGGCTCGATCACGCACTTCAGGTTCGCACCACGGCCAATACCGATCTGGAGGACATCGACTACGACTTCCAGGTGTTCGATGACCCGAGTGCCATGCGCCGTGCGATTCTCGAGAAGAACCGCAAGGCCAACAAGGCACGCATGGTGGCGGGCTACTGCTGGCCCTGGGCCAGCAAGAAGGACAAGCAGGCCATGGACATCGTGTTTCCCGAACAGGGCTTCGCGGCCCAGTGGAACCTCGACGACGATGGCATGCTGTGGGCGATCGCCGATGGATCAGCGGAGCAGGTCGGCTGCATCCACACCTGCCAGGGGCTCGAGTTCGACTACGTCGGTGTCATCATCGGCGACGACTTCGTGATTCGTGATGGCCGCGTGGTGACGGACGCGGGGAAGCGGGCAGGGCAGGACCGCTCGGTGCATGGCTACAAGAAACTGCTCAAGGAGCAGCCCGAGCATGCCCGTGCCTTGGCCGACCAGATCATCAAGAACACCTATCGCACGCTGATGACGCGGGGCCAGAAGGGCTGTTACATCTATGCCACGGACCCCGAGACCCGCGAGTACTTCGCGGCCTTTGCTCGAGCGCAAGCAGCGACTGAGCGACTGGACGCGTCTGAGGATGCCGTGACTCTGGATGGCTTGCATCTTCCCATCGTGACGCGTGATGAGGCAGTGCCGTTCGAGCGCCATGTGCCCGTGTACGATTTGAGCATTGCCGCCGGTGAGTTCAGCGAGATGCAGATCGCCGACGCCGAGCACTGGGTCGAGCTGCCGGACTTCATGCGAGCAAGCCCCGACCTGTTCGTCAGCCGGGTGGTAGGGGAGTCGATGAACCGGCGCATCCCCAACGGCGCCTGGTGCCTGTTCCGTGCTAACCCTGGCGGCACACGGCAAGGCAAGGTCGTCGTGGTGCAGCATCGCGCCATCGAGGACCCGGACCACGGCGGCAGCTTCACGGTGAAGCAGTATCAGAGCGAGAAGGTCGAGGAGTACGGCGAGGTCGTGAACCAGCGCATCGTGCTGAAGCCCCAGACCAACGCCTTCGGCTACAAGGACATCGTGCTCGAGGACGAGCTTGAGGACCTGAAGGTCATCGGCGAATTTCTCTCCGTGCTGTGAGCGAGTGGGCGGCCGGATGGTCGCCTATGCCGATGCTGGCTGGATAGCGAGCGGCAGAGCAGGCATGCTGACCGTTATCCGATTCCCGTAGAACCAGGTGAGCCCTAGATGTCAGACCCGTTCAAGCAGCTCCGCGACGCCATGGATCAGTTCGCCACCAAGCGCGACTGGAACCAGTTCCACTCGCCCAAGAATCTGGCCATGGCGCTGACGGTGGAGGCAGCTGAGCTGCAGGAGTGCTTCCAGTGGCTGACCGAGGCGCAGTCCAGGGAGCTGGATGAGCAGCAACTGGCCGCCGTGCGTGATGAAATTGCCGATGTTCAGCTCTATCTGATCCGGCTGGCGGGCAAGCTGGACGTGGATATCGAAGCGGCATGCCGGGCGAAGATGGAGAAGAATGCGGAGAAATATCCCGCCGGCCAGGTGAAGGGAAGCGCAAAAAAGTACACGCACTATCAGGATTAGGTTCTGTACGAAAAGTCGGCGAGCGATGGCCAGACAAGGCAAAAATCTGTAAAAAGGCAGAGTTTACGCGGTGTAAATGAGGGCTTTGAACTGATTTTTAACGCCGTATGGGCAAGCGCAGACAGTTCTCGTACAGGGCCTAGTGTGATGTGTGGCCGCTTTGTCCCTGGCAGCGGCCTTCTCAGCCTGGTTTCATCCCTCAAGCTCCCTCCCGCTAAATTCGGGCCCAAGCAAGGCCGGAGACTCAGCTTTCGGTTTAAATTCTTCGCCTAAAACGGCCTTTAATGGCGATTTAGTGCTTGAAGATAAACCAGCGTGGTTTATTCTTCACTCTGAAGACGGAATTTAAGGCCGCTTTTTCACGTGAAAATAAACCAGCTGCTGCACAAGATACCATATGGCGCCGTCGTGACGACCGCCTGGCTGGCGTCACACGGCGTCACCTCGGATCAGGCGCGTAAGCTGGCCAGCAGTGGCTGGCTTAAGCGCGTGGGGCACGGCGCCTACTGCCAAGCGGGGGAGCCGCTTACCTGGGAGAGCGCTGTTTTCGCCTTGCAGGTGAGCGACGACACGGGCTTACCACCTCTTTGGCCGGGTGGCCAGACGGCCCTGGCACTGCATGGCTTTGCCCACTATCTACCCATGGGGGAGCGCACGACGCACCTGTATGGCAAGGAAGCCGCTCGGCTGCCCCGGTGGTTGAATGACGCCGAGTGGGCAGGGCGGATGGTGCTCCACTCCGAAAAGGGCCTGCCAGTGCAGCTTCCCGGCAGCTTCACGGACTACGCGCCGGATGGCAGGGCCTTCAACTTGCAGGTATCGACCCCCGAGCGAGCGGTGCTGGAGTGGATCGCCGTGACGCCGAATGCGCTGCTGTTCAGCAGTGAGCTGGTCGACACCTTCGGCGGCCTCAATACGCTGCGTCCGCGTCGGCTGCAGGCATTGCTGGAGGGGTGCCGTTCGGTGAGAACCAAGCGGGCCTTCCTGGTGCTGGCTCGCCACGCCGGGCATGCCTGGTACGGTCGTCTGGAACCACGTCGACTGGACCTCGGTAAAGGCAAGCGGCAGCTCTGCCAGGGCGGCAAGTTGGATAGGGAATATCACGTGACGGTGCCGGAGGCGTTCCTGCATGCCGATTGACGCTCGCTACCACGAACAGGTCAGGCTGTTGGTCTCGCTGCTGCCATTCCTCAATGACGAGCCGTGTTTCGCCCTCAAGGGTGGCACGGCCATCAACCTCTTCGTGCAGCCATTACCTCGTCTATCGGTCGACATCGACTTGGCCTACCTGCCGCTGGAGCCCCGTGACGAGGCACTGCGACGTCGCCGCGAGGCACTGCAGCGGCTGGAAGAGTGAATCGCCCCGGGTTGGCTGGAGCTCTGCCTGGCTCTTGATGGAGCGCTGTTGGTGCGTGACTGCCGTATGAATTCCGGCCCTTCGGCGGGTGGTGATGGGCTTGGGACGCCAGGGCTTTGCGCGGTATTCGCGGGCTACCGTGTAGCGAGATGTAACTGACGCAGGGGCGACGAAGGCGGTTCATCGAATCCCATCTACCGAGAGATATGGCGGCAGTGGGGGCACCTTGGCGTGATTGCTGAATAGCTCCTATGGTGTCGGAAAGACTCGGGGGAATAATGATGGATGCACTTGCGCGCAGGCTGGGCCTCAAGACGGACCCCACCATTTTCTTTGTTTCCGCGGGGATCATGGTCGTTTTCCTGGTGATGCTGTTGATTGCACCCGGTCCGATCGGAGAGGCCTTCGGCGCAGGGCGTGAGTGGGTCGTGACCAACCTCGGTTGGCTGTTTATTTTTGGGGTGACGAGTTGGGTGGCGTTTTTGCTGTGGGTGGCGATCAGTCGCTTCGGGTCGATCCGCCTGGGGGGCAACGACGCGAAGCCGGCCTACAGCAACCTTTCCTGGTTCGCCATGCTGTTTGCCGGGGGCATCGGCACGGTGTTGATGTTCTGGGGAGTGGCGGAGCCGATCTCCCACTTTGCGACCCCGCCCAGGCCGGATGTTGAACCCTTTTCAGTCGACGCCGCCGACGATGCCATGAGCTTTGCGATCTATCACCTGGGGCTGCACACCTGGGCGATCTTCGCGATGCCAGGGTTGGCTTTTGCGTACTTTATCTACCGCTACAACCTCCCGATGCGGTTTAGCTCGGTGTTCTACCCGCTGATCGGTGAGCGGATTTACGGTCCCCTCGGTAAGGGGCTCGACATCTTCGCCGTTCTTGGCACTCTCTTTGGTGTGGCGGTTTCTGTCGGCCTTGGCACCCAGCAGATTAACGCGGGACTGACGGAATTATTCGGTGTTCCGGATTCCGTGATGTCCAAGGTTATCATCATCGCCGTTTTGACCAGCGTCGCGGTAGGGTCGATTGTGGCGGGGCTGGATTCTGGCGTGAAACGGCTTTCCAATATCAATATCGGCATGGCCGTCGGCCTGATGCTGTTCGTGCTCTTCACGGGTTCGACGGTTTTTCTTTTCCGAGCCATTGTCGAGACCTTTGGGCTCTATATATCGAACCTGCTGCCAATGGCATTCTGGAACGACACCCTGGCTAAGTACACCAGCGATGATGGCAGTGGCTGGGGCTGGCAAGGCAGCTGGACCGTGTTCTACTGGGCCTGGACGGTGACCTGGTCTCCTTTCATCGGCATCTTCGTTGCGAGGATTTCCCGAGGGCGCACCATTCGCGAGTTCGTCCTCGGCGTATTGTTCGCACCGTCCATCTTTACGCTGGTCTGGTTTGCGATCTTCGGCTGGTCGGCGATGGAGATCGACGGGATCGGTGCCGAGGCCCGGGCAGCATTGGGGGACCAGGCTGGTAGCCTGTCTGCCGCGGTGAGCGAGAGCATCCCCCTTGCGATGTTCGCGTTCTTTGAGAACTTCCCGGCCGCGACCTTGATTCAGGGGCTGGCGGTGGTCATTGTCGCCATTTTCTTCGCCACATCATCGGACTCCGCTTCCCTGGTCGTCGATATGCTGTGTACCGGTAGCCCGGACCCGGGCCCCTGGCATCAACGCGTCTTCTGGGGTGTCTCCGAAGGCATGCTGGCGGCCATGCTCATCGTGCTTGCCGGCGACGCAGGGCTTACCGCGTTGCAGGAAGTGATTACCGTGGTCGGCCTGCCGATGTTTATTCTGGTATTTGCCATGATGGTGGCGTTGTTTCGTGGCCTATCCCAGGAAGACTTGAGTGAGGTGCGGGTCGGCAGCCCACCTAAGCGGGCGGAGTTGCGACCGGAAGACTAGGCGGAGCCCGAGCCGTAGCGGGGTCGAGATAACACGGCTCGCTACCCATGACCGGGTAGCGCGGCCGGTGGTGGGGCCGGTGGTGGGACCGGTGGTGGGACCGGTGGTGGGCCCGGTGGTGTGGGAGGCGACGCACGGCCTGGCGACAGAAGGCCAGCCTAATGACATGGCCGTTGTGGCTGTCCAGGTTCAACGCCAATGGGTTATGCCGAGCAAGCCAGAAGTCAGGCGGGCTCGGGCTCGATTTCAGGCCGTTGCTCGATGCTGAGCGCCGCATCGGTGTCGACAGTGGCGAGGGTGCTCAGGTATTGAGGACCACGCCACCATTGAGATGCAGGGTCTGTCCGGTCATGTAGGACGACTCCTCGCTGGCCAGGTAGACGTAGGCGGGGCCCATTTCGCTAGGTTGCCCCGCGCGGTCCATGGGCACTTGCCCGCCGAAGGTCGCGACCTTGTCTGCGTCGAAACTGGCGGGTATCAGTGGTGTCCACACCGGCCCAGGGGCGACCGCATTGACACGAATTCCCTTGTCGACCAGCGATATCGCCAAGGAGCGAACGAGGCCCTGAATCGCCCCCTTGGTAGCCGAGTAGTCGATCAAGGTTGATCTTACCCAGTAGCGGTGGACACCCCGTTAAGGAACTACTCTGAACGAGGTGAACCATGACAAAGCCAGCTACGCTCATGAAAAAGCAACGTGCCCGATACACCGATACCTATCGCGAAGAAGC
>NZ_JBQXYF010000028.1:0-8807 GCF_052645355.1 Halomonas sp. V046
GCTCAACCCCCATCAGCCCCCGTCAGCCCCCGTCAGCCCCCTCTTACCTCACCAGTCAGTTCGACGACGCCTCGATGCTGTACCAGCCGGGCTTGGCAAAGCGCAGGCCCAGGCCATAGGCCAGGTACGCGACGGCGAAGGTCAGCGGCGCCGACGCCCCGGCCAGGGTTGGACTCAGCATCGCGCCAATGCCGACGACGATCGCCAGCCCCCAGGCGCCAACGCCACAGGGATTGATCGCCGGTATGCGGGAGTTATCGAGCTCCAGATGGCCGCGAAAGCGCTGCTGATAGGTGCGCGAGCGCATATGGGCAAGCGCGACCCCGACCCAGGCCACCACGAACACGCCCTGATAGGCCAACGCCTTGAGCAGATAGGCGAAGACGTCGGCGGCCATCAGCGCATAGGCCAAGGCGCCGACCAGGCACCCCGCCAGGATCTTGTTGAGCTTGATGCCGGTCAGCTTGCGCACGAAGGCCTCGAGATTGACCGTCGCCAAATAAAAGTTAGCCGTATTGATGCGGCTCTGGGTGACCCACACCAGGACAAGCCCCGCCACGCCCATCAGCTCCAGCAGGCCCAGCACGATGGACGCCTCCGATAGCCCTTCGGTCGGCAGACACGCATCGAGCAGAATGCCGACCAGGCCACTGAACAGAAACGTCATCAGATAAAACGGGATGCCGAAGGTCACTCGGCCGTGAAACCGCGCATCCTCGGGCCGTCCGAAGCGAGCATAATCGAAGGTAAACATCATCAGTACCCACACGCCCATGTAGTAGGCGAAGGTGTGCAACCAGCCCCAGGGGCTCGCTCCCGCCTCGGGAACCCGTGCCAGCCAGCCACTCGGATAACCATACTCGGCAATCGCCATGCCGACCGCGACCAGCATGCCGATGATGTAGACCGGCAGAAGCACACCGTTGAACTTGTCGAGCCAGTGCTGAACGCTGCCGAAGATCAGCGATACCCCGACGACGACCACGATCAGCGTAGCGCTGGCCATGCTCAGCGATGGCGTCCACGTCGACAGCACCAAGGCCATGACATAGCCTTCAAAGACCGCGTAATAGAGCGCCGTGGCGAAGAAGATCAGGGTCGCAATGGTCGCCCCGAGATGGCCAAACAGGACCTTGGAAAACAGCGCCACGGTGAGTCCAGAGCGCATGGCGAAGCGGCTGATCACGGCGTTGATCACGCCATAGCAAATGACGGTCAGGACGATGCCGACAAGGGCATTGGCGGTGCCGTAACTGCGCGCCATGGCGGCAGCCACCACCATGTAAAAGATCGCACTGCAAACGGCCCACCAGGCCATCATCAGATTGCCTCGCGGCATTCGCTGATCCAGCGGAATGGGGCGATCGGTGAAGTCGGCGTCGCTCTTGTCCTGGCGACGTGCCTCGTCTGTCGATGTCGTGTCTTTCATGCGGATATCCTCAAGCTCTGTTGTTGTCATTGGCGCTTGCTCCCGGGCGCACGCCCAGGGCCGCGGCCGAAATACCGGCACACGGACACCCCCGCAGGACCCTAGGGTCCTGCGTGTAATGGCGATCACTGAGAAAAACGGGTCGGATCAAAAAAAAGGCGATGCGGTCGACGGGATCCCCCCAGAGTGCTGCGATCGCGGACTCCCGTGGACGGACCGCCGAATTCGCCTACCCGAGGGCTTGGCGCAGCCCCTTGAGGCGCTCCTGGTAGGCAGCGCGAGCGGCCAGCGCCTGGTCCAGAGAGACCGGTACAAAACGCACCTTCTGGTGGGGCTGGATCTGTCCGACCAGGTCCATGTCGGCGCTGATCACCGTACCGATCATGGCGTAGCCACCCCCGGAGACCGCATCACGGTGCAGCACGATCGGCTCACTGCCGCTTGGCACCTGAATGGAGCCAATCGGATAGCAGGCATCGACGATGTTCGAGGGGTCATCGCCGGCGCCAAAGGGCGGCTCGCGCTCGATGAACTCGAGCGGCGTACCGCCCTTGAAGCGATAGCCGATGCGGTCCGCCTCGGAGGCCACGCTCCACTGTTCTTCATAGAAGCGTGCCTTGGCTCGATCCATCAGGCGGTGATCATAAAGCCCCACCACCACGCGCAGCTCATACTGCTTGGCATGACTCGGCCGCCAGGCATCCGCCAAGCGGCGACCGACCTCGGCGTCCTGCGCCGCCGGTAACACCGCCAGCAGGTCGCCCTGTTGCAAGGTCCGGCCCTTGTATCCGCCGAGCCCGCCGAGTGCATAGGTACTGCGACTGTCCAGGCGCTCGGGGACATCGAAGCCGCCTTCCACCGCCAGGTACAGGCGCGCCCCGCCACGCACGAAGTCGAAGCTCAGAACACTGCCCGCCGGAACCTCCAGCACCTCGTGGTTAGGGCAGGCCACGCCGTCGATCTTCGGCACCATCTCGGCGCCGCTGGTGGCGATGCGCCGGGTGGTCGAGAAACGCAGCTCCGGCCCCATCAGGGCACACTCGAGTACCGCCGCCTGCTCAGGGTTACCCAGCAGCAGATTGGCGGCACGCATGGCGAACTGATCCATGGCCCCCGACGGCGGAATGCCAAGGTGATAATGACCCGCACGTCCGGCGTCCTGGATCGAGGTCGCGAGTCCCGGCTTGATCACTTCAATGCTCATACAACACCTCCTCGACACGGCGTGCCACGCTACCTGGGTCATCACCAAAGGCATCCAGGTCAAACACAAATGGCGCCGAGCGCGGCACGAATGTGCCTGCTTCGGCCTGCGCCACCATGGCGTCGTATTCCTCTCGGTCGATGGCACGATGCTTGACGATATCGCCGGGTCGGAAGTAGATCATCGAATCATCGATATGGGGCTGGTTGGCGCTGGGGTCATAGATCGGCATCGGCGTGACGCCGAACATCTGATACCCCCCGGCGCCACGCACCGAGTAGATGCAGCTGAAGCAGCCGCCGTAACCCACTGTTTGCTTAGGAGTATCGGTACGCGGACTCAGGTACTTTGGCACCTGGATCTGGCGCTCCCGCGGGACCATCTGATACATGAACGGCAGCCCGGCGACGAACCCCACCATGGAGACGAACCAGGGGCTCCCACTATGGGCCTGGATAAACCCATCGACGCTGTCAAAGCCATTGATCCTGGCGGCATACTCAAGATCGGTGCCGCTCGGGTCCTGGTGACGGTCGCGAAAGCGCATCAGCGTCTCGTGGGTCCAGGGGTCGTTGTACAGCACCGGCACCTCCACGACGCGCGTCTCGAGGCGCTGAATGCTGCGGCCAAGCACCTCGGCGTCGAGCCGCTCCAGGGTCTCGATCAGGCGACGTAGCGGCAGGCGATCGGGGTCGTAGCGAACCTGATAGGAGGCGTTCGCCGGGCAGATCTCGATCACCCCCGGCAAGCGCCGCTCACGCAGCCCCGAGGTCACCGAAATGGAGCGAAAGAAGGCCTCGAGCGTCATCGCTTCGTCGAGTTCAACGAAAAGAAATTCGTCGCCGGCGGCGCTGTAACGCGCAGGCCGCGGCGCCGGGTCGGGCATCGTCTGAGAAGCGTTCATGGGCGGGTCTCCTGTGGGGCTGGCGCCGGGGTCTCGGGGCGAGTCGATGGATCGGTCGCGGCATTGGCCGGGTCGTCGAGCCATGCCTCCAGGGTGGCGGTATGGAAGTCGCCGCACCGCACCGCAGGGTCCTGCACCAGTCGAGCGTGCAATCCCGCTGTCGTGGTAAAACCGGTGAGGTGGAACTCGCCGAGCGCACGGGCCGCGCGATTCAGCGCCGCCTCCCGAGACTCGTCCCAGACGATCAGCTTGGCCACCAGAGAGTCGTAATACGGCGGCATCCGATAGCCCTCGTACAGTCCGGTATCCACCCGAATGCCGGGCCCCGTCGGCCAGGTCAGCCGCTCGACGGTGCCCAGCGACGGAAAGAAGCCATTGTCCGGGTCCTCGGCGTTAAGGCGCATTTCGACCGCCCAGCCCCGGCGCGTGATCGCGTCCTGGGTCAAGGACAACGGCTCCCCCAACGCCACCCGCAGCATCTCGCGCACCAGATCGATGCCGGTGATCATCTCGGTGACCGGATGCTCGACCTGAATGCGCGTGTTCATCTCGATAAAGAAGAACTCACCACTATCGTCATCGTAGAGATACTCCAGGGTACCGGCGGCCACGTACCCCACGTACTCGGCCAACGCCACCGCCGAGGCGCACAGGCGCTGTCTTGCCGTCTCATCGAGCGCCGGCGACGGGCTCTCCTCGAAGACCTTCTGGCGGCGGCGCTGCAGCGAGCACTCACGCTCGAACAGATGCACCGCGCGCTTGCCATCGCCCAGAATCTGGACCTCGATATGGCGGGCACGCTCGATGTAGCGCTCCAGATAGACAGCGCCATCGCCGAATGCCGCCTGCGCCTCGGCCTGGGCCAAGGGCAGTTGATGTCGCAGTTCGGCCTCATCCGCGGCGCTGCGAATGCCTCGGCCACCGCCGCCGGCGGCGGCCTTGATCAACAGCGGAAACCCCACTTCGGCGGCCGTCACCACGGCGTCCTGCACATCGACCACGGCCCCGGCCGAGCCCGGCACCACCGGCACCCCCGCGGCAATCGCGGTGCTCCTGGCCTGAGCCTTGTTGCCCATGCGCTCGATCAGCTCGGCGTCGGGACCGACGAACACCATGCCCGCGGCGACCACGCGCCGGGCAAACTCCGGGCTCTCGGAGAGAAAGCCATAGCCGGGGTGGACGGCGTGTGCCCCGACCCGCTTGGCGGCGTCGAGAATGGCATCGATATTGAGGTAACTCTTGGCCGCCTGGGCGGGTCCGATGCACACCGCTTCATCGGCTAGCGTCACCGCCAGGCTATCGGCATCGACCTCACTGTGAGTCACGATGCTGGTCAGGCCCAGCTCCTGTGCGGCGCGCACAATTCGCACGGCGATCTCACCGCGGTTGACGATCAACAGACGCGTTGCCTTCATGCTCCGGCCTCCCCGGCGTCGATGACCGCAATATCCTGTCCCGCGTCGACGACGTCGCCGTCTTCGACGCCGAAGCTTAGCAGCCGGCCGGCGACGTCCGCCTTGACCTCGAAGAACTGCTTCATGACCTCGAGCAGGCCGATGGTATCGCCCGCCGCAACGTCGGCGCCGGGCTCGACGAAGTTATCGGCCTCCGGCGACGAACGGCGGTAGAACACACCGGGGAAAGGGGCTTGCTGAACGTGCTGTGACATGATGAGGCCTCGCTTGTTATTGGCTATTCGAGCGGTAGAAGAAAGTCAGAGAAAAACCGCAGTGGTCTGGCGCTCAGCCGGCGCCGGGCGAGCGCAGTACGATGCCCTCGTCATCGAGGCGACGACGTATCGCCGTCAGCATCTCGAGGGCACCCGGGGAATCGCTGTGCAGGCAGACCGAATCGAAGCGCACGGCGAGCGTCTTACCCGACAGGGTCTCGACGACGCCCTGCTGGGCCGCCCGCAGTACCTTGTCGGCCACCGCATCGGGATCACGCCGCGCCACCTGGCGCACAAACACGATGGAGCCGCTGTCGTCGTAGTCACGGTCGGCGTAGAACTCATGCACCCGCTGGATGCCGGCGATCTCCGCGACTCGGTCAAGTTCGGAGCCGGCAAGGCAATACACCGGCAGCTTGGCGTCGACCTGAAGCAAGGCATCACAGAGCTCGGTGGCAAAATCGGCGTCGCGAGCGGCATGCATGTACAGCGCGCCATGCAGCTTCAGGTGGCGAATGGCCATGCCCTCACGAGCCGCCAACTCGCGCAGGGCACCGAGCTGATAGAGAACATCACTCACCAACTCGTCGGGGGCGGCCGCGATATGGCGACGGCCGAAGCCAACCAGGTCACGAAAGCCCGGGTGGGCACCGACGGCAACATGGTGGCGGCGGGCCTCCTGCAGACTATGGGTCATGGTCGAAGGGTCACCGGCATGAAAGCCGGTGGCGACATTGGCGGAGCTGATCAGCGCCATGATGGCGTCATCGATATCACCGCCGATGCGCCAGGCGCCGAAGCCCTCGCCCATGTCCGCGTTGATATCCAGGTGGTTTGTCATTATGGGTCTCCCGGTTCGGTCTCTCTGTTGTAGCCGAGGCGGAGACATCTTTGGAAATACCCATTTTTGTTTGGCATTATCAAAAAAACCGAATGCCGGAGCCGACCATGGCCAACAACCCCTCGCTTAGAAAGCTGCGCTACTTTCTCGCCGTGGCCGAAAGCGGCCGGGTCACCCAGGCCGCGGTGGACTTGAATGTGTCTCAGTCGTCGGTGACCACCGGGGTCAGAGAAATCGAAGAGGAACTGGGCGTTAAACTCTTCGAGCGCCAGGCCCAGGGCATGATCCTGACCCGTGAGGGAACGCGCTTTCTGCAGCGAGTACGTCATGTTTTCCAGGCCGTGGATGAGGCCTTCGACAGCACGCGCCTGCACTCCCCCACCCTGACCGGGCGTCTCGACCTGGCGATGAGCTATACCGTCGCCGGCTACTTCTTGCCGCCTCTGCTGGCACAGTTTCAGCGTCGCTACCCGGGCGTGGACGTGCGCCTGCATGAGGCTTCGCGACCGACGATCCAGGCCGGCCTCGAGGGTGGTCGCTTCGATATCGCCATCATGCTGATCTCTAATCTAGAGCCGGATACCTCGCTGTCCGCCCATCTGCTGATTCGCTCGCCGCGACGACTCTGGGTCGGCAGCCGCCACCCGCTGCTCAAGCGCCGCGGTGTCGGGCTGGCCGACGTCGCCCAGGAGCCCTACATCATGCTCAACGTGGATGAGGCCGAACAGACGGCGCTGCGCTACTGGGCACCGACCGGGCTCTCGCCCAGCGTGCTGTTCAGCACCTCGTCGGTGGAAGCCGTGCGTTCACTGGTCGCCAACGGCTCCGGGGTCGGTATCCTGTCGGACATGGTCTACCGCCCCTGGTCCCTGGAGGGCCGGCGCATCGAGCACATCGATCTTAGCGATCGCATTCCGACCATGGACGTCGGCCTGACCTGGGATGGCAGCAAACCGCTGACCGCACCGGCCCAGGCTTTCCACGACGCCCTGATCGAGGCCATGGCGGCGGGCTGAGCGACGCGATGGCCGCGACACTCGTGCACAAGCGAGCTCGACGTTTCGAAGGCCGTAGCTCTGCGGCCCCCTGCGAGATGACGGCCGATGACGAGATGGCGATACTCCCTACCCCATTGCAGTCCGATCGGCTCATTTGATGCGGATTCCAGTCCGAATTTGTAAGAGATAGGCGATATTCCACTTTGCCGAATCCACGTACCCTATGGTCCTGCAAATAGCCGGATTTTCATGAGCGCAAGCGAGACATCGTCAGCGGCCGCCTGCCACCTTCGGCCCGGCCAGCATCAGCCGGACATTGCCGAATTTGCCCGTGACCGAACCGAGCAATCTCGAGCGTCTGCATATCTACGGTGATGGTGAGTCAGTTGTGGGTGCTGCCTACCGAGGCACCTTCGCCGACGGCCCAACCAGAAACGGCGTGGCCGATGCCAGCGCAACGCTTTCTGGCGTCTCTGGCATGGGCGCCACCGTCGTGTATTGCGCCAATCCGAGGGATAACGGATTGAAGCCTCACGAGTGGGCGGACAAGCAGGCCGGCAAGCCGACACTGGCCATGCAGTCTAAGACGCAGGGGGCGAAACCCCATCAGGACAAGTCATCCAATATCAGGGAAGGAGTTGGTAGATGGCGTATAGCGGCGGTTTCCTGGGTGTCGATGTCTCGGCAGAAGTGAATGAGATGCGCGAGCACGCCATCCGTCAGCGTGTCATCACCGCCGATCCCTATGCTCCACATCCAACACCCGAGGCCGAGATAATTGTCGAGGTCGATGACGACTCGGTGTCGATATTGGACCTGGTGATTCAAGCCGCCTATATGCTGCCGGTCGTCGGCAATGTCATGGCAGTAGGAGATGTTGCCCGTGATGTGATGGACCTCACGGACAGCGACGAGCAAGGCCAGCCCAACCACGAGAATGCCTGGCTGTGGGGCGTTCTCGTCATCGATGCTATTGGCATTGTGCCCGCCGTCGGCAATGCGTCACGGCCGGTTCGCCTCGCCTCTCGCGAGGCGGTATTGGCGTTTGCCCGAGGAGACGGCGTCGAGATCGCCGCCGAGCTATTGTGGACAGCCGCGGCCGGGAACGCGCTGGAGTTCATGGAACAGCTCGGCCAGTGGCTCGAGTCCAACAGCGCGAGATTTCGGCGCCAAATCGCCCTTTTTATCTCCAAGCTGGAAGCCTTCATCGACAACC
This sequence comes from Halomonas sp. V046, assembly GCF_052645355.1. Taxonomy (NCBI): domain Bacteria; kingdom Pseudomonadati; phylum Pseudomonadota; class Gammaproteobacteria; order Oceanospirillales; family Halomonadaceae; genus Halomonas; species Halomonas sp. V046. Next base: position 8,262 of record NZ_JBQXYF010000028.1, read on the forward strand.
CGGTGGATGCAGCGACGCAGCATGGCCTGATCGACGCCAATCCGGCCTGGTGGGACGTGCTTGAACGTGGCAAGCGAATCCTGTTCGTGGTCTTCGACGAACTGGCCGATGCCATCGGCGTTGAACAACGCCAGCGAATCGTGAGCTTTCTTCGCCAACTGGGGCAATTGGCAGACAGTATGGTCGTTGAGGGCATTGGCACCTTGCTGCCTCTGCTATCTGATCTTTCCACTGCCCTGGTGGCGCGTAAGCGGCGCACCGGCGGCGTCACTCGCAGCGCCACCGCCGTCACCGGACAGAAAAATGAGCATGAGCTCTCGGCGCTGGAGCAGCAGTCGACCCGAGAGAAAGGAGACAACAGCCCGACCCCGGCCGGCTGCGCCTGCGCCTTTACCGCTCCCACCAGCGTCTCCGCCAATCCCATCGACTACGTCATGGGCGATGAGAACCTGTGGCACACCGACTTTCGCGTGCCGGGCCTGATCGACGTCGAATGGACACGCTACTACCGCTCGAGCATCGATGAGCTCGATGACAGCGAACTCG
>NZ_JBQXYF010000029.1:0-4516 GCF_052645355.1 Halomonas sp. V046
CGCGGGGCATCGGCTGGCGCTCCGGCAGGGCCGGGTCGATGCGCACGTCGAGCCATTCACCGGCGCGGACAACGCCGGCGAACAGGCGCAGCTGGCCACAGGTGCGCCCACGCTCGCCTTCCAGGCGAGCCCGGGGCAGACCGGATTCCTGCATGGCACGGGTGATCAGGTCATCGCCGATGGCCTCGATGTTGTCGGCCACGGTCTCGAGAAAGCGCGCACGCTCCTCGAGGCTTGTCTCGCGGTAGCCGTCGAAGGCGGCCCAGGCGAGTTCGCAGGCACGCTCGACCTCGGCCTTGCCGCCGGCAGGATACCCGGGCTCGAGCCGGTCACCGGTGGACGGATCGATCCCGTGGATGGCGGGACCCTGGGCCAGGACGGCCTGGCTACCGATCAGTTGCTTGCCTTCGAGAGTCATGATCACTCCTTGGTTGGGTCTTGACGGGGCGTCACCGAGCGGGTCGGTGGCTGTGGTGGGTAGCGCCGTGCGGGGCCGCCGCGCAGCCATGGCAATACCGCGGTCACGGCCAACCGCGGCGGGGCAAAGCATCCCTCAGACGAACGCTCAGACGAACGCTCAGAGCGGCGTGACCGTGGTCACGGTGGCGTCGTCTTCTGCGGCCTTCAGCGGATTGCGCAGGGCGCGACCGAGGGCCGGCAATTCGATTTCGAAGCGGTCGCCGGAGCGCGTCGCGATGCCATCGGCGAAGCTCAAGGTGGCGGTGCCGAAGAAGTGCACGTGGACGTCACCGGGGCGGCGGAAGCCGGCGTACTTGAAGTGGTGATGTTCGAGGTTGGCGATGGTATGCGCCATGTTGGCCTCGCCCGTCAAGAACGGCTTCTCCCACAGCACCTTGTCGTCGCGGCGAATGCGGCTCACGCCCTCGAGATGCTCGGGAAGGTCGCCGATCAGTAGCTCCGGCCCGAAGCTGCAGGCCCTGAGCTTGGAGTGGGCCAGCCACAGATAATTGAAGCGCTCGGTGACATGATCGGAGAACTCGTTGCCGACGGCAAAGCCGACCCGATGCGGGCGACCCTTGGCATCGATGACGTAGAGTCCGGCCAGCTCCGGCTCCTCGCCGGCGTCTTCGGCAAAATCCGGCGACGGCAGCGGTGCCTCGGGGGCGACCACGCAGTCGCCATCACCCTTGTAGAACCATTCCGGCTGGGCGCCGGCCTGGCCCGTGCTCGGCTTACCCCCCTCGACGCCGAGCTTGAACATGCGCATGGAGTCGGTGAGCTCTGACTCGTCGGCCTGGGTCTTGGCGTGCATGGCGCTGCGCGTGTCGGCGCTGCCCAGGTGGGTCAGGCCGGTGCCGGTGACCAGGCAGTGAGCCGGGTCCGGATGGGTCAGGGGCGGCAGCAGCAGGCGTTGCTCCACCAGCTGGCCGTAGTCCAGCGTCTCGCCGGTCAGGGCCGCCGTGACGGTGTCGGCCAGGCCTTGGCCGGCATCGAGTGCACGGCGCGCCAGGGTGTAGGTATCGGCATCGGTCAGGCGGACTCGATGCTCGTTTTCCACCAGGGCCGCGCGGGCCTGATTCTGGTGCACACATTGGATGATACGCATCGCTACTTCCTCGGCTTCGATAAGGGGAGCTGCCGTTCCCTGTCCGGTGTGATGCCCAGCCTCTCGCCTTGGCCGACGGGGCGAGGCAGGCTGGACACCAGAATGGTGTTATCTTAACGGCTCAACGGCGAATATGTACAACATACGAAGGTATAACCTCACGTTAATCCCGCCGACTGGGCGGTGCCAGGGTGCCTTCGCCGGCTCGGCCGAAGTCGGGAAAGCCATCGTGGCGCCAGCGGATCGGCTTGACGTAGGTATGGCGATTGGGATCCCACAGGGGATCGCCCTGGATCTCGGTATAGGTCCTGGCATGGTAGACCAGCAGATCGGTATGGCCGTCTTCGGCGACGGTAAAACAACTGTGTCCCGGGCCGTAGACGGCGTTGGCAGGGTCACTCGCGAACACCGGCGAGGGCGACTTCGACCAGTTGGCGGGGTCGAGCAGGTCGCTCTCGGGGTCGGCCCACAGCAGACCCATGCAGTAGTTTTCGTCGGTGGCGCTGGCCGAGTAGGTGATGAAGATGCGGCCGTGACGCAGGAGCACGGCGGGGCCCTCGTTGACCAGAAAACCGCGTGTCTCCCAGTCATGCTCAGGAACGCTCAGGCGGGTCGGTGGGCTCGCCAGTTCGTGGGGTGATCCCATGCTGGCGATGTATAGATTGGTGTTGCCTGGGATCGCCGGATCGTGCTGCGCCCAGACGTAGTACAGCGTGCCTTGGTGATGAAAGGTGGTGGCATCGAGGCTGAAGCTGTCCAGGTGCGTCTCGATGGGCACCGGCTCGCTCCAGGGGCCGGCGAGTGGGTCCGCCGAGGGGCACGAGATGGCGTACATGCGGTGCTGAAACAGCCCGTCGACGATGTCACGGGAGGGGGCCGCCGCGAAGTAAATGGTCCAGCAGCCTCGGCTCGCTGTCGTGTCGCTTGCGGGGTTCTCATGATAGTGCAGCTCCGGCGCCCAGATGAGCGCCGCCAGGGGGCCCGTCTGTGGTTGGTGCCAGACCGTCGTCGCGGGGGCCGAGGCAAGGCCCGCGATGCTATCGGCGGCACGGATCTCGAGGCGGTCGTAGTCCGGCACGGAAGCGATGAAGTAATAGCGTCCGGCGTGCTTGAGGATCCAGGGATCGGCGCGCTGTTCGATCAGCGGTGAAGGTGTCGGTGGCATGCGGGGCTCCGATGTCAGGGGGGCCTTGCGGCGAGGTGACTTCACCGAGAAGGCCCCGGGCCAAATTCCGTGGCGGCGGGATGCTCCGAGGCGAGCTGGCCAGCGCCGTAGGAGGCCAGCGACTCGTAGTACTCGTCGGTGATCCGGTAGCGGAACATGAAGGCGCCCATCAGGGTATGGAAGACGCCGGGGATCACGGAGAGCATCAGGGCGATGCCGGTCAGGGTGAAGGCGCTCTGATCGACGTTGGGCTCGTAGTGGAAGTAGGTCAGCAGAATGCCGACCAGAAAGCCCGCGACGCCCATGCCGGCCTTTTGAAAGAACGAGATGCCGCCGAAGGCGAGCCCCGAGACACGCCGCCCGGTCTTCGCCTCGCCGTAGTCCACGGCTTCGGCGATGGCCGACCAGAACACCGGCGCGTGGAGGTCGACCACGAACGAAATCAGGAAGTAGAGCACGAACGCCAGCAGCACCTCGCCCGGGTCGACGACCACGAACATCAGCACGCTCAGCAGGCCCACCGCCACCTGGCTGTAGCGAAACAGCTTCACCTTGCAGTAGCTCTTGGTGATCCAGGTCGACGCCACCATGGCCAGGATGGCGGCGCCGACGCCCGCGGTCAGAAAGGCCGACAACAGGCCGGGGCCGGCACCGAGGTAGTACTTGGCGTAGTAGGCGGCCACGGAACTGCGCATCACATACCCCATGGTGCCGGTGAAGCAGGCCCCACACAGCAGCAACCACTGATCATTCTTGCGCAAGATGGCGAACTGCTGCCTGAGCGGCTTGTCGTCGATACGGTGCTGGACGCGTTCGGTCGTGGTGAAGTAGCAGAACAGCAGCAACAGGGTGGCCAGCAGGCCCATCAGGCCCATGGCGATCTGATAGCCGAACTCGAGTCTGCCGTCGCCGAACGATTCGGCGAGCTTGGGTACGATGATGGTGACCAGAAAGGCGGCGATCTTGGCGAAGAACAGGCGATAGCCGTTGGCCGACAGCTTGTCCTTGGGGTCGTCGGAGAGCACGCCGATCAGCGAAATGTAGGGAATGGTGACCGCGGTGAACAGCAGCGTCACCAGCAGATAGGTGGCGTAGGCCCACACCAGCTTGGCGTTGTAGCCCCAGTCCGGGGTGGTAAAGAGCAGCAGCACCGAAACACCGAAGGGCACGGCAAAGACCAGGAAGTAGGGACGGTATCGCCCTCGGCGTGTGTTGATGCGATCGGTCAGCATGCCCATCAGCGGATCGGTCACGGCGTCGACCAGCCGTGCCACCAGAAACAGGATGCCCATGTGGGACGGCTTCAAGCCGAAGATGTCGGTATAGAAGTACGAGATGATCAGAAACATCGAGGAGATGACCACATTGATGGCCATATCGCCGCTTCCGAATCCGACCTTCTCGAGATACGTCAGTCGTGGTGTCGCCATGATAACGTCCTTGCTGTCGCTATGGGGGTGGATATCTCCAACGGGGCTTTGGGCGCGAAGGTGGTGGGGCGATGGCGGAGAGGGCGCCGGTGGGAAACGCTGTCGAAGGGACCGCGAGAGGTGCAACGGGGCGCCCTGGGTCATGCGTCTGCTTGGTGGCCGGTGAGGGAGGGGGCGACATCCGGTCGCCCCCTCGATCGGCCCGTGGATCGATCGCCGGGGTCACTCCACCAGCCACAGCGCCATGTCGGGCCATGCCAGCAAGGCGGCCAGCACACACAGCTGCAGGGCGATGAAGGGCAGCACCGAGACGAAGATGTCCTTCAGGCTGACCTCCGGTGGCGCCACCCCCTT
>NZ_JBQXYF010000030.1:0-2039 GCF_052645355.1 Halomonas sp. V046
TAGCGGCGAACCCGGGGCCAGCGTCACGGTGACCGGCCCGGACGACACCGTGCTCGGACAGGGCACGGTGGGCGACGATGGCACGTTCAGCGTGGTGCTGGACGAGCCCCAGCTCGACGGCGAAGCCTTGGAAGTGACCCAATCGGATGGCTCAGGCAATGAGTCTGCCCCCACCGGTGCCACGTCACCCGACACTACTGCACCCGATGCCCCAACGAATGTCGTCGTGAGTGATGACGGAACCACCGTCAGCGGTAGCGGCGAACCCGGGGCCAGCGTCACCGTGACCGGCCCGGATGACACCGTGCTCGGACAGGGCACGGTGGGTGACGATGGCACGTTCAGCGTGGTGCTGGACGAGCCCCAGCTCGACGGTGAAGCCCTCGGCGTCACGCAAACCGACGCCTCGGATAATGAATCCGCGCCGGCAAATGCCACGGCACCCGACGCCACCGCGCCGGAGTTGCCCACGATTGCCCTGACCAACGATACCGGGACGCCGGGCGATGGGATTACCAGCGATGGGGCTATCACGTTATCTGGTCTTGAGCCTGGCGCAACTTGGGAATTCTCGTTCGACGCAGGGAATACTTGGGATACTGGAACAGGTATCGAGTTTGTTCTCGAGGAAGGTGATTACGCCGCAGGTGACGTTCAAGTGCGCCAGACGGATGTGGCGGGAAACTCTAGTGCTGTGGGTCGTCTTGGTGCCGTCAGTGTGGATTCCACCGCGCCTGAAGTGCCGATGGTGGATCCGAGCGATGGCACCCTACTGGCAGGCACTTCCGAGCCGGGTGCTGCTATCAACATTGCTATTGATGGCGATGAGTCGCTTGGTCTCATGGCCATGGCTGATGGCGCAGGAAACTGGAGTGTTTCGATCGACCCCGCGCTTCCGGATGGCGCTGTTGTTCGCATTACGGCGTCCGATCAAGCTGGCAATACGAGTTCAGCGGCCACTATCACGACTGACGCTGTGTTGGTCGATACTACGCCACCAGCGGCCCCTGTCATTGCCACCGGCATGGACAGCGTCGACCCCGAGCAAGGCGAGTTCGCATCGGGCACCACCATTAACGATAGTCAGCCAACGTTGACGGGCAGCGCGGAAGCGGGGAGCACCGTCGCTCTCTTCGAGGGAGGGAACGCGCTTGGCGCCGTGGTTGCTAATGAACAAGGCCGTTGGAGCTTTACCCCGGATGGCCCCTTAGCCGACGGCAATTATGCGTATACCGCTAAAGCAACCGATGTAGCGGGTAACGAAAGTGTCGTGAGTAACGAGTTTTCTTTTAGCGTCGATACGCTGGCGCCTTCCTTGATGCTCGACTCCTTGGCCATCACCAACGACGTCTCGCCGGAGTTGTCGGGCAGCGTAGACGATCTCGGTGCATCAATTGCCGTTACCGTAAATGGTACTGACTATTCCGCGACTAACAATGGCGATGGCACCTGGACGCTGGCGGATGACATCTTGGATGCACTAGGGGAAGGCGATACTACCGTCACGGTGACCGCCACCGATGCAGCGGGTAACGAGACGGTGGTCAATGGCATCGTCACTATCGATTTCACCGGTCCGGTGGACGGTGACGGCCGTAACAGCGTGGTTTTTGGGGATGGAGGGGACGGTCTACTTAGCGTCGCCGAGGCGACCAGCGTCACCCTGAGCGGTAAGATCGAGGTGGGCAGCAGCATCGACAGCATCACCATTACCGACGGTTCCGTTAGCCTGACCGTGAGCGCCGCTGATATCACGGTCGATGCCGACACCGGCGCGGTGAGCGTGGCGGGTCAGGACCTCAGTGGCCTGGCCGACGGTGAACTGACGGTGTCCACAACGGTCACCGATGTAGCCGGTAACACCGGCACAGTTACCGATACCACGACGCTGGATACAACCGCGCCGGATGCTCCAACGAATGTCGTCGTGAGTGATGACGGAACCACCGTCAGCGGTAGCGGCGAACCCGGGGCCAGCGTCACCGTGACCGGCCCGGATGACACCGTGCTCGGACAGGGCACGGTGGGCGACGATGGCA
>NZ_JBQXYF010000031.1:0-1828 GCF_052645355.1 Halomonas sp. V046
CCACCAGCCACAGCGCCATGTCGGGCCATGCCAGCAAGGCGGCCAGCACACACAGCTGCAGGGCGATGAAGGGCAGCACCGAGACGAAGATGTCCTTCAGGCTGACCTCCGGTGGCGCCACCCCCTTGAGATAGAAGGCGGCCGGGCCGAACGGCGGCGACAGGAACGACACCTGCATGTTCACCGCGAACAGAATGCCGAACCAGATCGGGCTATAGCCAAGGTCGGTGATGATCGGCACGAAGATCGGCAGGGTCAGCATCGCCACCCCGATCCAGTCGAGGAACATGCCGAGCACCAGCAGGATCACCATCATCACCAGGATGATGACGATGGGCGCCACGTCCAGACCCATGATCAGGCTCGAGATGAAGCGGTTGCCGCCCATCAGGTTGTAGACCCCGACCAGCGCCGCCGCGCCGATGCCGATCCAGATGATCATGCCGCAGGTGACCAGCGTCTGAGACAGGCTCTCGTGCATGGTCTTGAACGAGAACTCCCCCCGGGCCACCACCGCCAGCAGCACGCCGAACACGCCCATGGCCGCGGCTTCGGTGACCGAGGCCACGCCGCCGTAGATGGAGCCCAGCACGAGCCCAGCGATCAGGCCCGGGACGATGATCGCGCGCAGCGCCGCGCCCCGGGAGGCGAAGCCTTCCTTGCGATCGGCCTCGGTCATGGGCGGCCCCAGCGCGGGGTTTCTCAGGCAGCGCACCAGCACGTAGCCGATGTAGGACAGCATCAGGATCACCGCGGGGGTGATGGCGGCGGTGAACAGGTCGGCGATGGACACGCTGGCGATCAGGCCATAGATGATCAGCACGATGGACGGCGGCATCATGGTGCCGAGCGCCCCGCCGGCGCAGACCACGCCGATGGACAGGTGCTTGTCGTAGCCGAGCCTGAGCATCTGCGGCAGGGCCAGGATGCCGAGCAGCACGATCTCGCCACCGATGATCCCGGACAGGGCGGCGAGGAAGAACGCCACCACCACGGTCTGGACCGCTACCCCTCCGGGCAGCCGCCCGGCGAACACCCGCATGGCGTTGAACAGGTCCTTGGCGATCCCCGATCGGTCCAGTAACGACGCCATCAGCACGAACATCGGCACCGCCACCAGCGAGTACTCGGTGACGAAGCCATAGACCCGACTGGTGACCAGCGGCAAGGCATTGGGACCGAACCAGCCGAAGGTGAAGCACAGCGCCACCAGGCCGGTGATGAAGGCCAGCGGCAGGCCGGTGATGAGCAGCGCGAAGATCGCGCCGACCAGGAGGATCGTTGCGTCAGCGATATCCATCAGGCGGCTCCGTCGTCAGTGGGCTGGGGCGCCGGCTTGCCCTTGATCGACTGCACCAGATGGATCAGGGCCTGCACGCACATGATGGCCAGCGCGAGCAGGATCATGCCCTTGACCAGGGCCGGGAACGGCGGGTTCCAGGAGGTCCCGGAGCGCTCAAGGCTCCACTCGCCCATGGGGTTGTGGGAGGCGCTCCAGAACATCACGTAGGCGGCGTAGGACATGCCCAGGCAGAAGCCGAAGGTGACCAGGTCGTTGAAGCGGTCGAGCCACAGGCGACAGCGCGGGCCGACGGCGTCGTACAGCACCTTGACCCGAATATGGCGATTGGAGGCCAGCGCCGCGGGGCCGCCGAGACAGAAGCTGATGGCCACCAGCATGACCACGGACTCGTGGACCCAGGAGGTCGGCGAGTCGAAGCCGTAGCGCATGATGACCTCGAACACGCTGATCGCCATGGCGATGAACACCAGCCAGGCCGCGCCGCGTGCCGCGGCGACGACGATCCGGTCGAAGCCGCTGCGAATC
>NZ_JBQXYF010000032.1:0-1802 GCF_052645355.1 Halomonas sp. V046
CCCAAACAGTCATTGCTCTTGCTTGATCAGGTAATTCATTGTGAGCACTTACCGACAGTCAGATGACTCGTCGATTAAGGAGGTGATCCAGCCGCAGGTTCCCCTACGGCTACCTTGTTACGACTTCACCCCAGTCATGAACCACACCGTGGTGATCGCTCTCCCGAAGGTTAAGCTAACCACTTCTGGTGCAGTCCACTCCCATGGTGTGACGGGCGGTGTGTACAAGGCCCGGGAACGTATTCACCGTGACATTCTGATTCACGATTACTAGCGATTCCGACTTCACGGAGTCGAGTTGCAGACTCCGATCCGGACTGAGACCGGCTTTCTGGGATTAGCTCCACCTCGCGGTCTTGCAACCCTCTGTACCGGCCATTGTAGCACGTGTGTAGCCCTACCCGTAAGGGCCATGATGACTTGACGTCGTCCCCACCTTCCTCCGGTTTGTCACCGGCAGTCTCCTTAGAGTTCCCACCTTTACGTGCTGGCAAATAAGGACAAGGGTTGCGCTCGTTACGGGACTTAACCCAACATTTCACAACACGAGCTGACGACAGCCATGCAGCACCTGTCTGAGAGTTCCCGAAGGCACCAATCCATCTCTGGAAAGTTCTCTCGATGTCAAGGGTAGGTAAGGTTCTTCGCGTTGCATCGAATTAAACCACATGCTCCACCGCTTGTGCGGGCCCCCGTCAATTCATTTGAGTTTTAACCTTGCGGCCGTACTCCCCAGGCGGTCGACTTATCGCGTTAACTGCGCCACAAAGTTCTCTAGGAACCCAACGGCTAGTCGACATCGTTTACGGCGTGGACTACCAGGGTATCTAATCCTGTTTGCTACCCACGCTTTCGCACCTCAGTGTCAGTGTCAGTCCAGAAGGCCGCCTTCGCCACTGGTATTCCTCCCGATCTCTACGCATTTCACCGCTACACCGGGAATTCTACCTTCCTCTCCTGCACTCTAGCCTGACAGTTCCGGATGCCGTTCCCAGGTTGAGCCCGGGGCTTTCACAACCGGCTTATCAAGCCACCTACGCGCGCTTTACGCCCAGTAATTCCGATTAACGCTCGCACCCTCCGTATTACCGCGGCTGCTGGCACGGAGTTAGCCGGTGCTTCTTCTGTGAGTGATGTCTTTCCTCCGGAGTATTAATCCGAAGGCGTTCTTCCTCACTGAAAGTGCTTTACAACCCGAAAGCCTTCTTCACACACGCGGCATGGCTGGATCAGGCTTTCGCCCATTGTCCAATATTCCCCACTGCTGCCTCCCGTAGGAGTTCGGGCCGTGTCTCAGTCCCGATGTGGCTGATCATCCTCTCAGACCAGCTACGGATCGCAGCCTTGGTGAGCCTTTACCTCACCAACAAGCTAATCCGACATAGGCTCATCCAATAGCGCAAGGTCCGAAGATCCCCTGCTTTCCCCCGTAGGGCGTATGCGGTATTAGCCTGGGTTTCCCCAGGTTATCCCCCACTACCGGGCAGATTCCTATGCATTACTCACCCGTCCGCCGCTCGACGCCTCCTAGCAAGCTAGGATCGTTTCCGCTCGACTTGCATGTGTTAGGCCTGCCGCCAGCGTTCAATCTGAGCCATGATCAAACTCTTCAGTTTAAAAGCTTGATAGTGCATTGAGTGCACCAAACTTGGCTCAAGGTTCAAACGTCTCTTTGACGAGTCGCTTGCCTTGATATTTCAGTGACTTCGTCACTGACTCATCGGCAAGCGCCCACATGAATTACCTGATCAATTGTTAAAGAGCGGCGCACCACAATCGATGATGCGCGTCTCGCTTGCTGC
>NZ_JBQXYF010000033.1:0-1766 GCF_052645355.1 Halomonas sp. V046
GCGGTAGAGGAGCGTCGTGTAAGCCGATGAAGGTGGATTGAGAAGTCTGCTGGAGGTATCACGAGTGCGAATGCTGACATGAGTAACGACAAGGGGAGTGAAAAACTCCCCCGCCGGAAGACCAAGGGTTTCTGTTCTACGCTAATCGGAGCAGAGTGAGTCGGCCCCTAAGGCGAGGCCGAAAGGCGTAGTCGATGGGAAACGGGTCAATATTCCCGTACTTCACAGTATTGCGATGGGGGGACGAAGAAGGCTAGGTGAGCCAGGCGTTGGTTGTCCTGGTGAAAGTCGGTAGGCTGAGGATCTAGGCAAATCCGGATCCTTAAGGCCGAGAGACGAGACGAACTGACTACGGTCAGGAAGTCATCGATGCCACGCTTCCAGGAAAAGCCTCTAAGCTTCAGATACTGTGGAACCGTACCCCAAACCGACACAGGTGGTCAGGTAGAGAATACCAAGGCGCTTGAGAGAACTCGGGTGAAGGAACTAGGCAAAATGGTGCCGTAACTTCGGGAGAAGGCACGCCGCATTAGGGTGAAGGTCCTCGCGACCGGAGCCTGACGCGGTCGAAGATACCAGGTGGCTGCAACTGTTTATTAAAAACACAGCACTCTGCAAACGCGCAAGCGGACGTATAGGGTGTGACGCCTGCCCGGTGCCGGAAGGTTAAGTGATGGTGTTAGCGCAAGCGAAGCTCTTGATCGAAGCCCCGGTAAACGGCGGCCGTAACTATAACGGTCCTAAGGTAGCGAAATTCCTTGTCGGGTAAGTTCCGACCTGCACGAATGGCGTAATGATGGCCACGCTGTCTCCACCCGAGACTCAGTGAAATTGAAATCGCAGTGAAGATGCTGTGTACCCGCGGCTAGACGGAAAGACCCCGTGAACCTTTACTACAGCTTCACACTGGACGCTGATGTTGCTTGTGTAGGATAGCTGGGAGGCTTTGAACCTCGGTCGCCAGATCGAGTGGAGCCAATCTTGAAATACCAGCCTGGCATCATTGGCGTTCTAACTCAGGTCCGTTATCCGGATCGAGGACCGTGTGTGGTGGGTAGTTTGACTGGGGCGGTCTCCTCCCAAAGAGTAACGGAGGAGCACGAAGGTACCCTCAGCACGGTTGGAAATCGTGCATTGAGTGCAAGAGCATAAGGGTGCTTAACTGCGAGACAGACACGTCGAGCAGATACGAAAGTAGGTTCTAGTGATCCGGTGGTTCTGTATGGAAGGGCCATCGCTCAACGGATAAAAGGTACTCCGGGGATAACAGGCTGATACCGCCCAAGAGTTCACATCGACGGCGGTGTTTGGCACCTCGATGTCGGCTCATCACATCCTGGGGCTGAAGTCGGTCCCAAGGGTATGGCTGTTCGCCATTTAAAGTGGTACGCGAGCTGGGTTTAGAACGTCGTGAGACAGTTCGGTCCCTATCTGCCGTGGGCGTTGGAGATTTGAGAAGCGCTGCTCCTAGTACGAGAGGACCGGAGTGGACGTACCTCTGGTGTTCCGGTTGTCACGCCAGTGGCATCGCCGGGTAGCTATGTACGGACGGGATAACCGCTGAAAGCATCTAAGCGGGAAGCCTCCTTCAAGATGAGATCTCCCTGAGGCCTTGAGCCTCCTAAAGGACCCAGCAAGACCAGCTGGTTGATAGGTCGGGTGTGGAAGCGCTGCAAGGCGTTGAGCTAACCGATACTAATTGTCCGTGAGGCTTGACCATATAACACCCAAAGGGTTTGTGGTCGATGACTCGCCAATTGCCGGAT
>NZ_JBQXYF010000034.1:0-1444 GCF_052645355.1 Halomonas sp. V046
TGAACTGCACCCCGAAAGTTGGACACCCACATCCAACCTTCGGGGTGTTTTCATGAGCAACCGATACGACGAGTGGTTCAAACTGCTGGTGGCACAGCAGTGTTTGCACGGTGACACCAGCTTGAGTGAGGTGGCCCGCCAGCATGGCCTGGATCCTTCTCTGGTGCGGACATGGCGGGACAACTACCGTCAGCATGGCGTCATGGGGGTGCGCAAGAAATACACGCACCGCAGCGCGGCTTTCAAGCTGCAGGTCCTGGAGACGATGTGGCGAGATGGCTTGTCACGGCGTCAGACGGAGGCCCTGTTCGACATCCGCGAGCGCGGCGCCATTGGCAGATGGGAGCGTCAGTATCATAGTGGTGGTCTGACTGCACTGGAGCCAAAGCGCAAGGGGCGCCGCCCGATGACCAAGAAGCCGCCTTCCCCACCACCCCCGCCTGATGATGAGCGCTCACAGGAGGAGCTGCTCAAGGAGTTGGCGTATCTGCGTGCCGAGAATGCCTACCTAAAAAAGCTCGATGCCTTGATCCGGGAGAAAGGGGCGGCGACGCGGGGCAAAAAGCCCAGACCGTCCAAGGGTTAAGGCATGAACATCCGCTGGCTCTGCTGCTGCGTGCGGCTGAGCTGCCACGCAGCACGTTCTACTACCAGGTCCAGGCCTTGGGTGCTGACGATCGGTACGCGTCTCTGAAGGCGCGTATCCGGGCGATCTATGACCGCCACAGCGGGCGCTATGGCTACCGGCGTATCACCGCCGTCCTGCGGCAGGCAGGTGAGACGATCAATCACAAGACCGTCCAGCGGCTGTTGCAACAGCTGGGCTTGAAGTCCCTGGTTCGCCCCAAGCGATACCGTGCCTACCGAGGAGCGGAAGGTTACGCCGCTCCCAATACGTTGCAACGTCGGTTTCAAGCTCAGCGTCCCCATCAACGGTGGGTGACGGACATCACCGAGTTCAAGGTCAATGGCCAGAAGCTTTATCTGTCACCGGTCATGGATCTGTATAACGGAGAGATCATTGCCTTCCAGACAGGACTACGCCCGGTATTCGACCTGGTGAGGGGTATGCTGAAGAAAGCCTTTGGCAGGCTGATGCCAGGGGATCGGCTGCTGCTCCACACGGATCAGGGCTGGCATTATCGCCACCCCAGCTATCGCCGCCTGGTGGTGGAGAAGCGGATACTCCGCAGCATGTCACGGAAAGGGAACTGTCTGGACAATGCCGCCATGGAGAGCTTCTTCGGCACCCTGAAGGCCGAGTATTTCCACCTGAACCGGTTCGACACCATTGAGCAGCTGCAGCAAGGGCTCGACAAGTACATCCATTACTACAACCACGAACGCATCCGCCTGAAACTAAAAGGCCTGAGCCCCGTACAGTACAGGACTCAGGCCTTGGGCGCCGGCTGAGTGAACCGTCCAACTATTGGGGGTCAGCTCA
>NZ_JBQXYF010000035.1:0-1287 GCF_052645355.1 Halomonas sp. V046
TCAGCCCTCGCGCTTGCCGTCCATCAGGCGGCTGACGCCGGCCGGGTTGGCGTCTTTCAGCGCTTCGGGCAACAGGCCCTCGGGCAGGTTCTGGTAGCACACCGGGCGCAGGAAACGGTAGATCGCGGCGCTGCCAACAGAGGTGGTGCGCGAGTCGGAGGTCGCCGGATACGGGCCGCCGTGAACCATGGTGTGGCACACCTCGACGCCGGTGGGCCAGCCATTGACCATGACCCGGCCGGCACGACGCTCGAGGGCCGGCAGCAGCGCACGGGCCGCATCCAGATCCGCATCGTCCATCTGCAGGGTCGCGGTCAGCTGGCCTTCCAGGTGCTCGGCGACACGCTTGACCTCGGCCTGGTCGGCACATTCGACCACCAGCGAGGTGGAACCGAAGACCTCGGCCTGCAGTGCCTCATCATTCAAGAAGTCGTCTGCCTTGGCCACGAAGAGCCCGGTCTGGCACTGGTTCGGGCCCTCGCCCTTGTTGCCACGAGCGACTTCGCGCGCGTGATCATTGGCGGCCAGATCCGCCACGCCCTTGCTGTACGCATCGAAGATGCCCGGCGTCAGCATGGTCTGGGCGGCGCTTGCCTTGACCGCGCTGGCGGCCGCGTCGAGAAAGGCATCCAGGCCTTCGCCCTGGGCCGCGATCACCAGCCCCGGGTTGGTACAGAACTGGCCGGCGCCCATGTTGAGCGAGCCGACGAAGGCCTCACCGAGCGTCGCACCGCGCGCCTTGAGCGCCTCGGGCAGCACGAACACCGGGTTGATGGAGCTCATCTCGGCGTAGACCGGAATCGGCTCCGGGCGATTCTGGGCGGTCTTCATCAGCGCCGTGCCGCCTGCGCGAGAGCCGGTGAAGCCCACCGCCTTGATGCGGGCGTCGCCGACCAGCGCCTGGCCGACGTCACGGCCGGAACCGAAGACCAGCGAGAAGACGCCTTCGGGCAGGCCGCATTCGGCCACCGCGGCCTGCACGGCGCGGCCGACAAGCTCAGAGGTGCCGGGATGGGCGGAGTGGGCCTTGACGATCACCGGACAGCCGGCCGCCAGCGCCGAGGCGGTGTCGCCGCCGGCCACCGAGAAGGCCAGCGGGAAGTTGCTGGCGCCGAACACGGCCACCGGGCCAAGGGCGATGTGGCGCTGGCGCAGGTCGACGCGGGGCATCGGCTGGCGCTCCGGCAGGGCCGGGTCGATGCGCACGTCGAGCCATTCACCGGCGCGGACAACGCCGGCGAACAGGCGCAGCTGGCCACAGGTGCGCCCACGCTCGCCTTCCAGGCG
>NZ_JBQXYF010000036.1:0-1252 GCF_052645355.1 Halomonas sp. V046
TGATCTTACCCAGTAGCGGTGGACACCCCGTTAAGGAACTACTCTGAACGAGGTGAACCATGACAAAGCCAGCTACGCTCATGAAAAAGCAACGTGCCCGATACACCGATACCTATCGCGAAGAAGCCCTCCAACTTGCTGAACGAGTGGGTGTCGCCACCGCCGCCCACGATCTCGGCGTACAGCCCAGCCAGATTTATCAATGGCGCGCCAAAGCCCAGCAGCGGAAAAGTGTGACAGAACGCGAACAGGCACTTGCCGACGAGAATGCGCGCCTCAAGCGCCAGTTGGCCGAGGTGTCGGAGGAACTGGCCATCACAAAA
Source organism: Halomonas sp. V046 (assembly GCF_052645355.1). NCBI lineage: Bacteria > Pseudomonadati > Pseudomonadota > Gammaproteobacteria > Oceanospirillales > Halomonadaceae > Halomonas > Halomonas sp. V046. The sequence goes on from NZ_JBQXYF010000036.1 coordinate 324, forward strand.
AAGGCGGCGGTGTACTTCGCGAAAAGCCTGAAGTGAAGTACGCCTTCATCCAGCAACATCGTCAGGCCTTCTGTATTCGGCACATGTGTGCCGTATTCGGTGTCGCCCGCAGTGGCTATTACGTTTGGCGACAACGTGCTGGTAACCCGTCACCCAGACGCCGCCAGCAAGCGGACCTCGACCAGCATGTGGCACAAGCCTATCACGATCGGAAGGGGCGCTCAGGGGCCCCCAGATTGGTCCTGGACCTACATGACAATGGGCTGTCGGTGAACCGTAAGACCGTTGCTGCAAGCCTGCGGCGGCAGGGTCTGCGCGCCAAGGCTGCACGTAAGTTCAAAGCGACAACGAACTCCAAACACACCCTGCCAGTGGCGCCAAACCTGCTAAAGCAAGATTTTGTGGCAACGAGCCCCAACCAGAAATGGGTAGGTGACATCACCTATCTTGGAACGGAGCAAGGGTGGCTGTATCTAGCGGTTGTTATCGACCTGTTTTCTCGTCGAATTATCGGTTGGGCAATGAGTCATCGAATGAAGGCGGATATCGTCTGTGAAGCACTCGAGATGGCGCTATCAAAGCGTCAGAATCCCACCGGGGTCATTACCCACTCTGATCGAGGAAGTCAGTATTGTTCATCGGATTATCAGAAGCTTATCAAGCGCCATAAGCTCCGATGCAGCATGAGCGCCAAGGGCAACTGTTACGACAATGCCTGTGCCGAAAGCTTCTTTCACAGCCTCAAGGTCGAGGCCATCCATGGTGAGCGCTTCGACACCCGAGGAGCCATGCGGCGGCAGGTATTCGAGTATATCGAGGTCGACTACAACCGGCAGCGCCGACACAGTGCGATTGGGATGATCAGCCCTGAGGCCTTCGAGGTTCGAATGATCGCTTAGATCGGTGTCCACGATTGCTGGGTAAGATCA
>NZ_JBQXYF010000037.1:0-1166 GCF_052645355.1 Halomonas sp. V046
GCCCACGACAGCGTGGCCCGAGTCGCCTTCCCCTACTTCGGCGGCGTCAAGCACGAGCACTTCCCCCACGTCGACGGCAACGAGGTGCTGCACCACCACCTGCCGGCCAAGAAGCTGACCCTGGCCGATGGTCGTGAAGTGCTGGCCGTGACCGTGTTCGATCTGATGTGCGCCAACTACGGCATCGACCGTGGCTTCAGCGCCCAGGACGGCCAGGGCAACGAAGACGATGGTGCCACTTCATTCGACCAGGTGCGCCCGTATACGCCCGCCTGGCAGGAGAAGATCACCGGCGTGCCGGCGGCCCAGTGCATTCGCATCGCCCGGGAGTTCGCCCACAACGCCGACAAGACCAGCGGTCGCTCGATGATCATCGTCGGTGCCGGGATGAACCACTGGTACCACATGGACATGAACTACCGTGGCCTGATCAACATGCTGGTCATGTGTGGCTGCATCGGTCAGTCCGGCGGTGGCTGGTCGCACTACGTCGGCCAGGAAAAGCTGCGCCCCCAGACCGGCTGGACCCCGCTGGCCTTCGGCCTCGACTGGCAGCGCCCGCCGCGCCACATGAACGGCACCTCGTTCTTCTACAACCACTCGAGCCAGTGGCGCTTCGAGAAGCTCGAGGTCAAGGAAATCCTGTCGCCGCTGGCCGACCCCAAGAAGTACACCGGCAGCCTGGTCGACTTCAACGTGCGCGCCGAGCGCATGGGCTGGCTGCCATCGGCGCCGCAGCTTGGCACCAACCCGCTGCACCTGGCCAAGGCCGCTGCCGACGCCGGCCAGTCCACGGTCGACTACACCGTGGACCAGCTCAAGCAGGGCAAGCTCGCCTTCGCCGCCGAGGACCCCGACAACGCCCAGAACTTCCCGCGTAACCTGTTCGTGTGGCGCTCCAACCTGCTGGGCTCCTCCGGCAAGGGCCACGAGTACATGCTCAAGTACCTGCTCGGCACCCGCCACGGCCTGCAGGGCAAGGACCTGGGCGAGATGGGCGAACAGCTGCCCGAGGAAGTGACCTGGCACGACGATGCCCCGGAAGGCAAGGTCGACCTGCTGGTGACCCTGGACTTTCGCATGTCCACCACCTGCCTGTACTCCGACGTGGTGCTGCCCACCGCGACCTGGTACGAGAAGGACGATCTCAACACCTCGGACATGCA
>NZ_JBQXYF010000038.1:0-1077 GCF_052645355.1 Halomonas sp. V046
TGGGGCTATCGAAGGCGACGAAGGACTTGCCGTCGGCGCCGCCGACATCGTTGCCGAGCACCTCGCCGGTGATCGCGGCGCTGGCGTCTTCGCCCACGCTGGCCGCATCGTCCACCGCCGCGGGGCCGGTGTCGGTGAGGTTGATCGCCAGGTCATCGCTTTGCGTCTGACCGGCGTGATCGGTCACCACCAGCGTGAAGCTGTCCAGCACCGGGTCACTGCCCGAATGATCGCCGGCGTCCCCATCGGCGGTGTAGGTGTAGGCGATCTGGCCGCTGGCCGCGTCGAAGCCGGTGATCGTCAGCGTGCCGTAGCTACCGGACAGCGTGACCGGCGCCGTGGCGCTGGCCGTCGTCACGTCCTTGCCTCCCACCGTGACCGCGGCAATCCCGGCCTCGGCACCCACCGTCATGCTCGCGCTGACGCTCTCGCCGCTGGCTTCCACCAGGCTGTGGTGGCCAGCCTCGGCGCCACTGCCACTGCCATTACCATCGGGAATCGTCACCGTCGGCGCGCCGTCGTCACTGCCGGTGATGGTCACCGTCAGCGTCGCCGTGTCGGTGCTGCCATCGCTGTCGGTGAGGGTGTAGCGGAAGGTTTCGGTCAGCGTCTCGCCGGTGTCCAACGACTGCACCGCTTGAGCGGTCGAATCGACCCGATAGCTCCAGCTGCCATCGCCGTTGTCGGTGAAGCTGCCGTAATGTGCCGTGGGGCTATCGAAGGCGACGAAGGACTTGCCGTCGGCGCCGCCGACATCGTTGCCGAGCACCTCGCCGGTGATCGCGGCGCTGGCGTCTTCGCCCACGCTGGCCGCATCGTCCACCGCCGCGGGGCCCGTGTCGGTAAGGTTGATCACCAGGTCATCGCTTTGCGTCTGGCCGACATAATCGGTCACCACCAGCGTAAAGCTGTCCAGCACCGGGTCACTGCCCGAATGATCGCCGGCGTCCCCATCGGCGGTGTAGGTGTAGGCGATCTGGCCGCTGGCCGCGTCGAAGCCGGTGATCGTCAGCGTGCCGTAGCTGCCGGACAGCGTGACCGGCGCCGTGGCGCTGGCCGTCGTCACGTCCTTGCCCG
>NZ_JBQXYF010000039.1:0-1073 GCF_052645355.1 Halomonas sp. V046
GAGGTGGCAAACAACCTGTGACCCGGACATTTCTGAATGGGGAAACCCACCCAAGGTAACTTGGGTATCCCACACTGAATACATAGGTGTTGGGAGGCGAACCAGGGGAACTGAAACATCTAAGTACCCTGAGGAAAAGAAATCAACCGAGATTCCCCTAGTAGCGGCGAGCGAACGGGGACCAGCCCTTAAGCAACATGACTGGTAGGTGAACAGGCTGGGAAGCCTGACCATAGCGGGTGATAGTCCCGTAACCGAAACCTGAGTGTTGTGAAATCGAGTAGGTCGGGGCACGTGAAACCTTGACTGAAGACGGGGGGACCATCCTCCAAGGCTAAATACTCCTGACTGACCGATAGTGAACCAGTACCGTGAGGGAAAGGCGAAAAGAACCCCGGAGAGGGGAGTGAAATAGATCCTGAAACCGTATGCGTACAAGCAGTGGGAGCAGACTTGTTCTGTGACCGCGTACCTTTTGTATAATGGGTCAGCGACTTATTTTCAGTGGCGAGCTTAACCGTATAGGGGAGGCGTAGAGAAATCGAGTCTTAACTGGGCGACCAGTCGCTGGAAATAGACCCGAAACCGGGCGATCTATCCATGAGCAGGTTGAAGGTTGAGTAACATCAACTGGAGGACCGAACCAGGATCTGTTGAAAAAGATTTGGATGACTTGTGGATCGGAGTGAAAGGCTAATCAAGCCCGGAGATAGCTGGTTCTCCTCGAAAGCTATTTAGGTAGCGCCTCACGTATCACCGCCGGGGGTAGAGCACTGTTTCGGCTAGGGGGTCATCCCGACTTACCAACCCGAGGCAAACTCCGAATACCGGTGAGTGCAAGCGTGGGAGACACACAGCGGGTGCTAACGTCCGTTGTGAAAAGGGAAACAACCCAGACCGTCAGCTAAGGTCCCGAAATCCTGGTTAAGTGGGAAACGATGTGGGAAGGCTCAGACAGCTAGGAGGTTGGCTTAGAAGCAGCCATCCTTTAAAGAAAGCGTAATAGCTCACTAGTCGAGTCGGCCTGCGCGGAAGATGTAACGGGGCTCAAACCAGGTACCGAAGCTACGGGT
>NZ_JBQXYF010000040.1:0-1010 GCF_052645355.1 Halomonas sp. V046
GGCGGCGTGGTCACGATCTATCGCTACAACTACCACAACGAGATCGAGTCGATCACCCACCCCTACCATCCGGCACTTGGCAGCGAGCACTGGCGCTGGGATGCCCACGGCCGGCTCACCCAGCACCGGGACGGCGAAGGCCGCACGACGCGCTATCGCTACGACGGCGAAGGGCGAATGACCGCCGTCACCGACCCCCAGGGGCTCACCACGCGCATCGAGTACGACGACCAGGGCCTGCCGGCGCTCGTGACCGACCCCGACGGGCGCACGCGAAGAACCCGCTTCGACCCGCGCGGCCTTGCCACCGAAGAGATCGCCCCCAGCGGGCGCAAGACGAGCTTTACCCACGACGAGCGCGGCCTGCTCACGGCCCTGACCGATGCCGCGGGCAACACCTACCGCTACGCCTGGAACGACCAGGGCCTGCTGGTCAGTGCCAGCGACTGCTCGCACAAGACCACCCGCTATCGCTACGACCACCGCGGCCATCTTAGCGAGGTGATTGACGCCGCCGGCCATCACACCCAGTACCAACTGGATGCCGGTGGCCTGCCGCGCTCGATCCAGCACGCCGATGGCGCCGTCGAGACCTTTCACCACGACGGTGAAGGCAACCTGACCCGCCACGTCGACCCCGCCGGCCACCAGACCCGCTACCGCTATAACGCCAAGCATCAGCCCATCGAGCGCCGCGACCCACTGGGCCAGACCCTGAGCTACCACTACGACCCGCTGCTGCGCCTTCGCCACCTGGTCAACCAGAACGGCGACAGCTGGGACTTTAGCTACGACGGCGGCGGTCATCTGGTCGCCGAGCGCGGCTTCGATGGCCGCACCAAGGCCTATCACTACGACGCGGCGGGCCAACTGGCAGCGCTGCACGAAGGCGAGCAGATCACCACCTTCACCCGCGACAACCTTGGCCGGGTGCTGGAGCGAACCAGCGAGGTGCCCGGCCACCACCGGACCCACACCACCTTCGCCTACGACGCCCAAGGGCGCCTGGT
>NZ_JBQXYF010000041.1:0-967 GCF_052645355.1 Halomonas sp. V046
AAGCAGCCTGCGAAGTCAAGCGATGGATTATCGAAGCGACTTAAAAAGCCATTTGAAATCAACCACCTGAACCACCAATCACCGCGGGCAACGTTTGCTCGTTGCCGGCAGCGGATGCGTACTTTACCTCCTCGCCAGCGTCCTTGCAAGGCCTAAAATTGAAACCTGACTTCTTCCTTCCCTTAAAAAGCGGACTGACCGTATAGAGAGCCCATGCATGCGGCTCTTTAAAAAAATAAAGCCCGACTATCTCTCGATAATCGGGCTTCTTCTGCAAGTCAGGAGAGCTGCCTGACGGGCGGGCCGGCCCTCCAGCTACTCTACTCGTCTCATCCATGAGACTCGCCCTTCGTTCCTCAGGGCCGGCCTGCGGCGGTTCTCCCCTGTTCCCTACAGAGGAGTCACATGGGGTTGCAACGTCGCCGCAAGGGGGACGAACGACACGAGCCCTCCGTTACGAAAAGCCAGGCCGGACCGCACCGAAGTTTTTCGTGCTTTCGGCGCGGCCCCACACATAAAAAGCGGGGTCGACCCATACACGAAAAAGCCCAACTCCTCTCGGAATTGGGCTTCTTCTAAATAAGTGCCTGACGGACGGGCCGGCCCTCCGGCTACTCTACTCGTCTCATCCATGAGACTCGCCCTTCGTTCCTCAGGGCCCGCCTGCGGCGGTTCTCCCCTGTTCCCTACAGAGGAGTCACATGGGGGTGAGCCCCACCGCGGGTTTGCAACGTCGCCGCAAGGGGGACGAACGACACGAGCCCCCGTTACGAAAAGCCAGGCCGGACCGCACCGAGGTTATTTTCGTTCGGCGCGGCCCCACGAATAAAAAAGGGGGGTCTGCCCCATGCATGCAAAAAAGCCCAACTCCTCTCGGAATTGGGCTTCTTCAGAATAAGTGCCTGACGATGACCTACTCTCACATGGGGAGACCCCACACTACCATCGGCGCTGAGCGGTTTCACTG
>NZ_JBQXYF010000042.1:0-827 GCF_052645355.1 Halomonas sp. V046
TCCGGGGTGACCGGGCCGGTGTCGGGGCCGATCGGCAGCATGATGGTCGTGTCGGCCTCGTCGCCGTCGCCGTCCGTCACCGTCAGGGTCACGTCGAGGGTCGGCGTCTGCGGCTCGCCTTCGCCGGGGTCGGCGGTAAAGGTCCAGGTACCGTCCGGGTCGACCACCAGGATGCCGTGACCGGTATCGATCGGATCTCCCGGGGCATACGGCGTGACATCTCCCGGCACACGAATCACCGGCGGCGAGGCGCCATCCGCACCGCCTTCCACGCCCCAGGTACCGGTCACGATGTCACCCTCGTCGACCTCGCTCACGTCATCGTCCACACCCGCCACGATGCTCGGCATGTCATCGTCGACTACCACCGTCAGGGTGCCCTTCGCCGTGGTTCCGTCACCGTCGGTCAGGGTGTAGGTGAACGTCAGGTCGATGTCGTCCTCGCTGGTCGCGTCGGAGTGATCGAGGCCCTGGTGCAGGGTCGCTTCATACGTGCCACTGTCGACGTCGGTAACCCTCACCGTCAGCACCGGCGCTCCCGTCTCGTCGGTCGCCTCAAGCACCAGACCGTCATCGGAGACCCTGTATGTCACCGACTGGCCGTCACTGGTCACCGTCGGCAATCCCTCGACAGACCAGACGAAGGCACCGTCCGCTGCCGGGCCATCCTCTCCGAAGGCGTAATCCAATGAGCCCGTGGTCACCACGGCCTCGCCGGGGGCATCCCCCTTGCCGCCGGCGATACCGCCAGGCAGGCCATCTTCATCCAGCGTGGTCGCAACCGGTAGCGTACTGGCATCCCCGTCGCTGTCCGGGGTGACCGGGCC
>NZ_JBQXYF010000043.1:0-770 GCF_052645355.1 Halomonas sp. V046
CCGTCACCGTGGCGGAGGACTCCGAGCCGACCATCAGCGTGCCGGACACGAGTCCGGGTACCGCCGGTGGCCAGTTCAGCGTCAGCGAGTCGGGCCTTGAGGGGGGCAGCGCCGAGGGCAGCAACAGCCAGACCACCACCGGGACGCTCGCCATCACCACCGGTGGCGACACCCTGCAGTCGCTGGTGATCAACGGCGTTAACGTCACCGCCGGTGGCACGGTGACCGGTGACTACGGCACCTTGACCGTGACTGAAATCGACGGCGAATACAGCTGGTCCTACACGCTGGACGGCAACACCGAAGACCACACGGAACAGGGCACCGGGGCCGATGGCCTGCAGGATGCCTTCGCGATCACCGTGACCGACAGCGATACGGATACGGCGGAATCGAGCCTGACCATCCAGGTACAGGACGACGTGCCGACGGCGGTCGATGACGCCACCGAGACCGCGGAAGACACCGCGGTGACGTATGACGTCTTCGCCAACGACGAGGCCGGCGCGGATGGTGCAAGCCTGACCGGGGCCACGCTGCGTGACCCGAGCCAGGGCAGCGTCGCGATCGATACCGACACCGGCGAGGTCACCTTTACCCCGGCCGATGGCTTCGAAGGCGATGCGGTGATCGACTACACCATCACCGATGGTGACGGCGACACCAGTGACGCGGTCTTTACCGTCACCGTGGCGGAGGACTCCGAGCCGACCATCAGCGTGCCGGACACGAGTCCGGGTACCGCCGGTGGCCAGTTCAGCGTCAGCGAG
>NZ_JBQXYF010000044.1:0-723 GCF_052645355.1 Halomonas sp. V046
AGTCGTAACAAGGTAGCCGTAGGGGAACCTGCGGCTGGATCACCTCCTTAATCGACGAGTCATCTGACTGTCGGTAAGTGCTCACAATGAATTACCTGATCAAGCAAGAGCAATGACTGTTTGGGTTTTGACCCAGCGTTTTAGAATGGGTCTGTAGCTCAGTTGGTTAGAGCGCACCCCTGATAAGGGTGAGGTCGGCAGTTCAAATCTGCCCAGACCCACCATTCTTCTCTAGTCTGGTTAGAGCATACCCCTCGAGATGATAAAGAGCGGTGAGGTCGTCGGGTTTGTTTCAATCTGCCCAGGCCCACCATTTTATCGTGTCGAAAGTATTCTCGGGCAGATAAGTGGTGAAGCGTTTTGCCGGTCAAGTTTATGGGGCCTTAGCTCAGCTGGGAGAGCGCAACACTGGCAGTGTTGAGGTCAGCGGTTCGATCCCGCTAGGCTCCACCATATTTTCAACAGTCATGTTCAAGTTCTAAGCCGTGTGCTTGTCGCTGTCACCAGCGCATCAAGTCTACCGCTTAGGGCTTTTTGCTCTAACGCTCTTTAACAATGTAAATCATGCTGACAAAGTAAGATACGTTTCAAGCGTGTCCGGCAATTGTCGTGCGTCATCGATTGACAGACCCTTTCGGGTTATATGGTCAAGCGATGAAGCGCATACGGTGGATGCCTAGGCAGTCAGAGGCGATGAAAGACGTGGAAGCCTGCGATAAGGTT
>NZ_JBQXYF010000045.1:0-701 GCF_052645355.1 Halomonas sp. V046
CGATAGTGCCGTCATCACGCCGTAGCCAGCCGCCTTTCCAGCGCGCCTGGTTCTCCCACTCCTTGGGATAGCCGATGCCGGGCTTGGTCTCGACGTTGTTGAACCAGGCGTATTCCACGCCCTCGCGGCTGGTCCAGACGTTCTTGCAGGTCACCGAACAGGTATGGCAGCCGATGCACTTGTCGAGGTTGAGCACCATGCCCACTTGGGAACGGATCTTCATTTCACAGCCTCCTGAAAACCGTCATTGCCTTCGCCGTCCAGCCAGTTGATGTGCTTCATACGCCGCACGATGACGAATTCGTCGCGGTTGGAGCCCACGGTGCCGTAGTAGTTAAAGCCGTAGGACAGTTGGCCGTAGCCGCCGATCATGTGGGTCGGCTTGGGGCAGACCCGGGTCACGGAGTTGTGGATACCGCCGCGGGTGCCGGTGACCTCGGAGCCCGGCACGTTCACGATGCGCTCCTGAGCGTGGTACATCATCGCCATGCCGACCTTGACTCGCTGGCTGACGACGGCGCGTGCGGCCACGGCGCCGTTGGCGTTGTACAGCTCGATCCAGTCGTTGTCCTCCACGCCGATGGCCTTGGCGTCGTCCTCAGACAGCCACACGATGGGGCCACCGCGAGACAGCGTCTGCATCAGCAGGTTGTCGGAGTAGGTCGAGTGGATGCCCCACTTCTGGTGCGGGGTGATCCAGT
>NZ_JBQXYF010000046.1:0-700 GCF_052645355.1 Halomonas sp. V046
GAAGTCGTAACAAGGTAGCCGTAGGGGAACCTGCGGCTGGATCACCTCCTTAATCGACGAGTCATCTGACTGTCGGTAAGTGCTCACAATGAATTACCTGATCAAGCAAGAGCAATGACTGTTTGGGCCGTCTGCTCCATCGGCGTCATGCCGGTGACAGCACGTTCATCTTCGGTCTCGACCGAAGGGAAACTGGCGAAACGTCGCCAAGGTCCAGCGGAAGCGGGGCCTTAGCTCAGCTGGGAGAGCGCCTGCCTTGCACGCAGGAGGTCAGCGGTTCGATCCCGCTAGGCTCCACCACTTCCCGACTGTCATGTTCAAGTTCTAAGCCGTGTGCTTGTCGCTGTCACCAGCGCATCAAGTCTATCGCTTAGGGCTTTTGGCTCTAACGCTCTTTAACAATGTAAATCATGCTGACAAAGTAAGATACGTTTCAAGCGTATCCGGCAATTGTCGTGCGTCATCGATTGACAGACCCTTTCGGGTTATATGGTCAAGCGATGAAGCGCATACGGTGGATGCCTAGGCAGTCAGAGGCGATGAAAGACGTGGAAGCCTGCGATAAGGTTCGGCGAGGTGGCAAACAACCTGTGACCCGGACATTTCTGAATGGGGAAACCCACCCAAGGTAACTTGGGTATCCCACACTGAATACATAGGTGTTGGGAGGCGAACCAGGGGAACTGAAACATCTAAGTAC
>NZ_JBQXYF010000047.1:0-683 GCF_052645355.1 Halomonas sp. V046
GAGGAGACCGCCACGGTCGGCGGTAACGTGATCGAGGGGGCCGCCAACGACGCCGGGGCCGACACCCTGGGGGCCGACCAGACCACCGTCACTGCCGTTTCCAGCGACAATGAGAGTGCCAACACCGCGACCACCAACGCCGATGGCGATCTGGTGATCGAGGGCGAGTACGGCACCCTGACCCTCGCCGCCGATGGCAGCTACAGCTACGCCCTGGACAACACCAACCCGGCGGTGCAGGGACTGGACGGCGACGAGTCGGTCACCGAGGTGTTCAGCTACACCCTGACCGATGCCGACAACGACACCAGCAGCACCCGTCTGACGCTGACCATTAATGGCCAGGAAGACGACGCGCCGACGGTGACCGTGACCGACACTGACGGTACGGTGACCGGTGCCGACAACAGCGTGGAAGAGGCCAGCGGTGCTACCGTCACCGGCAGCTTCAGCGTCGGCGGCAGCGCAGGCCTGGCGAGCGTCACCATCGGTGGCGTGGAGCTGGTCGGGGCGGACTTCAGCACCCCGGTGACGATCCCCAATACCGATGGCCAGGGCAGCCTGACCATCACCGGCTTCGATGCCCAGAGCGGCACCTTCCAGTACAGCTACACCGAGACCGGTGGTGCGGCGAGCCACAACGCCGCGGATGACAATGTCGTCGACAGCTTTGCGATCGTGGT
>NZ_JBQXYF010000048.1:0-608 GCF_052645355.1 Halomonas sp. V046
GTAGCCGTAGCGGGTGGTGCCGCGCAGGCTGTCGTCGGTGGCCGTCAGCAGGCCATTGTCGGCGTAGTGCCATTGGCGCTTGGTCTGGCGGCGTCTTGCGTCAGGGGCAACGTCCTTCCCGGGCAGGTGTTGCCAGCTGTGCTGCTGTATCAGGCGCCCCACCGGGTCATAGCGCGACTCGGTTTCACGCCCTTGCTGATGGCGGTGCACCTCGCGGTGCAGGCTGTCGCGCGTAAAGCCGAAGAGCTCCTGGCCATCCACGGCCATGGCCTGGACGTGGCCGGCGCCATAGCGCAGCCAGCTGATCTGCTGGCCGCTCGGCAGGGTGGTGGTCTCGTGGTTGCCCAGGGCGTCGTGGGTGTGGCGGGTGACGCTGCTGTAGCCGCTGCCCCCGGGGAGCCGGTGGCGCTGGACCTCGGCGATCAGGTTGTCTTCGCCGTCGAAGTGAAAGCGAGTCTCGCTGTCGAGGTTGGCCGCGCGTACCAGGCGCCCTTGGGCGTCGTAGGCGAAGGTGGTGTGGGTCCGGTGGTGGCCGGGCACCTCGCTGGTTCGCTCCAGCACCCGGCCAAGGTTGTCGCGGGTGAAGGTGGTGATCTGCTCGCCTTCGT
>NZ_JBQXYF010000049.1:0-576 GCF_052645355.1 Halomonas sp. V046
TGACCTTGAGCTTGCCGGTGACCGGGTCGCCATCGCCGTCGGTGACGGTGTAGGTGATCAGGGCATTGCCCGAGAAGTTCGGGTGGGGGGTGAAGGTCACCGTGCCATTGGGCTGGGTGGTGACCGTGCCGACGTTGGATCCGCCCTGGACGTTGGCCGCGGTGAGGTTGCCGCCGTCGGCGCCGAGTTGGTCGTTGTCGAGCACGTCGACGGTGACCGGGGTATCGCTGTCGGTGGTGGCGAAGTCGGAGGCGGCGACCGGGGTGTCATCATCGATCACCACATTGAGCCTGCCGTCGGCGCTGTCGCCGTCGCTGTCGGTGATGGTGTAGCCGACGCTGAAGCGGATGTCGTCTTCGGTCGTGGGGTCTGAGTGGTCCAGCGGCTGGAACAAGGTCACCCGGTAGGCGCCGCTGGCCTGATTGGTCAGCTTAACGGAGAACACCGGAGCGAAGCCTTCGTCGAAGGCGGTCAGGGTGTGGCCGTTGTTGCTCAGAAAATAGTCGAGCGACTCGCCCTGTGAGGTCAGCGAGGGCAGGCCATTGGTCGACCAGCTGAAGCCGCCGGGGCCGTCGT
>NZ_JBQXYF010000050.1:0-558 GCF_052645355.1 Halomonas sp. V046
CGCTGGCCGCGTCGAAGCCGGTGATCGTCAGCGTGCCGTAGCTGCCGGACAGCGTGACCGGCGCCGTGGCGCTGGCCGTCGTCACGTCCTTGCCCGCCACCGTGACCGCGGCAATCCCGGCCTCGGCACCCACCGTCATGCTCGCGCTGACGCTCTCGCCGCTGGCTTCCACCAGGCGGTGGTGGCCGGCCTCGGCGCCGCTGCCACTGCCATTACCATCGGGAATCGTCACCGTCGGCGCGCCGTCGTCACTGCCGGTGATGGTCACCGTCAGCGTCGCCGTGTCGGTGCTGCCATCGCTGTCGGTCAGGGTGTAGCGGAAGGTTTCGGTCAGCGTCTCGCCGGTGTCCAGCGACTGCACCGCTTGAGCGGTCGAATCGACCCGATAGCTCCAGCTGCCATCGCCGTTGTCGGTGAAGCTGCCGTAATGGGCCGTGGGGCTATCGAAGGCGACGAAGGACTTGCCGTCGGCGCCGCCGACATCGTTGCCGAGCACCTCGCCGGTGATCGCGGCGCTGGCGTCTTCGCCCACGCTGGCCGCATCGTCCACCGCCGCGG
>NZ_JBQXYF010000051.1:0-549 GCF_052645355.1 Halomonas sp. V046
CGGCGGACTCGGGCACGTCGGTCTGCTCGCCCCAGGTCTGGGGGCTGGCCGGCGGCAGGTCACAGTACCAGTCGTAGAACGACAGGCAGACGCCACCGATCAGCGACAGGTAGCGGGCGCCGGCGGCATAAGAAACCATCGACATGGCCGGAATCGGCGAGAAGCCGATGACCCGGTCGGGACCGTATTGCTTGGCGGTATAGACGTTGGAAGCGGCGATCAGGGTCTGGACTTCGTCCCAGTCGGCACGGACGAATCCGCCCATGCCCCGGGCTTTCTTATACTCATTGGCGAGAATCGGATCTTCGACGATGGAGGCCCAGGCGTCGACCGGATCGGGATGTGCCGTGAGGGACTTGCGCCACAGCTTGATCAGCTCCTGGCGGATCAAGGGATACTTCAGGCGGTTGGCGCTGTACAGATACCAGGAGTAGCTGGCGCCACGCGGGCAGCCGCGGGGCTCGTGGTTGGGCAGGTCGGCGCGGGTGCGGGGGTAGTCGGTCTGCTGGGTTTCCCAGGTGACCAGGCCGTTCTTGACGTAGATCTTCC
>NZ_JBQXYF010000052.1:0-529 GCF_052645355.1 Halomonas sp. V046
AGTCGTAACAAGGTAGCCGTAGGGGAACCTGCGGCTGGATCACCTCCTTAATCGACGAGTCATCTGACTGTCGGTAAGTGCTCACAATGAATTACCTGATCAAGCAAGAGCAATGACTGTTTGGGTTATGACCCAGCGTCGTCCGTCGCTCAGTTGGCTAGAGCTCATCCCTGACCTTATGGAAAGATGGGTGAGGTCGTCGAGAATGGGTCTGTAGCTCAGTTGGTTAGAGCGCACCCCTGATAAGGGTGAGGTCGGCAGTTCAAATCTGCCCAGACCCACCATTCTTCTCTAGTCTGGTTGAGCGGTCTATCAGAAATGGGTCTTGGTTCACCTGGAAGAACCACCTGCCTTACATGTTAGAAGTCGAGTTTCGATCCCGCTAGGCTCCATCACTTCCCAACTGTCATGTTCAAGTTCTAAGCCGTGTGCTTGTCGCTGTCACCAGCGCATCAAGTCTACCGCTTAGGGCTTTTGGCTCTAACGCTCTTTAACAATGTAAATCATGCTGACAAAGTAAGATACGTTT
>NZ_JBQXYF010000053.1:0-523 GCF_052645355.1 Halomonas sp. V046
CGCCAGACCAAGCGCCAATGGCACTACGCCGACAATGGCCTGCTGACGGCCACCGACGACAGCCTGCGCGGCACCACCCGCTACGGCTACGACCCGCTGGGGCGGTTGCGTCAGGCCGTCTCGCCCATCCACGACGAACGCTTCGCCTTCGACCCCGCGGGCAACCTGGTGGACCCCGACGATAGCACCGGCAAGAACGAGGGCACGGACAAGAACGAGAACAGCTCCCTGGCGACGCGCTGGGCCAGCGGCCGAGAAACCGGTCAGCGTAGCTGGGTCGACTACCCCAACGCCCCCAAGCTGTCGCCGGCCATGGGCAACCTGCTCAAGCGCTACGCCGGCACCCACTACCACTACGACGCCTTCGGCAACCTGACCCGGCGCATCGCGCCCAACGGCCACACCTGGCACTACCAGTACAACGCCGAGCACCGGCTGACCGAGGCCAGCCTCTACCACCAGGCCCCCGCCGCCGGCGACGATGCCGTGCCCGTGACCCAGGCCCAGTACGCCTACGATGGCC
>NZ_JBQXYF010000054.1:0-508 GCF_052645355.1 Halomonas sp. V046
CGGTAGCATCGGGTGCCGTGGCATTTGCCGGCGCGGATTCGTTATCCGAGGCGTCGGTTTGCGTGACGCCGAGGGCCTCGCCGTCGAGCTGGGGCTCGTCCAGCACCACGCTGAACGTGCCATCGTCACCCACCGTGCCCTGTCCGAGCACGGTGTCATCCGGGCCGGTCACGGTGACGCTGGCCCCGGGTTCGCCGCTACCGCTGACGGTGGTTCCGTCATCACTCACGACGACATTCGTTGGGGCATCCGGCGCAGTAGTGTCGGGTGCCGTGGCATTTGCCGGCGCGGATTCGTTATCCGAGGCGTCGGTTTGCGTGACGCCAAGGGCCTCGCCGTCGAGCTGGGGCTCGTCCAGCACCACGCTGAACGTGCCATCGTCGCCCACCGTGCCCTGTCCGAGCACGGTGTCATCCGGGCCGGTCACGGTGACGCTGGCCCCGGGTTCGCCGCTACCGCTGACGGTGGTTCCGTCATCACTCACGACGACATTCGTTGGGGCATCGGG
>NZ_JBQXYF010000055.1:0-504 GCF_052645355.1 Halomonas sp. V046
CCTATCATCTGCGCTTCGAGCAGCACGGCGGCCAACTGACCTATATCGACGGCCTCAATCGCGCCCTGCCCATCGAGCCCTTGGCCCCCGGCGAGCAGCGCTTTTTGCCGCGCGAGCGCATGACCCTAGCCCACCCCGATGGCGATACCTATGAGCTGACCTACCTGGACGGCAGCCGCGAGCGCTATCGGCGCATGGCGGGCGTCGATGCCGGGGTCGATACCAGGAGTGATGTCAGGAGCGATACCGGGGGCGATGCAAGCGCCGATTCACGCGCCGACCGGGTCCACTTCCGCCTGGTCGAGCGGCGCGAGCGCGACGGCCGCGCCCTGACCCTGAGCTACCGCCAGGGCCGGCTGGCCGCGATTAGCGACGGCGCCGAACTCGAGCTGAGCTTTGTCTACGGCCAAGCCGGCCTGCTGGAGCGCGTGCTGCGCCACTACCCGGCAAGCGATCACGAGCCCGAGGTGCTCGCCCTCTATGCCCACGACGCCAAGCGTAATC
>NZ_JBQXYF010000056.1:0-465 GCF_052645355.1 Halomonas sp. V046
GCTATCCCAAGGAGTGGGAGAACCAGGCGCGCTGGAAAGGCGGCTGGCTACGGCGTGATGACGGCACTATCGAGCCGCGCATCGGCGGCAAGTGGCGGGTGCTGGCGAACATCTTCGCCAACCCCGATCTGCCGGAGATCGACGACTACTACGAGCCGTTCACCTTCGACTATCAGCACCTGCACCAGGCCAAGAAGGGACGCCACCAGCCGGTGGCCCGCCCGCGCTCGCTGATTTCCGGCCAGCGCATGGACAAGATCGAGTGGGGCCCGAACTGGGAAGAGATTCTCGGCACCGAGTTCGCCAAGCGGCGCAAGGACGCCAACTTCGACAAGATCCAGGCGGACATCTACGGCCAGTTCGAAAACACCTTCATGATGTACCTGCCGCGCCTGTGCGAGCACTGCCTGAACCCGGCCTGCGTGGCGTCGTGCCCGAGCGGTGCGATCTACAAGCGCGAAGAAG
>NZ_JBQXYF010000057.1:0-444 GCF_052645355.1 Halomonas sp. V046
AGTACATCCATTACTACAACCACGAACGCATCCGCCTGAAACTAAAAGGCCTGAGCCCCGTACAGTACAGGACTCAGGCCTTGGGCGCCGGCTGAGTGAACCGTCCAACTATTGGGGGTCAGCTCACTCTCGATAATCGGGCTTTTCATAATAAGTGCCTGACGGACGGGCCGGCCCTCCGGCTACTCTCACATGGGGGTGAGTCCCACCGCGGGTTTGCGGCATCGCCGCAAGGGGGGACGAACGACACGAGCTTGCGAGTGGCCGGACCGCACGCAGTGCGGCCCCACGAATAAAAAAGGGGGGTCTGCCCCATGCATGCAAAAAAGCCCAACTCCTCTCGGAATTGGGCTTCTTCTGAATAAGTGCCTGACGATGACCTACTCTCACATGGGGAGACCCCACACTACCATCGGCGCTGAGCGGTTTCACTGCTGAGTTCGG
>NZ_JBQXYF010000058.1:0-411 GCF_052645355.1 Halomonas sp. V046
CCGTATCCGTATCGCTGTCGGTCACGGTGATCGCGAAGGCATCCTGCAGGCCATCGGCCCCGGTGCCCTGTTCCGTGTGGTCTTCGGTGTTGCCGTCCAGCGTGTAGGACCAGCTGTATTCGCCGTCACTTTCGGTCACGGTCAAGGTGCCGTAGTCACCGGTCACCGTGCCACCGGCGGTCACGTTGACGCCGTTGATCACCAGCGACTGCAGGGTGTCACCACCGGTGGTGATAGCGAGCGTCCCGGTGGTGGTCTGGCTGTTGCTGCCGTCGGCGCTGCCGCCCTCAAGGCCCGACTCGCTGACGCTGAACTGGCCACCGGCGGTACCCGGACTCGTGTCCGGCACGCTGATGGTCGGCTCGGAGTCCTCCGCCACGGTGACGGTAAAGACCGCGTCACTGGTGTCGC
>NZ_JBQXYF010000059.1:0-409 GCF_052645355.1 Halomonas sp. V046
TGGGTGCCGGCGTAGCGCTTGAGCAGGTTGCCCATGGCCGGCGACAGCTTGGGGGCGTTGGGGTAGTCGACCCAGCTGCGCTGACCGGTTTCTCGGCCGCTGGCCCAGCGCGTCGCCAGGGAGCTGTTCTCGTTCTTGTCCGTGCCCTCGTTCTTGCCCTCGTTCTTGCCGGCGTTATCGTCGGGGTCCACCAGGTTGCCCGCGGGGTCGAAGGTGAAGCGTTCGTCGTGGGTGGGCGAGACGGCCTGACGCAATCGCCCCAGCGGGTCGTAGCCGTAGCGAGTGGTGCCGCGCAGGCTGTCGTCGGTGGCCGTCAGCAGGCCATTGTCGGCGTAGTGCCATTGGCGCTTGGTCTGGCGGCGTCTTGCGTCAGGGGCAACGTCCTTCCCGGGCAGGCGTTGCCAGCTGT
>NZ_JBQXYF010000060.1:0-384 GCF_052645355.1 Halomonas sp. V046
CCTTGGTCTTCCGGCGGGGGAGTTTTTCACTCCCCTTGTCGTTACTCATGTCAGCATTCGCACTCGTGATACCTCCAGCAGACTTCTCAATCCACCTTCATCGGCTTACACGACGCTCCTCTACCGCGTGTTCGCATCCTTAAAACCACTGTGGTGTCATCCACACTCGTGCCCGAATCGACGTTCGGGACGCGCTTGGTCATGGCGTTGCCATGACAAGCGATAACACGTGCAATGATCTTAAGTGATGCGAACACACCCGTAGCTTCGGTACCTGGTTTGAGCCCCGTTACATCTTCCGCGCAGGCCGACTCGACTAGTGAGCTATTACGCTTTCTTTAAAGGATGGCTGCTTCTAAGCCAACCTCCTAGCTGTCTGAGCCT
>NZ_JBQXYF010000061.1:0-375 GCF_052645355.1 Halomonas sp. V046
GCACAGCACCCAGGGCACCGACAGCGACGGTATTCAGGACGACTTCGCGGTCACCCTGACCGACAGCGATGGCGACGTCGCGACCACGACCCTCACGATCGACGTGAAGGATGACGTGCCGGACGCCGTCGACGATGACGGCGGCGAGATCAACGAGAACACCCCGATCACCGTCGACGTGCTGGCCAATGACGTCGCCGGCGCCGACGGCCCGCTGACCCTGACCGGGGCGAGCCTGGATGACCCGGCCCAAGGGTCGGTGACCTTCAACGCCGCCGATGGCACGGTGACCTTCACCCCGGCGGATGGCTTCGACGGCGAGGCCGTGATCAGCTACAGCGTGGTCGATGCCGACGGTGATACCGACAGCGCCAC
>NZ_JBQXYF010000062.1:0-374 GCF_052645355.1 Halomonas sp. V046
GGAAGACCGGCAAGTCCGAGAAGTGCATCTTCTGCTACCCGCGCATCGAATCGGGCCAGCCGACGGTGTGTTCGGAGACCTGCGTCGGGCGCATTCGCTACCTTGGCGTGCTGCTGTATGACGCCGACCGTATCGAAGAAGTGGCAGCCTCCGAAGACGAGCGCGACCTGTACAAGCGCCAGTGCGAGATCTTCCTCGATCCGCATGATCCCGAGGTCATCGCCCAGGCCAAGCGCGACGGCATCACCGACAACGTGATCAAGGCCGCCCAGGAGTCGCCGGTCTACAAGCTGGCCATGGACTGGCAGCTGGCCCTGCCGCTGCACCCGGAGTATCGCACCCTGCCGATGGTCTGGTACGTGCCGCCGCTGTCG
>NZ_JBQXYF010000063.1:0-369 GCF_052645355.1 Halomonas sp. V046
GCTGATGGCGATGCACCTCGCGGTGCAGGCTGTCACGCGTAAAGCCGAAGAGCTCCTGGCCATCCACGGCCATGGCCTGCACGTGGCCGGCGCCATAGCGCAGCCAGCTGATCTGCTGGCCGCTCGGTAGGGTGGTGGTCTCGCGGTTGCCCAGGGCATCGTGGGTGTGGCGGGTGACGCTGCTGTAGCCGCTGCCCCCGGGGAGCCGGTGGCGCTGGACCTCGGCGATCAGGTTGTCTTCGCCGTCGAAGTGAAAGCGAGTCTCGCTGTCGAGATTGGCCGCGCGCACCAGGCGCCCTTGGGCGTCGTAGGCGAAGGTGGTGTGGGTCCGGTGGTGGCCGGGCACCTCGCTGGTTCGCTCCAGCACCC
>NZ_JBQXYF010000064.1:0-361 GCF_052645355.1 Halomonas sp. V046
TTGTGGAAAGCGGCACCGCCTCTTCCACGCCCTGCCCCGCCCCGCTCGCGTTTTTGCCTCGGTTCCCCGGTTCAGGCACCGACCTCAGTCATCGGCAAGGGACGGCAGCAGTACCTTGAGCTTGCGGATCAGCGTATTGCGCCCCCATCCCAAAAGCTCCGCGGCTTCGCCCTTGCGGCCTCCGGTGTGCTTGAGCGACGTGTCGATCAGGATCCGCTCAAGGCTCTTGTGGAGAAGCGGCACCGCCTCTTCCACGCCCTGCCCCGCCCCGCTCGCGTTTTTGCCTCGGTTCCCCGGTTCAGGCACCGACCTCAGTCATCGGCAAGGGACGGCAGCAGTACCTTGAGCTTGCGGGTCAGCG
>NZ_JBQXYF010000065.1:0-359 GCF_052645355.1 Halomonas sp. V046
TCGCCTGACGACCATAGCGTGCGGGAACCACCTGATCCCTTGCCGAACTCAGCAGTGAAACCGCTCAGCGCCGATGGTAGTGTGGGGTCTCCCCATGTGAGAGTAGGTCATCGTCAGGCACTTATTCAGAAGAAGCCCAATTCCGAGAGGAGTTGGGCTTTTTTGCATGTATGGGGCAGACCCCGCTTTTTATTGGTGGGGCCGCGCCGAACGAAAAGGACCTCGGTGCGGTTGAGCTGACCCCCAATAGTTGGACGGTTCACTCAGCCGGCGCCCAAGGCCTGAGTCCTGTACTGTACGGGGCTCAGGCCTTTTAGTTTCAGGCGGATGCGTTCGTGGTTGTAGTAATGGATGTACTT
>NZ_JBQXYF010000066.1:0-359 GCF_052645355.1 Halomonas sp. V046
CGGCGCTGACGCTGACCGTCAGGACGCCGTAGCTGCCCTGCACCGTGCCGCCGTTGGTGACGTTGACGTCGTTGCCGTCCTTGTCCTTCAGCACCAGGCTGCCGACGCTGTCGGAGCCGGTATCGATGTTCAGCGAGCCGCTGGTGGTCTCGAGATCGGTCGCGGCCTGGCTGCCGCCATCGTCAAGCCCCGCCTCGTCCACCTGGCTGTTGCCTTCGGCGTTGGGCTCCTCCGGATCGACCTCGATCTCGGGAGTGGCGTCCACGGTTACCGTCAGCGTGGCGCTGTCGGTATCACCGTCGGCATCGACCACGCTGTAGGTGATCGCGGCCTCGCCCTCGAAGCCATCCGCCGGGGTG
>NZ_JBQXYF010000067.1:0-352 GCF_052645355.1 Halomonas sp. V046
GACTTCGACGCCAACCTCGGCCAGGACAACAACCCCGAGTGGAAGACGGTGGCCTGGGACGAGACCCGCGACCAGCTGGTGGTGCCGCGCGGCTCCATCGGCTTTCGCTGGGGCGAGAACGACGGCGAGAGCAGCGGCAAGAGTGGCAAAAACAGCGGCAAGTGGAACCTCGAGCCGCTGGACGCCGACGGCAAGGACATCTCGCTGCGCCTGAGCCTTAACACCGCCCACGACAGCGTGGCCCGAGTCGCCTTCCCCTACTTCGGCGGCGTCAAGCACGAGCACTTCCCCCACGTCGACGGCAACGAGGTGCTGCACCACCACCTGCCGGCCAAGAAGCTGACCCTGGCCG
>NZ_JBQXYF010000068.1:0-348 GCF_052645355.1 Halomonas sp. V046
AGCGCCAGTGCTCGCTGCCAAGTGCCGGATGGTAGGGGTGGGTGATCGACTCGATCTCGTTGTGGTAGTTGTAGCGATAGATCGTGACCACGCCGCCGGCGTCGGTGACGCGGGTGTACCACAGCTCGCGGTGGTACTCGAAGCGGGTGTCTTCGCTGCCGTCGTCCAGACGGTTGCGCACGCAGCGCGCTTCGTGGGCGGAGGGCAGGGCGCCGTCGGCCTTGCCCGGCCAGTCCCAGGTCAGCTCGACGCCGATGCCATTGAGGTCGGTGTAGTGGGTCAGCAGGTGATGGGAATAGCGATACTCGCGCTGATGATCGCGCGCATTGCGGTGGGAGACGAGATTAC
>NZ_JBQXYF010000069.1:0-348 GCF_052645355.1 Halomonas sp. V046
AGCGCCAGTGCTCGCTGCCAAGTGCCGGATGGTAGGGGTGGGTGATCGACTCGATCTCGTTGTGGTAGTTGTAGCGATAGATCGTGACCACGCCGCCGGCGTCGGTGACGCGGGTGTACCACAGCTCACGGTGGTACTCGAAGCGGGTGTCTTCGCTGCCGTCGTCCAGACGGTTGCGCACGCAGCGCGCTTCGTGGGCGGAGGGCAGGGCGCCGTCGGTTTTGCCCGGCCAGTCCCAGGTCAGCTCGACGCCGATGCCATTGAGGTCGGTGTAGTGGGTCAGCAGGTGATGGGAATAGCGATACTCGCGCTGATGATCGCGCGCATTGCGGTGGGAGACGAGATTAC
>NZ_JBQXYF010000070.1:0-333 GCF_052645355.1 Halomonas sp. V046
CGACCTGGTCTGGCCTCGAGGACGAGCACGTGTCCTACAACGCCGGCTACACCAACGTCCACGAGATGATTCCGTGGCGCACCGTGTCCGGCCGCCAGCAGTTCTACCAGGACCATGCCTGGATGCGGGACTTCGGCGAGAGCCTGTTGGTGTATCGCCCGCCGATCAACACCAAGGCCACCGAGTCGATGGAGATGCCGCGGCCCAACGGCAACCCCGAGATCGCCCTGAACTGGATCACCCCGCACCAGAAGTGGGGCATCCACTCGACCTACTCCGACAACCTGCTGATGCAGACGCTGTCTCGCGGTGGCCCCATCGTGTGGCTGTCTG
>NZ_JBQXYF010000071.1:0-327 GCF_052645355.1 Halomonas sp. V046
TTACCTCCGTCGGCCCGCTGCTCGAGAGCATCGGCAACGGCGGCAAGGGCATCGGCTGGAACACCGACAAGGAAGTCGAGCTGCTGCGCGGGCTCAACCACGTCAAGCTCGAGGGCCCGGCCAAGGGCCAGCCGCGCATCGACAGCGCCATCGACGCCGCCGAAATGATCCTGGCGCTGGCCCCCGAGACCAACGGTCAGGTGGCGGTCAAGGCCTGGGAGGCGCTGTCCAAGATCACCGGACGCGATCACACCCACCTCGCCCACCCCAAGGAAGAGGAGAAGATTCGCTTCCGTGACGTGGTCGCCCAGCCGCGCAAGATCATCT
>NZ_JBQXYF010000072.1:0-297 GCF_052645355.1 Halomonas sp. V046
TTTTTGCCTCGGTTCCCCGGTTCAGGCACCGACCTCAGTCATCGGCAAGGGACGGCAGCAGTACCTTGAGCTTGCGGGTCAGCGTATTGCGCCCCCATCCCAAAAGCTCCGCGGCTTCGCCCTTGCGACCTCCGGTGTGCTTGAGCGACGTTTCGATCAGGATCCGCTCAAAGCTCTTGTGGAAAGCGGCACCGCCTCTTCCACGCCCTGCCCCGCCCCGCTCGCGTTTTTGCCTCGGTTCCCCGGTTCAGGCACCGACCTCAGTCATCGGCAAGGGACGGCAGCAGTACCTTGAGC
>NZ_JBQXYF010000073.1:0-275 GCF_052645355.1 Halomonas sp. V046
GACCTACTCTCACATGGGGAGACCCCACACTACCATCGGCGCTGAGCGGTTTCACTGCTGAGTTCGGCAAGGGATCAGGTGGTTCCCGCACGCTATGGTCGTCAGGCGAAAAAGGCAATATAAATCAGGCTGACGATACGTTTCTCGTATCCGGCAATTGGCGAGTCATCGACCACAAACCCTTTGGGTGTTATATGGTCAAGCCTCACGGACAATTAGTATCGGTTAGCTCAACGCCTTGCAGCGCTTCCACACCCGACCTATCAACCAGCTGG
>NZ_JBQXYF010000074.1:0-268 GCF_052645355.1 Halomonas sp. V046
AGGCTCAGACAGCTAGGAGGTTGGCTTAGAAGCAGCCATCCTTTAAAGAAAGCGTAATAGCTCACTAGTCGAGTCGGCCTGCGCGGAAGATGTAACGGGGCTCAAACCAGGTACCGAAGCTACGGGTTCGTCGAATGACGAGCGGTAGAGGAGCGTCGTGTAAGCCGATGAAGGTGGATTGAGAAGTCTGCTGGAGGTATCACGAGTGCGAATGCTGACATGAGTAACGACAAGGGGAGTGAAAAACTCCCCCGCCGGAAGACCAAGG
>NZ_JBQXYF010000075.1:0-267 GCF_052645355.1 Halomonas sp. V046
TCCAGCATCCAGGACGCCGCCCTTTCTGCGATCATCAGCGTCGGTGAGTTAGTGTTGCCACTGGCCGCTCGTGCAGGTGCTCGGCATGATGCCTCGGCACCTGGCAAGGGGTACACCGCCCTATTCGTCACCCTATTCGTCACCCTTCGCCACCGACTCCAGCATCCAGGACGCCGCCCTTTCTGCGATCATCAGCGTCGGTGAGTTAGTGTTGCCACTGGCCGCTCGTGCAGGTGCTCGGCATGATGCCTCGGCACCTGGCAAGGG
>NZ_JBQXYF010000076.1:0-266 GCF_052645355.1 Halomonas sp. V046
GCTGGTGGTCTCGAGATCGCTCGCGGCCTGGCTGCCGCCATCGTCAAGCCCCGCCTCGTCCACCTCGTTGTTGCCTTCGGCGTTGGGGTCTTCCGGATCGACCTCGATCTCGGGAGTGGCGTCCACGCTCACCGTCAGCGTGGCGCTGTCGGTATCACCGTCGGCATCGACCACGCTGTAGCTGATCACGGCCTCGCCGTCGAAGCCATCCGCCGGGGTGAAGGTCACCGTGCCATCGGCGGCGTTGAAGGTCACCGACCCTTGGG
>NZ_JBQXYF010000077.1:0-263 GCF_052645355.1 Halomonas sp. V046
GTGGCGCTGTCGGTATCACCGTCGGCATCGACCACGCTGTAGCTGATCACGGCCTCGCCGTCGAAGCCATCCGCCGGGGTGAAGGTCACCGTGCCATCGGCGGCGTTGAAGGTCACCGACCCTTGGGTCGGGTCATCCAGGGTCGCCCCGGTCAGGGTCAGCGGGCCATCGGCGCCGGCGACGTCATTGGCCAGCACGTCGACGGTGATCGGGGTGTTCTCGTTGATCTCGCCGCCGTCATCGTCGACGGCGTCCGGCACGTC
>NZ_JBQXYF010000078.1:0-255 GCF_052645355.1 Halomonas sp. V046
GTACTTAGATGTTTCAGTTCCCCTGGTTCGCCTCCCAACACCTATGTATTCAGTGTGGGATACCCAAGTTACCTTGGGTGGGTTTCCCCATTCAGAAATGTCCGGGTCACAGGTTGTTTGCCACCTCGCCGAACCTTATCGCAGGCTTCCACGTCTTTCATCGCCTCTGACTGCCTAGGCATCCACCGTATGCGCTTCATCGCTTGACCATATAACCCGAAAGGGTCTGTCAATCGATGACGCACGACAATTGCC
>NZ_JBQXYF010000079.1:0-255 GCF_052645355.1 Halomonas sp. V046
GGTCACCGAGGTGTTCAGCTACACCCTGACCGATGCCGACAACGACACCAGCAGCACCCGTCTGACGCTGACCATTAATGGCCAGGAAGACGACGCGCCGACGGTGACCGTGACCGACACTGACGGTACGGTGACCGGTGCCGACAACAGCGTGGAAGAGGCCAGCGGTGCTACCGTCACCGGCAGCTTCAGCGTCGGCGGCAGCGCAGGCCTGGCGAGCGTCACCATCGGTGGCGTGGAGCTGGTCGGGGCGGA
>NZ_JBQXYF010000080.1:0-255 GCF_052645355.1 Halomonas sp. V046
ACCATATAACCCGAAAGGGTCTGTCAATCGATGACGCACGACAATTGCCGGATACGCTTGAAACGTATCTTACTTTGTCAGCATGATTTACATTGTTAAAGAGCGTTAGAGCCAAAAGCCCTAAGCGATAGACTTGATGCGCTGGTGACAGCGACAAGCACACGGCTTAGAACTTGAACATGACAGTCGGGAAGTGGTGGAGCCTAGCGGGATCGAACCGCTGACCTCCTGCGTGCAAGGCAGGCGCTCTCCCAG
>NZ_JBQXYF010000081.1:0-255 GCF_052645355.1 Halomonas sp. V046
TCTGGTCGGCCCCCAGGGTGTCGGCCCCGGCGTCGTTGGCGGCCCCCTCGATCACGTTACCGCCGACCGTGGCGGTCTCCTCGCTGATGGCGTTGGCGTCGGCCGTGGCCTCCGGCGCGGTATCCAGGATCTGGATGTCCAGGCTGTCGCTGGCGGTGTCACCTTCGTTGTCGGTAACCACGATCGCAAAGCTGTCGACGACATTGTCATCCGCGGCGTTGTGGCTCGCCGCACCACCGGTCTCGGTGTAGCTGT
>NZ_JBQXYF010000082.1:0-255 GCF_052645355.1 Halomonas sp. V046
GCTGGCCCGATTCGATGCGCGGGTAGCAGAAGATGCACTTCTCGGACTTGCCGGTCTTCCAGTTGTAGTAGATCTTCTTGTACGGGCAGCCGGACACGCACATCCGCCAGCCGCGGCACTTGTCCTGGTCGATCAGCACGATGCCGTCTTCTTCGCGCTTGTAGATCGCACCGCTCGGGCACGACGCCACGCAGGCCGGGTTCAGGCAGTGCTCGCACAGGCGCGGCAGGTACATCATGAAGGTGTTTTCGAACT
>NZ_JBQXYF010000083.1:0-255 GCF_052645355.1 Halomonas sp. V046
TGCCGCTCTGGGCATCGAAGCCGGTGATGGTCAGGCTGCCCTGGCCATCGGTATTGGGGATCGTCACCGGGGTGCTGAAGTCCGCCCCGACCAGCTCCACGCCACCGATGGTGACGCTCGCCAGGCCCGCGCTGCCACCGACGCTGAAGCTGCCGGTGACGGTAGCACCGCTGGCCTCTTCCACGCTGTTGTCGGCACCGGTCACCGCACCGTCAGTGTCGGTCACGGTCACCGTCGGCGCGTCGTCTTCCTGGC
>NZ_JBQXYF010000084.1:0-255 GCF_052645355.1 Halomonas sp. V046
GGGTCTCCGATGACGGTCTGGTGCTTGAGGCGACCGACGAGACGGGAGCGCCGGTGCTGACGGTGAGGGTTACCGACGTCGACAGTGGCACGTATGAAGCGACCCTGCACCAGGGCCTCGATCACTCCGACGCGACCAGCGAGGACGACATCGACCTGACGTTCACCTACACCCTGACCGACGGTGACGGAACCACGGCGAAGGGCACCCTGACGGTGGTAGTCGACGATGACATGCCGAGCATCGTGGCGGGTG
>NZ_JBQXYF010000085.1:0-255 GCF_052645355.1 Halomonas sp. V046
ATGACAACACCACCGAGCACAGCACCCAGGGCACCGACAGCGACGGTATCCAGGACGACTTCGCGGTCACCCTGACCGACAGCGATGGCGACGTTGCGACCACGACCCTCACGATCGATGTGAAGGACGACGTGCCGGACGCCGTCGACGATGACGGCGGCGAGATCAACGAGAACACCCCGATCACCGTCGACGTGCTGGCCAATGACGTCGCCGGCGCCGATGGCCCGCTGACCCTGACCGGGGCGACCCTGG
>NZ_JBQXYF010000086.1:0-255 GCF_052645355.1 Halomonas sp. V046
GCGTCTGCCTGTCGTTCTACGACTGGTACTGTGACCTGCCGCCGGCCAGCCCCCAGACCTGGGGCGAGCAGACCGACGTGCCCGAGTCCGCCGACTGGTACAACTCCGGCTACATCATCGCCTGGGGCTCCAACGTGCCCCAGACCCGTACCCCCGACGCCCACTTCTTCACCGAGGTGCGCTACAAGGGCACCAAGACGGTCTCCATCACCCCGGACTACGCCGAGGTCTCCAAGCTCACCGACGAGTGGCTCT
>NZ_JBQXYF010000087.1:0-255 GCF_052645355.1 Halomonas sp. V046
TGGTCGTGTCGGCCTCGTCGCCGTCGCCGTCCGTCACCGTCAGGGTCACGTCGAGGGTCGGCGTCTGCGGCTCGCCTTCGCCGGGGTCGGCGGTAAAGGTCCAGGTACCGTCCGGGTCGACCACCAGGATGCCGTGACCGGTATCGATCGGATCTCCCGGGGCATACGGCGTGACATCTCCCGGCACACGAATCACCGGCGGCGAGGCGCCATCCGCACCGCCTTCCACGCCCCAGGTACCGGTCACGATGTCAC
>NZ_JBQXYF010000088.1:0-255 GCF_052645355.1 Halomonas sp. V046
GCGCTTGAGCAGGTTGCCCATGGCCGGCGACAGCTTGGGGGCGTTGGGGTAGTCGACCCAGCTGCGCTGACCGGTTTCTCGGCCGCTGGCCCAGCGCGTCGCCAGGGAGCTGTCCTCGTTCTTGTCCGTGCCCTCGTTCTTGCCGGTGCTATCGTCGGGGTCCACCAGGTTGCCTGCGGGGTCGAAGGCGAAGCGTTCGTCGTGGGTGGGCGAGACGGCCTGACGCAACCGCCCCAGCGGGTCGTAGCCGTAGCG
>NZ_JBQXYF010000089.1:0-255 GCF_052645355.1 Halomonas sp. V046
GGCGTTGGCGTCGGCCGTGGCCTCCGGCGCGGTATCCAGGATCTGGATGTCCAGGCTGTCGCTGGCGGTGTCACCTTCGTTGTCGGTAACCACGATCGCAAAGCTGTCGACGACATTGTCATCCGCGGCGTTGTGGCTCGCCGCACCACCGGTCTCGGTGTAGCTGTACTGGAAGGTGCCGCTCTGGGCATCGAAGCCGGTGATGGTCAGGCTGCCCTGGCCATCGGTATTGGGGATCGTCACCGGGGTGCTGAA
>NZ_JBQXYF010000090.1:0-255 GCF_052645355.1 Halomonas sp. V046
ATGACAACACCACCGAGCACAGCACCCAGGGCACCGACAGCGACGGTATCCAGGACGACTTCGCGGTCACCCTGACCGACAGCGATGGCGACGTTGCGACCACGACCCTCACGATCGATGTGAAGGATGACGTGCCGGACGCCGTCGACGATGACGGCGGCGAGATCAACGAGAACACCCCGATCACCGTCGACGTGCTGGCCAATGACGTCGCCGGCGCCGATGGCCCGCTGACCCTGACCGGGGCGACCCTGG
>NZ_JBQXYF010000091.1:0-255 GCF_052645355.1 Halomonas sp. V046
CGGGTTCCTCGCCGAGGTGACCAACGCAGACCTCGGAGAACTTCTTGGCGATACCCTTGTAGATGTCCCAGTCGCTACGCGCTTCCCAGGCCGGGTCGGTGGCCGCGGTCAGCGGGTGGATGAAGGGGTGCATGTCCGAGGTGTTGAGATCGTCCTTCTCGTACCAGGTCGCGGTGGGCAGCACCACGTCGGAGTACAGGCAGGTGGTGGACATGCGAAAGTCCAGGGTCACCAGCAGGTCGACCTTGCCTTCCG
>NZ_JBQXYF010000092.1:0-253 GCF_052645355.1 Halomonas sp. V046
CCCGATGCCCCAACGAATGTCGTCGTGAGTGATGACGGAACCACCGTCAGCGGTAGCGGCGAACCCGGGGCCAGCGTCACCGTGACCGGCCCGGACGACACCGTGCTCGGACAGGGCACGGTGGGTGACGATGGCACGTTCAGCGTGGTGCTGGACGAGCCCCAGCTCGACGGCGAGGCCCTTGGCGTCACGCAAACCGACACCTCGGATAACGAATCCGCGCCGGCAAATGCCACGGCACCCGATGCTACCG
>NZ_JBQXYF010000093.1:0-250 GCF_052645355.1 Halomonas sp. V046
AGGGTCATGCGCTCGCGCGGCAAAAAGCGCTGCTCGCCGGGGGCCAAGGGCTCGATGGGCAGGGCGCGATTGAGGCCGTCGATATAGGTCAGTTGGCCGCCGTGCTGCTCGAAGCGCAGATGATAGGGCGAGCTCCAGCGGGCGCCGAGTTCGCTGTCATCGAGCTCATCGATGCTCGAGCGGTAGTAGCGTGTCCATTCGACGTCGATCAGGCCCGGCACGCGAAAGTCGGTGTGCCACAGGTTCTCAT
>NZ_JBQXYF010000094.1:0-248 GCF_052645355.1 Halomonas sp. V046
TTGCCCGGCCAGTCCCAGGTCAGCTCGACGCCGATGCCATTGAGGTCGGTGTAGTGGGTCAGCAGGTGATGGGAATAGCGATACTCGCGCTGATGATCGCGCGCATTGCGGTGGGAGACGAGATTACGCTTGGCGTCGTGGGCATAGAGGGCGAGCACCTCGGGCTCGTGATCGCTTGCCGGGTAGTGGCGCAGCACGCGCTCCAGCAGGCCGGCTTGGCCGTAGACAAAGCTCAGCTCGAGTTCGGC
>NZ_JBQXYF010000095.1:0-246 GCF_052645355.1 Halomonas sp. V046
GGGCATCGAAGCCAGTGCTGGTCAGGCTGCCCTGGCCATCGGTATTGGGGATCGTCACCGGGGTGCTGAAGTCCGCCCCGACCAGCTCCACGCCACCGATGGTGACGCTCGCCAGGCCTGCGCTGCCACCGACGCTGAAGCTGCCGGTGACGGTAGCACCGCTGGCCTCTTCCACGCTGTTGTCGGCACCGGTCACCGCACCGTCAGTGTCGGTCACGGTCACCGTCGGCGCGTCGTCTTCCTGGC
>NZ_JBQXYF010000096.1:0-237 GCF_052645355.1 Halomonas sp. V046
CCGGCGAAGGCGAGCCGCAGACGCCGACCCTCGACGTGACCCTGACGGTGACGGACGGCGACGGCGACGAGGCCGACACGACCATCATGCTGCCGATCGGCCCCGACACCGGCCCGGTCACCCCGGACAGCGACGGGGATGCCAGTACGCTACCGGTTGCGACCACGCTGGATGAAGATGGCCTGCCTGGCGGTATCGCCGGCGGCAAGGGGGATGCCCCCGGCGAGGCCGTGGTGA
>NZ_JBQXYF010000097.1:0-231 GCF_052645355.1 Halomonas sp. V046
CGGTGTTGGCACTCTCATTGTCGCTGGAAACGGCAGTGACGGTGGTCTGGTCGGCCCCCAGGGTGTCGGCCCCGGCGTCGTTGGCGGCCCCCTCGATCACGTTACCGCCGACCGTGGCGGTCTCCTCGCTGATGGCGTTGGCGTCGGCCGTGGCCTCCGGCGCGGTATCCAGGATCTGGATGTCCAGGCTGTCGCTGGCGGTGTCACCTTCGTTGTCGGTAACCACGATCG
>NZ_JBQXYF010000098.1:0-207 GCF_052645355.1 Halomonas sp. V046
GGCTCCCCGGGGGCAGCGGCTACAGCAGCGTCACCCGCCACACCCACGATGCCCTGGGCAACCGCGAGACCACCACCCTGCCGAGCGGCCAGCAGATCAGCTGGCTGCGCTATGGCGCCGGCCACGTGCAGGCCATGGCCGTGGATGGCCAGGAGCTCTTCGGCTTTACGCGTGACAGCCTGCACCGCGAGGTGCATCGCCATCAGC
>NZ_JBQXYF010000099.1:0-205 GCF_052645355.1 Halomonas sp. V046
TCCTTCACATCGATCGTGAGGGTCGTGGTCGCAACGTCGCCATCGCTGTCGGTCAGGGTGACCGCGAAGTCGTCCTGGATACCGTCGCTGTCGGTGCCCTGGGTGCTGTGCTCGGTGGTGTTGTCATCGAGGGTGTAGCTGTAGGTGTAGTTGCCAGCGCTGACGCTGACCGTCAGGACGCCGTAGCTGCCCTGCACCGTGCCGC